>JAJUHF010000026.1 GCA_029268045.1 Anseongella ginsenosidimutans
CAAGCATGAAGTGGTGCTGTTCCATGTGCACGATGCCCGCCTCGAAATGGAGTTCGATTACGACAACCGCCCCTACATCTTCGTGGACGTGGAGTCGGGACAGGAAGTGAAGGCCTTTCCCCACGAGGTAAAGCAATCCTATCGCCGGGCCATGGATCACTTCCGCAAGGAAATGAAACTCCGGTGCGGCGGGTATGGAATTGACCTGGTGGAGGCCGATATCAACGCCGGTTTCTATCCCGTATTATACGCGTACCTGGTCAAGCGCAACAGGATGACCTGACCTAGTTAATTACTTCCTCGATACTTTCCAGGATCACCGAGCAGGCATCCCGGATCTGCTCTTCGCGGATGGTCAGCGGCGGGGCAAGGCGCATGGACCGGCTATCGTGCAGGAACCAATCGGTGATAACGCCTTTTTCGATGCAGCGGTCAATTACCGCTTTATTTTGTTCGAAGCTTTCAAATTCCAACGCCATCAGCAATCCGGCGCCGCGGAATTCCCGGATGGCCGGGTGTTGCAGGAGTTTACGGAACAGACCTCCCTTTTCATTTGCTTTTGCCGCAAGGTCTTCCTCCAGCAGTACTTCCAGGGCAGCCAGGCCGGCTGCACAGCACACGGGATGCCCGCCAAACGTGGTAATGTGCCCCAGCGGCGGATCGTAGCTCAGGTGTTGCATGATCGCGGGCGAGGCGATGAAGGCCCCCAGGGGCATCCCCCCGCCCAACGCTTTGGCGGTCAGTAGGATATCTGGCTCAATTCCGTATTGTTCGAAAGCGAATAAGGAACCGGTGCGGCCCATGCCGGTCTGGATCTCGTCCAGTATTAATAATGTGCCGGTTTCGTGACAACGGGCCCGGAGGGCTTTCAGGTATTCCTTTTCGGGAACGCGGATGCCGGCTTCTCCCTGGATGGTCTCCAGGATAACGCAGGCCGTTTCGGGCCGGATCAGCGACAGGTCCTTGTGCCGGTTAAAGCGGATGAATTGGATGCCGGGCAGCAGCGGGCGGTAGGCTTGTTTATATTCCTCATTGCCCATCACGCTGAGGGCGCCCTGGGTACTGCCGTGGTATGAATTCCGGCAGGCGATAATTTCGTTTCGTCCGGTAGATCGCTTGGCAAGTTTCAGTGCTCCCTCGACCGATTCGGCGCCCGAGTTGGTAAAATAGACACAGGAAAGTTTTTCGGGAAGCAAACCGGCCAGCTTTTCGGCGTAGCGTACCTGCGGAGCCTGGACAAACTCGCCGTACACCATCAGGTGCATGAAGCGTCCAGCCTGTTCCCGGACAGCGGCTACTACCCGGGGGTGCCCGTGACCCACGTTGCTGACGCCGATTCCGGAGATCAGATCCAGGTATTGCTTTCCCTGGGAATCGTAGAGAAACACGCCTTCTGCCCGGCTGAACTCAAGCAGGAGCGGGGTATCGGAGGTTTGCGCATTGTAGCGCAGGAAGGTTTGTCTGAGCGGTTGCATACCGCAAAGATAAAGTTCTTGTATCTTTAACCGGTTATCGTCGAACAAAAGCCATGTCCGAAAGAACGATCAAACTATTTATTCATGCCCTGCTAAGCGAGGAGAACAAAAAGTTCCTTCGCGGCAGGCTTCCCGCCGGAGCAACGGCCGTTTTCCTGGATGAACTGACCGGACCTGCCCGCAGGGAGGAATTTGCCCGCGCTGATTACGCGTATGGCAATCCGCCGGCGGACTGGCTTGAGGGGGAGGATATCCGCCTGCAATGGGTTCAGTTGTACTCGGCAGGTTTCAGCGAATACCAGCAGCTGGGTCGGTCCATCCCGGTCAGCAACCTTCACGGATTCTTCGCAAGACCCTGTGCGGAAACCGTGGTGGGCGGCATTTTGGCGCTTTACCGCAAGATTGATGAGCTTACTTTGCTGAAGAGCAGGAAAGAATGGATCGGGAGCGCCTTAAGAGCGCGGATGAAGCTGCTGCATGGGAAAAAAGTGATCCTGCTGGGAACCGGCACCATTGCCCTGGCCATCCGCGAAATACTGGTGGGTTTCCGCTGCGAGCTGAGCTTGTATGGCCGTACTCATCCCGAGGCACGTTTCCGGACTAAGCAGGAACTTCTGGCGGCCCTGCCCGAAGCGGACATCCTGATCAATACGCTTCCGGGTACGGTGAAGACCAAAGGTTTCGTTTCGGCCGATTTGCTGCAGGCCATGCATCCCGATGCAATCGTTGCAAATATCGGAAGGGGAAGTACGGTAGACGAGCCTGCCCTGCTGCGGGCCCTGCAGGAGCGGCGGATAGGTGGGGCCGTTTTGGACGTATACGCCCAAGAGCCGCTGCCGGTGGACAGCCCGCTGTGGAACTGCCCGAATGTGATCCTCACCCAGCATACCGGCGGCGGTTCCGCCGAAGAAGAACGGGGAAAAATCTCCTTTTTCCTGGAGAACCTCAGCAGGGTATTGGCCGGGGATAAACCGCTGAATTTGGTGGACCTGAGAAGGGGATATTGATGTTGTTCTGCCTGTTTTTGTAAAATAGTTTGGCGGAAAAGGAAAATCTTCCCACATTTGATATGTAGTACATGAGGTAATAACTAATTAAACAGATTACGACACGACCCAAACCATGAGACACAACAGCCTTCCCTTTTTCCTTATCTCACTTCTTATTTTTTCCTGCCATCAGCCCGGAAAGGGGACCGACGGTGAAGCAGCCGGCCCGTTTACGATCGATTCGATTCCGCTGATCGACCTCTCGGCCGACACCGGCAGACAGGTAGTAGTCGCCCGGGGTACCGAAGATATCTATCAGGGACATCCTACCACCGTGCTGCTACCTGACGGAAAAACCATGTATTGTGTCTGGACTTACAATCACGGAGGGCCATGCGGCCCGATGAAGCGCAGCGTGGACGGCGGACTGACCTGGAGTCCACTTTTGGACGTACCGGAAAACTGGTCGTCGGTCCGTAATTGTCCAACCATTTACCGTCTTCCGGATCCCCAGGGCCGGTATCGTTTGTTCGTATTCGCCGGGGAAGGACCCGATGGGAGTATGTACCAGGCGGTTTCCGAAGACGAAGGATCCACCTGGAGCCCGATGGAAAGCAACCACCTGGGGCCGTCGGTCATGCCCTTCTGCACGATAACGCCTGTGCACGGCGGAAAGAAGCTGCTAGCCATGACCAATATCCGCCGGCCGGGGGAGCAAACCGAAAAAAGATCGAACATTGTTGTACAAAGTTTTTCTGAAGACGGCGGCTTTACCTGGAGTCCCTATGAGACGGTGGCGGACCTGCCGGGCCTGAAACCCTGCGAACCCGAGCTCATCCGGTCTCCGGACGGAAAGCAGCTGCTTTGCCTGCTGCGTGAAAATGCAAAGCGGATCGCGCTTTACATGACCAGTGACGACGAAGGAAGGACGTGGTCTGAACCCAAATCTCTTCCCGCAGGACTCCATGGCGACCGCCACAAAGCCCGGTACGCGCCGGACGGAAGGCTGGTGATTGTTTTCCGCGATACGGAAAAGGGAAGCCCAACGCGTGATCATTTCGTGGCCTGGGTGGGGAGCTATGGGAATATCGTGGGGCAGGGAAAAGGCCAGTACCGGGTGAAACTGCTGCATAGCTACAAGGGTGCTGACTGCGGTTATCCCGGCCTGGAACTGCTCCCCGACGGGACGTTCGTGGCTACTACCTATATCAAGTACCGGCCGGGGCCGGAGAAGAATTCCGTTGTGAGCGTCCGCTTTAAGCTGTCAGAGATAGATCCCAAAGGATAAAACTTCGTTGAGGTTACAGACGGATCAGCAACTCATTAAAAATGGAAAGAACATTGGCTTATGACGGGGAGCTGGCTAAGTTCCAACCGCTTGGACATATCCTTTGCTACGACGATTTTGATCGCGGCCCCTGCGGCTGGCTGAACCTGATGCCGAATTATACCTTGGAAAATTTAGGCGTGCGCGACAGCATCGTGGAGAAAACCCAGTGGGGACCCATTATGCTCAGCAGCGCCACGTTCCGGTTCCCGGGTACCCATGGCTCTATGAATGGTACCTATTCACTGAAACTGGCTACCCGTCCGGTGGCGGCTCCTTACCTGCAGCCCCCCGCTCCCGGAAGTATCAGCCATGCGATCAAACGGATGACCACGCACCGTAAGCCAGGCCTGCTGCAGTTTGAGACCTGGTATGCATACACCCCCGAGCAGGACCGCTGGGGTTTGAGCGAAAAGGACATCCGCGCATTCGGGATTTGTTTCGATCTGCAGGACGCGGAATCGCGGAGTTTCGTGGGCCTGCGCTATCTGAATTCCGTAAACGGTGAAATGAAAAAGCAGTGGCAATACATGTCCGCCTCGGACGTCAGTGACGAGGAATGGGCTTACGGGACCAGCGGCGACTGGTGCAAGCGCGGAATTGATCCGATCTGGTACGGGAGACGCTACGATGACGGATCCACGGATGGATTCCAATTCGTTCCTGACGGCCGGCAGGAACTCTGTTATAACGAGAGCGACGACAAAATCAACTGGATTTACCTGCGGCTGCTCTACGACATGGAGAAAAAAGAATATGTGGAATTCCAGTCGCGTGACCGAGTATTTGATCTGCGGGGCCTGTCGCCTGGCGGATCGCCGCCGTATGCGCGGATCGAAGGGTTGCTGAACCCGGTGATATGGGTCGAGACCGATACCGACCGGCGGGCGTTTTTGTTTGTTGATTCGGTCGTTATTTCAATGGCATAGGTTAAGACAGGCAAAATGATGAGGCAATTTATGACCACCACGGTCGAACAACGAAAAGATTTTACCGGCGATTTTGATACCCATCCAATGGAAGGGGCCTGGGCAGGGGAAGCTATTTTTTTTCTGACCATTGAATCGTTGCCCCAGGCGGGCACGGTATTGAATGTCCGCGTCCAGATATCGGCCGATGGGGTGAACTGGATGGACGAAGGCACGGCCTTTCCGGCGCTCGGTGAGGTGGGACATTATTTTGTTAAAGTGCGGCATTTCGGCGGATGGCTGCGGCTGAAAGGCCGGGTGCAGCAGCGCAGTGAGGCGGAAGATGAGTCAGCGGCCGCCGTCCCCGCCACGGCCAATCTAAGCATCCACCTGGCGCTGAAAGCCTGACAAAAACACAGCGATGCACGTTTTGGATTACATTTTTCTGGCTGGCTATTTTTTGATCGTTTTTCTGATCGGAAGCTTTTTCAGTACGTCCCAGCGTTCCCTGAAAGATTATTTCCTGGGCAGCCGCAACATTCCCTGGTGGGCGGCCGCCTTTTCGGGGATCGCCACGGTCGTAAGCGCGATTTCCTACATAGGCGGGGTGGGATTGGGTTTCAGCAGCGATTTTTCATTCCTGCAATACCGGCTCGGACTTCCAATCGCCTTGCTGGTGATCTGCGTGATCATTTTGCCGTTCTTTTATAATCTGCAGCTTTACTCCATCTATGAATACCTGGAAAGGCGCTTCAATACGGCAGCAAGGCTGATCGCCAGCGGGATATTCCTTGTATTCAAGTGCTGTTACTTGGCCATCGCGATCTACGCGCCGGCGCTGATCATGGAAGTGGTGACAGGCATCGATATCATCTACATTGTGCTGATCACCGGAGTTGCGACCACCTTGTACACCCTGCTCGGCGGTATCAAATCTGTTATCTGGACAGATACCTTGCAGCTCGTCATTATGCTCGGAGGGATATTCCTGGTCATCGGAACAGTCTTTTTCCGGGTCGAAGGCGGGCTGGAAACGGTTATGACCACCGGCATGGAACACGGCCGTTTTCGCTATTTCAACTATTCCTGGAGCTTAACCGATACCTATACAATCCTGAACGGGATCATTGGCGGCACGTTCCTGATGATCTCCCAATTCGGGACCGACCAGTCGGAACTGCAGCGTTTTCTCACGACCCGCTCGCTGAAAAGATCCATCCTTGCGCTGATTTCGTCCATGGTCGTCGCCACCGTGCTGGGCTTCCTGATCTTTTTCGAAGGCATATCGATCTTTGCCTTTTACGAACAGACCGGCAATACCGATATTCCGGGAAACGAAGTATTCGTCCGATTCGTCATGGAAGAACTTCCGGCCGGTCTGCGGGGCTTTCTACTGGCAGGATTGTTCGCGGCGGCCATGTCGACGATCAGTTCGGTGCTGAATTCGCTCACCACGGTATCCCTGTCCGATTTTTATCAGCGGTTTAGCGGGCGGGAGGCCGGTGTGAAAACAGCGCGCGTAACCACGCTCGTTTTCGGTGTCGTTGCAACACTGCTCGCTTGTCTCGGAGGGCTCTTCGGGAATATTCTGGAAACTGCCATGGCCACGATCAATTTTTTTGGCGGCAGCCTGGTGGGGCTGTTCCTGCTGGGAATGATTACCCGCAGGGCCACGGCACGCGGCGCCCTTGGGGGGTTCTTCATTGGATTTCTCGCTGTCCTGACCACGGCTGCATTTACGCAGACGGCCTATATGTGGTACAGCGCCATCGCCGCCCTGGTCACCTTTTTCACGGGTTACCTGATCAGCCGGCTTCGGCCGGAGCCTATTTCGCCGGCCCAGGAAAAACTGATTTATCGCCCGAAGGCGTTTTTGGCGGTTCCGGAAAAATGACAATATTTGACGTATCTTCGTATTAAACACATGGACCATGTCCGATAACGACCTCAGCAAAGACCTTGAACGAATTTCCACAAAAACAATGGCAGACGTTGTGGAGCTGCATTTACGCGAATACCTGAAAAAGAAGTCATTCAAGCCCGGTGATGCCCTGCCGAAGGAAACCGAACTGGCCGCCGCATTGGGGGTTAGCCGCAACGTGGTACGCGAGGCGCTTAGCCGGCTCCGGATGCTTGGAATGATCGAATCGCGGAAAAAGCGGGGCATGATCCTGGCCAATCCCGACGTGCTCGGCGCGTTCGAACGCGTCCTGGATCCGTTGATCCTCGACCAGGATACCCTGCGGGATATTTTTGAACTTCGGCTGGTGCTTGAAATGGGCCTGGCCGATCTGCTCTATAAACGCAAAACAGTCCAGGATATCGAGGAACTGGAAACCATCGTCCGCAACGAAGTCAACAAGAAACAGCAACCTTTTCGGGTGAAGCACGAGATCGCCTTTCATGGAAAGCTTTACCGGATGACGGGCAACAATACCTTCATGCGTTTTCAAAGCATGCTCCTGCCGGTGTTCGAGTACGTGGTGGCCGAAGAGATCAAAAACAGCGGGGAGGCCGAAGTGGGATCCATCACCCACGGCGACCTGGTCGATATCCTGCGGACGGGCACCCCGGATGATTTTCGTCGCGGCATGAAGGAGCATCTCAGGCCGCATTTCGAACGGCTTCGATAAACACGCCCGAATCATTGCCTTATTTTTTGCAGGAAAGAAATAATTTCCTACTTTTGTTAATATGTAGTTCATAACTACTTTACTAACCTAAGTTCCTTGGGCCCATGCCGAAGTGACGAGTAAAAATTTAATGCAATGAAAAGGTCCCTTCGACTCCAGGTGACTGCGATCGGGTCGTGGATGCTGCTTTCCGTACTCACCGGCTGCATGGGCAGGGATTCAGCCCGCCCGGCCCAGGCAAGCGATTCAGGCCTGGCTCGGCCGAACGTATTGTTTATTGCGGTGGATGACCTGCGTCCCCGCCTTGGATGCTACGGGGATGCCCTTGCCATTACGCCCCACATCGACCGCCTTGCCCGGCGTGGGGTCCTGTTTAACCGGGCCTATTGCCAGCAGGCTGTCTGCAACCCATCCCGCGCTTCGGTCCTGACCGGGCGCCGTCCCGACGCGACGAAAGTCTGGAATTTAAGCACACATTTCCGGGAGGCGCTGCCCGACGTGGTTACCTTGCCGCAATATTTTAAGGAGAACGGTTACCAGGCTCGCTGCGTAGGCAAGATTTATCACGATCCCGCCGCGGCGCAGGATTCCATTTCCTGGTCGGCCCCTGAAACCCTGGCCGTTACGGGGAAGGCCGGGCCAAAATACGTGCTAAACAGCAACCTGAACCGGAAAGGGAGCTGGAAAGCGGCCGCTACCGAACGGGCGGACGTTCCCGACAGCGCATACGTGGACGGGCGGGTGGGGAATGCCGCCTTGCGGGTGCTCCGCGAGATCAGCGACCGCCCGTTTTTTCTCGCCGTGGGGTTGCGACGTCCCCATTTGCCATTCAGTGCGCCTGAACGCTACTGGGCGATGTACGATGGGATGGAAATGCCGCTCCCTTCCAATCCCGATGCGCCGGAAGACGTGCCGGTCCTTGCCATGCACCCATCCAATGAGCTTCGGGGTTACTCGGATGTCCCCGATGAGGGCCCGCTGGACGAGGCCACCGTACGCCGGTTGATCCAAGGGTATTACGCGAGCACCACCTACATCGATGCGCAGATCGGCCGGCTGCTGGATGAACTGGACACACTTGGATTAAGCTCCAACACCATCGTTGTGCTTTGGAGCGATCACGGATTTCACCTGGGGGAGCACGGGCTCTGGACCAAGACCACGAATTTTGAATTGGATACCCGCGTACCGCTGATTATTTCCTCCCCGGGAGCATACCAAAGCGGAGTACAAACCAACGCGCTCGCCGAGCTGGTGGACCTGTATCCGACACTTGCGGATCTGGCCGGTTTGGGAATTCCCGAAGGCCTGGAAGGGATCAGTCTCAAACCGGTGCTCGAAAACCCTGAACGTGCCTGGAAAAAAGCCGCTTTCAGCCAGTTCCCCCGGCCCTGGTTCTACCGGAATCAACCGGAGGTGATGGGTTATTCGGTCAGGACCGACCGTTACCGATATACCGAGTGGCAGGATTTTAAAACCGGGGAAGTGCAGGCAAGTGAGCTGTATGATCATCGCGAAGACCCGATGGAAATGAAAAATGTGGCAGCTCAAGCGGAAAATGCATCGGTGGTCGAAAGACTGGGTGCCATGCTGGCGGAGGGCTGGGAGGGCGCCTTGCCCGAACAGGCTGTTAAGAAATAGGATTATGAGAAGGAAAAAAAACACAAAAGGACTGAGCTTTTTTACGATCATCCCCGGTCTGCTTTTCCTTACGCTTACCACTTTATTGCCGCACGCTGAAGGGGACCCTCCTTCAGGCTCGGAATCAAAAAAACCGAATATCCTCTGGATATGCAGCGATCAACAACGGTGGAATACGATTCATGCGCTTGGGAACCAATTTATCCGGACACCGAACCTGGACCGGCTGGTTCGCGAAGGAGTGGCCTTCAACTATGCTCATTGCACTGCTCCGGTATGCACGCCCAGTCGCGCCAGCTTTCTTACGGGCATGTATCCTTCCACTCTGCACGCCACCAAGAACGGAGCTGAGCGATGGCCGGAAACGGCCCCGCTGGTTACCAAGCTGCTAAAGGACTCCGGGTACGATTGCGGGCTGGTGGGTAAGCTTCATCTTTCCACCGCCCAGATGCATACGCCGGAAAAAAGGCCGCTGGACGATGGGTACCGGTTCTTCGCCTACAGTCACTCGCCGCACCAGGGCGGGGAGGAGAACCACTACCTGAAATGGCTGAAAGACCAGGGTATCCGGTACGGGGACATCCCAACCCTTTCGGGAGAACAGCAGGTGGCCCTGGATCAAACCACCTGGGCTGCCAATGAGGCCATACGCTTTATCGATCAGGAACACAACGGCCCCTGGCTCATGAGCCTCAATATGTATGCCCCACACGGACCGAATAACCCGCCTGATCCTTATCTGGATCGTTTCGATATCGAATCGCTTCCAGGACCGGTCTTCCGCGATTCGGACCTGAAACAGAAAAGTGTATTTAACGATGTTACATTTCAATCAACTCCCAGGCATCCGGACAGCATTGATGCCCGGGTTCGGCAGGCCAGGTACTGGGCTGAGATCGAACTGATCGATGCAAATATCGGCCGCCTGCTGGATCACCTGGATCGTTCGGGGCAGCTGGACAACACCCTGATCATCTTTACGTCCGATCACGGTGAAATGCTGGGCGACCATGGCCTGATAAACAAGGGTTGCCGTTTCTATGAAGGGCTGGTACGTGTGCCGCTGATCTTTTGGTGGCCAGGCCATATAAAGAAGGGATTGCAGAGTAACGCGCTGGTGGAACTGATCGACATTGCCCCGACCTTGCTGGAGATCACCGGGGAGCCTGTACCGGCACGCATGCAGGGCAAAAGTCTCCTGCCCATTTTGGAAGGACGGGCCGATCCGGATGAATTCCGTCCCTATGTGCGCAGCGAATTTTACGAGACACTTAAAAGCGGTCCCCGCGATCGTGTGAGCAATGCCACCATGATCCGGACGAGGAATCATAAACTGGTAAATTACCACGGGCATGAAAAAGGGGAACTGTTTGATTTGAGAAAGGATCCCGAAGAATTTGAAAACCTCTGGGACGACCCGGCCAGTCAGCAGGTCAAACTGGAGCTGATGCGCATGAGTTTTGATGCCACCGTGTCCGCCCTTGATACGGGACCGGCCAGGATAGGCAGATATTAAAGAAAAATTATCCCGAATTTGTTTTATTTCGGAGAATGACTTACTTTAGCGATTATGTTCTACATTAGAACTAGATAACCGGACCAAGATTACCTGAGCGCGATCAGTTGCTAACCCGTTTGGCACTGACGAAATGAATTAGAGAGAGCCAATATGAATAGATGTTCTACGAAGCATTTCCTGTTATTCCTGTGTTTCAACCTCCTTATACTTACCGTTCCCCGGCCCGGTGCCGCGGCGGCTGACAGCGCTTTGTATTTAGACGGATCTACGCATCCGGATGGATTGGCGCATTCAAACAGACCCGCGGAAGTAGTACAGGAATGGTTTCAACTGCCTGTGCTCAAATACAAGCCGGACAACCCTGTCCTTCGGGTCAGGGTTAAGGCGAACCGGGAGACTTCATTAACCGGATTTCTAATCGGAACCGAAGGGACCACCCGACCGGAAGACATCAGCGCAATCCGGATTTATTACGACCGGCGGGAAAAAGGGGGTCTGCAGCTGGATACCAAAGATAAGCAGGTAACCCTCTTTGGAACGGTTTCCGGCGCGGGGAAAAAGAACCGGATCCCGGGGAGACTGCGCCTTCCCCGGGGAACACACACGTTCTGGGTATCATTTGAACTTTCACCTTCTGCGGATCTGACTCACCAAATAGGCGTATCCTGTCTGAGGGTTAGCCTGGGGAAGACGCGGATTCGCCCGGAAGCGGTGGGCGGGCAGCAGCCGCTCCGCATGGGCGCCGCGGTGCGGCTTCATGGGCAGGATGGGGTGCACACTTCGCGGATTCCAGGCCTGGCCACGACCAACAAAGGGACACTGCTGGCCGTTTTTGATGCGCGGCACGACTCCGCGCGCGATCTTCAGGGAGACATTGATATCGGGCTGCACCGGAGTACCGATGGAGGCAATACCTGGGAACCGATCCGCATCGCCATGGACCGGGGCGAATGGGGCGGTCTTCCCCAGAAATACAACGGGATTTCCGATGCCTGTATTCTGGTGGACCGGAATTCGGACGCCATCTATCTTGCCGGACTATGGATGCACGGCGTTCTGGACACGGAAGGCAACTGGGTGGAAGGATTAACCGAGGCGGATGATGAATGGAACCACCAGTGGCGCAACCGGGCCTCTCAACCCGGCTTCGACGTGAAACAAACGAGCCAGTTTCTGATCGTCAAAAGCACCGACGACGGAAAAACCTGGGGTGAGCCGGTGAATCTGACCCGCATGATCAAAAAGCCCGAGTGGTGGTTGCTTGCACCCGCGCCCGGGAACGGCATTACTCTGGAGGACGGTACCCTGGTTTTCCCAACCCAGGGAAGGAACGAAACGGGAAAGCCTTTTTCCAACATCACCTACAGCACCGACGGCGGCAAGACCTGGGTAACCAGCGCGCCAGCCACCGAAGCCGTGCAAACGGCAACCAATGAATGCGCGGTGGTCCAGTTGTCCGACGGATCACTCATGCTGAACATGCGGGCCGGAATCAACCGGGGAAACACGGGAGCAGACAACGGCCGGGGAATTGCCACTACCCGCGACCTGGGCAGAACCTGGCAGCCCCATCCGGGCTCTTTCCATGCCCTGCCCGAACCTACCTGCATGGCCAGCCTGTACAGGCACGATTACACGGAGAACAAGGAAAGGAAATCCGTGCTTGTTTTCTCCAATCCCAATTCCAAGGAATTCCGTGAAAATATAACGATAAAACTCAGTCCTGATGACGGGGACACCTGGCCCCGGCAGTACCAGGTGCTGTTGGATGAAGGCCGGGGCAGAGGGTACTCCTGCCTCACGTCTGTAGGCCGGGAGTACATCGGGATTCTTTATGAAAGCAGTCAGGCGGACCTGGTTTTCCAGAAGATCCCGCTGAAGGAGCTGCTTGAAGGATCGAAACCAACGAATGAATAAACGAGATAATACATGAAAAAAAGGAGACATTGGGTCGCTCTTCCCTACGGACTGCTGCTTGCGGTAACGATCGTGGCGTGTTCGAAGAACTTCGATGAGCATTATTATCCATCCACCTTATTGGAGGACAACATTATCGAGGTCCTTGAAAAGGACGGTCGTTTTTCCTCCTTTGTAGGCATTATTGATACGCTCGGTTTACGGAAAACCTTGGGTGAAGCGGCCATTTATACCTGCCTGGCCCCCACCGATGAGCATGTCCAGGCCTATGTGCAGGAATCCGGCTACTCCTCCCTGGCTGAAGTTCCCCGTGAACAGCTGGAGCAGTACGTCAACTATCACTTCATCAATGGCATGTACCATGTGTATGACCTGGAGAAACGCTACCGGGAAGCAAATTCCGAGCTGGACCAGACCCGGGCCACCGTTTTCAAAACGCGGGCAAGCGATAAAATACCGGGCAAGTTCATACGCATTTTCGTGCCGGCTTTCTTTACCCGTCAGCAATCGGATTACAACGATCTGTACCCATCAGGTGGCAACGATTTGATGATTGAATCGGCCATGATATCCGAAACCGACCGGGATATAGATGCCAACAACGGGGTGATCCACGTATTGAAGGAGCCGCTTCCCGTGCTGCCGCGTACCGACGTGGCGCTGATGAACGATCCGGAAACCAGTATTTTCAGTCAATGGCTGGAAAAACACGTGACCTATACCCTGGGGGAAAAAGATGAATACGGATGGGTGGATACGACCTTGTACAAAGGCTACACATTTGGCCGGAATCTTGCCGATGAGGACATCCGTTCCACGATTCTGGCGCCTACCAACGAGGCCATCCTTGCCTATTTCGAGCCCTATATGGAAGAAGATCTTTTCAATACCATCGATTCCCTGCCGGTGCGGGTAATGACTTCCTTGCTGAGAGCCAGCGTCATTGCGGATTTCTGGTTTAAAAGTGATCTGAAACGCTACGACCCGGTTTGGAGGCCCCTTTCCGGCCACCCGGCCGCCATCATGGATGTGGCAAGCCACATCACCGGCTCGGTTCCCGCCAGCAACAGCATCATCTACAAAATGGACAAGCTGGTGGAGTCGACCGAAATAAACAGCGTGCAGGGAGGCGTTTACATGAAATTCAGGGAATACAGCCAATGGTACTGGATGTTTGAGCACACACCGCTTGAAGAGGGGCTGACCGATATTCTGCGCTATCAGCATGCGCCCAAAACCGTCTTGTTGCAACCTGATGGGGTATGGGGAGAGCCTCTTGCGCAGGATATGAATTCCGACCAGCTGGAATACCGGTATCAGCAGTGCCGGACCGGCATTCTCAATGTGGATGTGCGGACCGAAGGCGGGTTTAGAAAGCGGTATTACCCCACTGAATTCGGGTATGTGTTTTACGAGGATGGAAAGATCTATGATTATACCGGGCACTCGGTTTCGTTGATCTCCGGAAAGCCGACCTGGGAGCGTGGAAACGGGGCGATCTATGAGATCGACGGCTACCTGACGCCGATGCCGAAACTGGATACCGCATGGAGCGTGTACTCGCTGATCCGGAAGGACCCTGAATTGTCGGAGTTTGCCAAAGCCTGCGCAAGAGCCGGGCTGGGCGCGGAACTAAATCTAACGGGCTTTTTTACCTACACGGTGCTGGCCCCTACCAACGACGCGCTGGCCGCGGCGGGTATCCATCCCGACCTGATGAGCGCCGAGGATCTGAAGACTTTTGTCAACGCGTACATCGTTCCCAACCGCTATGTGTTTTCCGACGGAACATTTCAGGGCCAGCTTCCCGATAAAAACGGCGACCGGGTGCAGTTCGCCGGGGAATGGGATGGCTTCCATATCACCGGAGCATCCGGGAATATGGTAACGGTATCCGAAGCCAATCTGCAGGGCTGCAACGGAGTGGTTCATAAAATCGCCGATGTCTTTTAAAAATGATTAACTGTTTACGCATGAAATTATTGAAAACAGGTATTGTGCTCGCCTTCATCCTGACTTGGGGCGCAAGCGCCTGGGGCCAGCAATCCATCCTGGAGGGAGGAGTTTACTTTGCCACAAAGGACAATCCCTTACCCGGTGTTTCGGTCATGCTTGTCAACCGGAACGGCTTGGTACTGAGCGGAGTAAATACCGATGAGAACGGCCGTTTCCAGATTCCCCGGCAGGCGGAAGCGGTAAAGATCGTCTTTTCGATGATTGGTTTCCGGACCCAGGAGGTTCCTTTGGACGAAAGCCGGGAATTTGAGATCTTTTTACTGGAAGATTTGGCGGAATTGGATGGCGTGGAGATAATCGCTGAACGCGATCCCGACGTGGATCTGGGCTTTCTATCGATCGATAAAAGTGAGCTGTCCAGCGCCGTATCATCCATCGACATGCAGGGGCTGGATCAAGTGCCGGTCAGTTCGGTCGATCAACTGATCCAGGGCGCCGCGCCGGGCCTTCAGGTAGTCGCTGCCAGCGGCGACCCGGGGGCGGCGGCATCCATCCGGATCCGGGGTATTTCCAGTATTTCCGGAATTAACGACCCCCTTTGGGTAATTGACGGCCGCGAAGTAATCGGAAACGATTATAAAGTGGAGAGCATTACCGACTTCGGCTTCAGCCCGATCGGTGACCTGGATCCTGCCGACATCGAGTCGATCGACATTCTGAAGGACGCTTCGGCAACGGCCCTTTACGGTTCCCGCGGCGCGAACGGTGTGATCGTAATCCGTACCAAACGGGGCCGGAAAGGAAAACCGCAGCTGACCTTCAACTCCAAGCTGACCATGACCGAGGTGCCACGGACGATTCCCATGCTTTCCGGGGACGACCAACGGATCTATTATCTTGAAAAATGGACCAACGGACAGGACGACGGCTCCGCCCATCCCCAGTTGCGGGGTGATATGAGCCGCGAGGATGCCTGGATCTTCAATAACAATACCGATTGGGTGGACGTCATCAACCGGAAGGGATTCTACCAGCAATACAATACTTCGCTGAGCGGGGGAGGAGACCGGGTGAACTATTATTGGGGTCTGGGTTATACGAATCAGTACGGCACCACCAAGGGAACCGGCTACGACCGCTTCAATACACGATTCAACCTGAACTACCAGGTTTCCGATAAACTAAAGGTTTCGGCCGATCTTTCCTACACCAATTCACTTACCGACAAACGCGGCCAGGACCATCCGGTGGGCGACGAAAACGTCAACCCGATCCGGCTTTCGCGTGAAACACCCGCGTATTTTCCGGTGTATTCGCGCAACGGCCTGAACTATTTCGTAGACCGGAATGTCCCGGTATCCAGTCATTCAAGGTACAACCCGCTGGCGATTATTGACTATTCAAGCTATTTAACCAAGGCCAACCGGTTCATGTCCTCAACTGCCATCGATTATAAAATACTGGATAACCTCGAATTCCGGACCCAGGTTGCCGCGGATTTCCGAGAGTCATCCGATGAATATTTTCTTCCGGGATACGCCACGGACGCCATCCCCGGCGAAGAGCTTTACAATGCAGGAAGGCAGACCGAAGGCTACCAGCTTTTGATCAATAACAATAACCGGCTCACCTGGTATCCCCTGCGCGAGGAAAACCACCGCCTGACCGTGACCGGTGTATTGAACCTGAATATCGACCGGAACAATTCCTCGGCTTTGTCCTATTACAACGGCGCTTCGCCGGAGCTTCGAGCGGCCGATGCGTCGGCGGTGATCTCCGGTGCGACCGGAACATTCGGAGCACGCAAATACATGGGAATGTTTCTGCAGGGCCACTATGTCTTTAAGGACCGCTATTTTCTGACCGTAACCGGAAAAACTGAAGGCGACTCCCGTTACGGAAGCGATAATCCGTATTCGATCTTCCCGGCAATCGGGGCAGGTTGGGAATTGTCCAGGGAGCCCTTTATGGAGTCGGCCACCTGGGTGAATTCCATCAAGCCCCGCCTGGCTTTTGGGATCACGGGAAACCTGCCGGATGTCATGAATCTATACGATGTGGCCTATTCCACCAGCATCGGATACCTGGGTGAAACCTATATCTATCCTTCCAAGTTCGCTTACGACAACATCCGGGAGGAACGGACCACCGAATACAACCTGGGAGTGGATTGGGCGCTGTTCAATAACCGGATCACCGGCCAGTTTGACTACTACAACCGTCGTACGCGCGACCTGCTGCTGCAGGAACGCCTGTCTTCCACCCTGGGTTATCCCTCCCAGTACCTGAACTTCGGCACGGTGGAGAACTCCGGGATTGAATTCGGGATCACGGCGGTTATCCTGGAGGGAAGGGAGAACGGATTCCGGTGGAAGACCTTCTTCAACATTGCCCGTAACCGGAACAAGCTCCTCAGCCTGCCCGAAAACTTCGATGCGGAAGCCTTTAGCGCAACGCGCGACGGCTTTACCTCCAAATTGCGTGCGGGCGATGTGATCGGCGGATTCTACGGGTACCGGGCGCTGGGCGTATATGCCACCGATGCCGACGCGATCCTTCGCGATTTGGACGGGAACATCATTTATGAGGCCGACGGACTTACGCCGAAATACCTGCGGTACGGATCCAGTACCGGACACCAGTTCCAGGGGGGCGATATGATTTACGACGATATCAACGGCGACGGGATTATCAATGAGCTGGACCAGGTACAGATCGGAGATGCCAATCCGGTGTTCTTTGGCGGCTGGAACAACACCTTTAATTATAAAAACTGGCAGCTCAGCGTCAATTTTCAATACCAGTACGGAAACGATGTGATCAACGGCACCCGGTACACCATGGAACGGATGCAGTTTTCGCATAACCAGTCGCGCTCCATCCTGGCCCGCTGGAGGAAACAGGGTGACAAAACCGAAATTCCGCGCGCCCAATCGAACGACAACTGGAACCGGATTCCTTCCACCCGCTGGGTTGAGGACGCATCCTACTTGCGGCTGAAAACGGTTTCGCTGACCTATAATCTGGATCGGGAGGTGATCAGCCGCTTGAATATCGGATTGCGGCAGCTCAGCATTTTCGTCACCGCGTATAACCTCACCACCTGGACCGACTACCTGGGATTGGATCCCGAGGTGCCCATTACGGGAAGCGTGGCTCTTTTTGGTATCGATAGCAGTACGACTGCGCCTGCACGACAGTTCACATTCGGATTGCGGGCGAATTTTTAATAAAAACACGATCAATGATGGTCAACATACGATATAGCTTGTTGGGACTTCTTCTGGTGATGTCCTCTTGCGATCAGTTTCTGGAAGTGGATACGCCTGACAACCTGGTCAAGGACGAATTCTGGCAGGATAAAGGACAGGTGCGTTCGTCCCTGATGGGCTTGTACACCTCGCTGCACAATTGCCTGGATGTGTTTCATAGCTGGGGCGATATCCGGTCTTCGCTATATGCGCCCGGAGCCGGCGACGGGTTCAACAGCAACCGGGCGGAATTTATGCGCCACGATATTTACCCCGAAAACGGGTTGGTGTCCTGGGCTCCGGTTTACCGGTCCATCACCTGGATCAACTCCTTTATCAAAAACGCGCCCCTTGCGCTTGAGCGGGATGAAAACCTGACCCAGGAAGAATTGTCCTCCATGATGGCCGAAGCAAGGGCCCTTCGGGCGCTGAACTATTTTTATCTGGTGCGGGCTTTCCGGGAGGTGCCGCTGATCACCGATCCCTACGAATCGGATTCGCAGAAATTCAATACCGCGGCTTCAACGGAAGAGGACGTGCTGGATTTTATCGAGGAAGACCTGGACTTTGCACTTCGCCAGGCGCCGGAAAGCTTTGAGAACGTGAACGAGCGCTATGGACGGATCACCAAAAACGCGGTCCGGGCATTGTGGGCCGATGTGAAACTGTGGAGAAACCAATACGAGGCCTGCCTGGACCTTTGCCGCCAATTGGACGCGCAATACCAGGGGGCCATGGTTCGTCCGCTTGACTGGTACAGTATATTCAATCCCGGAAACTCGACCGAAAGTATTTTCGAACTGCAATACGGGATAGAGGGCCCCGGTTCTCCGCTCTACAATTGGTTTGCGCACGTGACCACCAGCGGGAACGACAAACGCTACCTGGCCAACCCAACCCATGTCCGGATCAATTCAACCGAAATCCTGTATCCCCCCGTATTACCGGAATACGAGACTTCGGATACGATCCGCCTGAAAAATTATGCGGCATTCAGTTCCGCCACCGAGACCAATGGCTACGGTTCCGGCCTCGAAGTATACAAGTTCCTCGGGGAGGCGCCCTACCAGCGGGCCTACCGGCCGTCGAGCAACCGGCACGCCAATTATATTTTTTACCGGTATCGGGAGATCCTGTTCATGAAAGCCGAGGCATATGCCATGCTGGGGCAGTACGAAAACGCCGAAGCGGCCATCAATGTGGTGCGCGAGCATTGCGACATCCCTCCCCTGGGCGTGGGTGAAGGGGGTGAAGGAACGGAATTCTTTTCCAGACTCCTGATGGAACGGGAGTTTGAACTGGGATTTGAAGGTAAGGAATGGTTCGCTGCGGTCCGGATAGCCCGGCGTGCGGGGTACGCCGATGTGCTGATTGAAAAAGCTGCCAACGAACATTCCATGAACGTCAGCTATTCGGTGATCCGGGCACGGTTGCTGGATCCGGAAAGCTGGTTTTTGCCTTATCATGAAACCGAGCTGGAAAACAACCTCCAGCTCCTGCAGAAGGACTATTACAAAAACAAGTAAGCTATGTACACCAAGCGACTCATGAAACCGCTTTCCTGCCTGTTGTCTCTGCTGATGCTGACGCTCCTGAGCGGTTGCGAAAACCAGCTGTCCGACGCCCGGTTCGATGAGACAGAAGATCTCCAGATCATGGACTACCTGGATGCGCAGGAAGACCTGAGCATTTTCCGCGAACTGGTGGATTATACCGGACAACGCAATCTGTTGCGGACGGCGGGAACCTATACTTTGTTTGTTCCCAACAACGAGGCATTTGAACGGCTTTTTGCCCGCTTGTCGGAAGGGGGCGCGGCCGTCCATGCCATTACGGACAAAGAGCCTGCCTTCTGGCTTAATTACTTTAGGTATCATCTGCTGGAGCAGAAAATCAATACCAACGCCTTTGTCCCGGGTCCGCTTCCGGCGGCAACCACCCTGAACGGCAAATACATGATTGCCGATATCAGCAATTCCTACGCTGCGATTCGGCTGAACAACGCCGCCACCATCATCCAGTACAATATTGAGCTGGCCAACGGATACGTGAACGTGACCGACAACGTCCTGATGCCTCCGGTCAATACGCTTTACGAACAGCTGAAGGCCACCGGCAAATACGAGACCATGCTTGCGATATTTGAAGAAACCGGACTGGACACCTATTTAAAGGATAGTCTGGCCACGGTATTTATCGAGAGCGATAAAGTGCTGGAAGCCCATAATTTTAACCGGGACGAGATCGACAATCTGCATGATTGGGCCTCCTACCACATCATTCCCGATTCGGGTTATTTTCTGAATCAGCTGACCAAACAACGGTTCTTCCCGCTATACAAAGAGGAATCGCTCAGTTTCCAGCAGGATGAATTCGGCCAGTATTACCTGAACGGCGATTACCGCTTCGATCAATCGCCCGAATTCGGCATCGATCAGGTGGCCTATAACGGAATTTACCATAGTATGGATACGGTGATAAGCATCGTAGCGGCCCCTCCCAGCACCATCCGGATGAATCTGTATCCGCCGGGAAGCCCCTACGGGGAACAAAACGTGTTTGCCGAACTTCCCGCGCGGATCCTGCTCAATACCGGTACAAAAAGCTATCATCAGAATGAGGAAGGGAAAATCGTACAGTTCGACGCGCAGCAGATCGGGGACTATTTTTATCTGACGGTGCCGGATGTGCCTGCGGGAAAATACCGGATCCGTCTGATCCATCGGGCAGGCGGAACGCGGGGCACCTACCTGACGATTTACAATAACCAAATCATTAAAGACGAGATTGTGCTGGCCAAGGTGGACGGCAAGTTCGAGGAATGGGATTACCTTTCCTACAATTACTGCGGTGACATCATGGTGGAAAACCGCTCCGATGTCACAATCACCTTCGCCTTCCAGAATTTCGGCTCAAACAAGAATCCCAGCTACTGCTGCGATGTATTGATGGACATCATAGAACTGATCCCCATAACGGAAGAATAAATAAATGGAAATGAATTTGAAACTGACCCTGTCTACGGGACTATGCGTGGCTTTCTGCGGAGCCTGGCAAGGCGGTCTCCGGGCACAGGAGGTCCAGGAAACCGGCCGGATAGGCCAGCAAGTCGAAGAATCAGCGATAGACTCCCTGAAGCACCTGCACCAGGAACTGGCCGGTGGAAATGACGCCGTTTCGTTCGGCGAGCTACTAACTGCGCAAGCCGGTGTTCAGGCGGTGGAGGGGGGTAGTGCCGGTGTCGCGCCCTTGCTGATGATACGGGGCGTCAATACAATCAACCTGTATTCGCAGCCCTATATTTACGTGGACGGTATTCCGGTACGCTATACCTCGGCCATGGACCCTTTCCTTTCCGTGTTGCAGCCGACCCGGTTCGCCTACGTCAACCCGCATGACATCCGGGATATTACAATTGCGCGCCGGGGCGAAACCCTGTCCCATATCGGAGGCCGCGGAGGGTCGGGAGCCGTTTACATTACCACCGACCGGGGAGAATTCGGCGGGACGCGTGTCGACTTCAGCGCAAGTTACGGCCGCTTTATGGCCGATTATTCAATCCCCCGGATGGGGGCGGACCGCTTCCGTGATTACCTTCGCTCCTACATGCGTGAAAACGGGGTGCCTGAATCCGAACTGGAGAATTCCCCCTTGTTTAATTCGTCCCTGCCGCAATACAACAGCAATACCGATTGGCTCAGCCTGATTTCTCGCGATGCCAGTTTTCACGATTACCACGTCAAGCTAAAGGGCGGGGACGCAGACGCCAACTACATGTTCAGCGTGGGCTACACCGGAAAGCAGGAAACCCTCCAAAGCACCGGATTGGAACGCGTTACCATGCGGTTTAACCTCGATTACAAGCTTTCTCCAAAATTCGAGATCTCCAACAACCTATCCTACGGCAATACAACCTTAAATTACCTGGAGGAAGGACCGGATTGGGGCGTTCATCCTATTTTTACCGCGGCCACCAAATCGCCGTTCTTCCACCCCAAGGCACACGATCCTTCGGGAGCCGAGAGCCGCTCGCTTGCCAATGTGGATGAGCTGGGGAAAAGCAATCCGCTTGCGCTGGTGAATTCCATGAACAATCACAACGAGGAAAACCGGGTGGACGGGCTGGTTACCGCCAAATGGACGGCATCCCCGGAGCTGATGCTCCATACCTCCCTGGCGGTCAATTACTACAATATCAAGGAAAAGCAATATCGGCCGGCATTGGGAATTGTCAATGACCTGCACCGGATCCGCCAGAATAAAAAGCGCAATTCCAGTGAGCTGATGTTCCGCTCGGACAGTTGGGTCGAAAAGACCGGAAAATGGGGGGAGGCCAATCGCTTCAGCGCCCAGGCCGGATTCCTGATGGAAACCTACGAGGAAAAGTCCGTTTTCGCCCGGAAAGTGAATGCCGGCACCGACGACTACGAGACACTGGAGCAGGGGACGGTAGACAGCGCCTCCGGCGTTAAATACGAAGCCAACCTGCTGGCCTTCTACCTGCGCGGGCAGCTCGATCTGCTGGAGCGCATCCGCGTTTCGGCTAATGTCAACCTGGAAGCCTCTTCGAATTTCGGTCCCAGGGGACGCTGGGGACTCTATCCCGGCGTGCGGGCCACCGGCGATCTGCTTGAACGCGGACAGACCCATCAGGTTGCCCTCCGTGCCGAATGGGGACGCAGCGGCAACCACGGCGTGCGTGGCAATTTGTACCAAAGCCTGTATTATCCTTCGAATTATTTTGGATCCGGCGGGGTGTACCTGGGTAATCTGGCCAACCCAGACATCCGTCCGGAAGTCACCGACACCTACGATGCCGGCATCACGGCAGCGCTATTCGATGGGCGATTGAACCTGGATGCAGGATATTACTATAAGCATACCCGGGATCTGATCTCCTACCGGGCCGTGCCGATTGAAATCGGGCTCGATCCCCAGTTTGAGAATAACGGCGAAGTGGTTTCACAGGGCATTGAAATTGGGGTGGACGCCCGCATCCTGAATAAGGAAGGTCTTTTATGGTCCCTTTACGGAACGGTATCCACCTTGAGGAACGAGGTCACCGCCCTTCAGAACGGAGACATTGTCCGCAGCCTGGGGAATGTCAGTGGGATTGCCCGGGAGGGGGAAGCCCTGGGATCGTTTTACGGATACCGGGTGAACGGTGTGTTCCGTTCCGATTCGGACGTCAACCTGAGTAAGGCAGACGGCACGCCCTACAAGGCGGGAGACTACATCATAGACGATGTGAACGGCGATTCAAAGATCAACGAACTGGACCGTCAGGTAATCGGATCGGCCTTGCCCGATCTGTTTGGCAGCTTCGGCACGGTGCTGGAGTATCGCCGCCTGTCCCTGAACGCGTTGTTTTCTTTCTCTTCTGGAAACCAGATCTACAATAGCCTCAGGCAACAGATGCATCTGATGAGTGATTACTCCAATCAGTCACCTCGTGTGGAAGATCGCTGGGTGTCGGAAAGCCAGCCGGGTTCCGGCCTGAGCCGCGCCGCCCTGGACGATCCCTCCTCCAATGGGGTAGCCTCCGATCTTTGGGTGGAGGACGGCAGTTACCTCAAGCTCCGCCGGATTACCCTGAGCTATGAGGTTCCCGTCAGTCGGGGTCTTTCCTTCCTGAATGGTCTGGAGCTTTACCTGACGGCCGAAAACCTGTTGACCGTTACCGGATACAGTGGAATGGACCCGGAGGTGATTGGAACCTTCGATCCCTTGCTGCGAGGGATCGATTTCGGGGCTTCGCCCATCCCCCGCACTTTTCTGGTGGGTCTGAAAGCATCCTTTTGATCGAAACAGAAATTTTGTATAAATGAAAAGATCCAAAATAATTACTGCAAGTCTGATGGTGCTGACACTGCTATCCTCCTGTGAGGGTTTCTTTGACGTCGCACCCGGCAATGCCATCCAGGAGGAGGATTTCTTCCAAAACCGGGCAGACCTGGA
The DNA here is from genome assembly GCA_029268045.1 of Anseongella ginsenosidimutans. Lineage (GTDB taxonomy): Bacteria > Bacteroidota > Bacteroidia > Sphingobacteriales > Sphingobacteriaceae > Anseongella > Anseongella ginsenosidimutans_A. The sequence goes on from JAJUHF010000026.1 coordinate 23,575, forward strand.
TGCATCGGCCATCGGCATGTACGAAGCGCTTTCATCCGAAGTGCATAAATTCCTGCTTTGGGGCGATGCGCGCGCTGACATGGTAACCGCCGGTCAGGATGACCCGGATCCCTATATCAACGAATTTGTGCTCAACAATGTAAGCCCGAGTAATCCCTATACCGATTATTCGGGGCTATACCGCACGATTGCCCGATGCAACCGGCAACTGGAAAAGGTTTATGATGTGGCTGCCCTGGACGACAAAATGCTTGACCGCGATGCCGGAGCCTACTACGGCGAAGCGCTGCTGCTGCGGGCCCTGTGCTATTATATTCTGGTTCGTACCTACGATCAATTCCCCCTGATCACGTCCAATTATGCCGAAGACATCCGCTACGTAAATGAACAGGGCGATACCGTTTCCCGAAGCATTACCGCCCTGACAGCCGATGAAATCCAGGGACTCTATCACATGCCGGCCGACAAACAGGAAGTATGGCAGTTTATTTACGACGACGTACTCACCGTGCTGGGTATTCTGCCGCTGAACTATCAATGGAACCGGAATAACCTTCCCGCCGAAGATCGTTACGGACGGGTATCCCAGCCCCTGGCCTCCACGATGGCTGCGGAGATCGCGCTTTGGCTGGGAGAATATCAGTCCGCGTCTGCCTTCGCCAATTCACCGATCCTGAACAATCAGCACGGCCTTGGCACCTCCGGTACCTGGCCCAACCAGTTCACCGGTTCCTATGCCAGCGCGCATTCCCTGTTCCTGCTGGGATACAAGTATCCAAACAGTTTTGAGACCAACCGGCTGCAAGAGTTCACTTCTTCGGTCCGGGCAGACGGAGGAAAATACTACCTGAAACCGGTGCCGCACGTGGTTGATTCGATCTTTTCACACGAAGACGGCAACGCCGACATCCGGACCCAGTTCAGCTACAAGACCATCGGAAGCGATACGGTGATCTGGAAGTACATCGGCCTGGACAATGTGTCCTCCCGCCGGCCCCCTTATGAAAGTAGCGCCAGCTGGCCCATTTACCGCAGCGCGGACGCCTACCTGCTAAAAGCGCTGGCCAGCCTCATGCTGGAGGATTTCGCCACGGCATTCAATTTCGTGAACATGATCCGGGAAGCCCGCGGCCTGAAGCCCTTGCTGCCCGAAGAAATCGATTATACGAACAAAGAACTGATGATGAATATGATCTTCCGCGAACGGGCCCGGGAGTTCGCCTTTGAAGGCAAGCGCTGGTACGACCTGATGCTCTGGTCGAAACTTTCGGGAAAGAACATGCTGGCCGAAAAGGTGCCGGAAAAATACCCGGAAGAAGAACGGGCTGCGATGACCGCGCTTTTGCAGGACGAAGGCAACTGGTATCTGCCGATAGATGCCCAATTGTGGCAATGATCATTCACAAACAGCAAGAGAAATGAAAAAGATAATCCATCGTGCCGGCAGAATTGCACTGGCCGTCGTGCTGACCGGCCTGACATGCACCGGCTGCTACCGCGAAGAGCATTTTGATTTTCCGGGTCCTTTTGAAATAGATCAGCGCGTGCCCGATTCGTTACCCTTTCCGTTCGATGAAAACCGGCAGGCGGGCGTGTGGCTTATGAAGGACGGGGTGCCCGACTACGGTAAAATTCTGTTTAAAGGGTATACGGACTATTATCCGGCCCACGATACGACTTCCTGGAGCCTTTTCCCGGATGGGATGCACATGATCCCGCACCGGAACTACTATCCCATTACCGACGACGACCATTTCGGTGGAAATCCCAACAGTTTCCGGTTCAATTGGGTGCTTTCCAAGTATTTCGTCCCGGTGGGGGCGGGCAAAAGCTTTTACATGTACGCCAAGGTGACCATCGGGACCTTCAGCGGAACGGCCCTGGCGCTTCGCCTGGGAAGAAGTTGGGAAACCAAGGAAGACTTCAACTTCGGCATGGATGGCTTTAACGCCATCGCGCCCCAGTTCTTTCTTGATTTTTACGGCACCACCATCGGAGTGAATCCGGCCGACGGCTGGCCCTCGGTGAACGAGGTGATCGTGCCCGGCGTACCGGCCGAAATAGAAGTGGTGATCCACGACGGACGCTTTTACGCGCTGATTAACGGAACGCTCTGTTTCACTTTCAAATTCCCGCAAGGACAGACCTATTATTATACGCCGGCAATACGTCCCTGGCGGAATTTTGTGTACGTGCATGAGATGTATCTGGAAAGCAACGACCTGTTTACGGTGGATTATGCCATGCATGAACAGGAACAGGGTTATGCGCGGATCCAGTCCCCGGCCTTGGCCAGTGCGGGCGGTAAACAGTTGCTCCTCTTCGCCGAGGGCCGCTCCAACCCGCGTACTGCCGAAGAGCGCGTGGTTCAGAATACCTTTGCTGCCGGAGATACGGACATCCTCATGAAACGTTCTTCAGATGGCGGCATCAGCTGGGACGAACAGCTCACGGTCGTTGCCGGAGCGGGAAGTGGGGAAACGTACTGTTTCCCACAGACGGTCACCACCGCCGACGGGAAAATCATTCTGCATTACAGCAAACTTTCGGGGTCGATTAGCGGGAGCACCGGTTACGAATACGATCCGGTAAGTCAGGAGATCTATCAGGTGGAGTCTGCCGACGGGGGCAACAGCTGGTCCACGCCGGTAGCCATCACCGCGGCCCTGACAGATGGAACAGAATATGTGCGCAGCGGACCCTCGCATGGAGTCAGTCTCCGGTCGCCTGCCTATGCGGGACGGCTGGTAATGCCCTTGACCCGGGGCGAAAACACGGTTTTGGTTGCTCTTTCAGACGATAACGGCGCTTCCTGGCGGTTAAGCGGGCAGATACCCGGAAACGGTCTGCAATATGGATCGGTCGTGGAATTGGAGGATGGACGCCTGATGCTGGTCACCGGACACAACCGGAGTACTCCCAGGAGCCGGATGGTGTCCTACAGCAGCAATGGCGGGGAGACCTGGACTCCCGCCGAGGCGATCGCCGTGGATTTTGCTACCGGCAGCGACGGGCATCTTTATCCGGGTCTGCTGGTCAAGGGACCGGACGGAACAATTTACAATGCGAATGCAACGGGTCGGGAAAAAGACAGCGAAACCTATAACGGACCTACTTTTGGCACGAATCCGGTACTTTTCAGCAGCACGGACGACGGGCAGACTTTCGCATCGCATGGTCAGTTGTTTGGTAAGCAAACCTACGAGGGATACGCTACGCCTACCGGTTTTATGGACGGGGTGGTTCTGGAGGACGGAACGCTTGTCCTTGTCAACGAAGGGGGCGTGGAGAGTCCACAGGAGGGAATCGTGGTATATAGAAAATAGTCGGATGAAAAACAGTCAACTTGTGAAACTGGCTTTCCTGCTGCTATTTACGGCAAGCGCCGTGCAGGCCGAAATCAGACTGCCTGCCCTTATCGGGGATAACATGGTCCTTCAACGGGAAAGCGAAGTCCCGCTCTGGGGAACGGCAGCGGCGAATGCACGGGTAACGGTCACCACCTCGTGGAACGACCGCGGATACACCGTCCGCGCGGACCGGAATGGAAATTGGCGGATTACCGTCTCCACTCCCCAGGCCGGTGGACCCTACGAAATGACCTTCACGGAAGATCAGGTCAAGCGGTCTCCCGCTACCGTTCAGGTCCGCAATGTCCTGATCGGGGAAGTCTGGCTGTGTTCCGGACAGTCCAATATGGAGATGCCCGTGAGGGGGTTCAAAAACCAGCCGGTGCTGCATTCAAATGAATTGTTGGCCGATGCCGGCAAGCCCATGGTACGGCTTTTCCAGGTGCAGCGGGCTGTTTCCGCTACCGAAGCGGCCGATTGCACGGGATCCTGGGAGCTATCCTCTCCCGGATCGGTCGCCGGCTTCAGCGCCGTGGGCTATCAGTTTGCCCGGAGGCTTCAGGAAATCCTGCAGGTTCCGGTAGGCATTATTCAAAGTACCTGGGGCGGAACGCCCATTGAGGCCTGGACCAACCGGGAA
>JAJUHF010000027.1 GCA_029268045.1 Anseongella ginsenosidimutans
GGATGCAGGAGGAGCTGCCCGAACTCCGGCACTTTATACTGCCAGGAGGTCATACCACGGTATCATTTTGTCATATTGCCCGGTGCGTTTGCCGGCGAGCCGAACGCCAGATCGTGAAACTCGCGGAAAGGGAAACTGTTAGTGTGTTGATTATCACGTATTTAAACAGATTGTCTGATTTTCTGTTCGTTTTGGGGAGAAAGTTGGCAATGGATTTGAATGCGGAGGAATATAAATGGATTCCGGAAGGGTAAAATAACGGAAAAAATTGCTGGAAAATTCAAATTTTTTTGTTATATCTTTGCGGAAAATTGGAAATAGGCTCAATTTAAACTGATTAGCGATATGTATTGGACACTTGAATTAGCTTCTCATTTGGAAGATGCTCCATGGCCTGCAACCAAAGATGAGTTAATCGATTATGGTATACGTTCAGGTGCGCCTGTGGAAGTGATTGAAAACCTGCAGGCGTTGGAGGACGATGGGGAGCCATACGAGAGCATTGAAGAGATCTGGCCGGACTATCCGACCAAGGACGATTTCTTCTTTAACGAAGACGAATATTAAAAAAGATCCCGCCTGCGAGCGGGATTTTTTTTAATACCCAATTGCGTATCCAGTACCCTGTCTTCCGATTGCTACTTTTTATCGGTCAGCAGTAATTCCGCGATCCTGAAATCGTCGGGATAGGTGATCTTGATGTTGTTGAACTCCCCTTCAACCAGCTGGATGGGTTGCCCGGAACGTTCCACCACCGACGCATCGTCTGTAAATTCATTTCTGAATTCCTGCCGGTAAGCCCGCCGGAGCAGGGTGCTATCAAAGCATTGGGGAGTCTGCACCAGGAAATATTCGTCCCGGCTGACACTTTCGGAACGGTCCAGGCTGCCGCGGCGCAGGGATTCCCGACTGGGAACGGCGGGAACGGCGCTGCCCTTGTCGCGGGCGGTTTCAAAGCAATTGCGGATGAGCTGGTGCGAGGCCAGTGGCCGGACCGCGTCGTGCACAGCCACAACGCCTTTGCCTTTTACCGCTTTCAGGCCTTTTTTGACCGAATCAAAGCGCGTGACCCCGCCTTTGATCAATTCATGGGGAATCCGGAAATCGTATTGATCGCAAAGACCTTCCCAATAGTCGTGAAAATGCACATTCAATACGAGAATCAGCCGGGGAGACACGCTTTCATGGAAGCGCCTCATCGTATGCATCAGCACGGGCAAGCCGTTCAATTCCAGGAATTGCTTGGGAATATCCGAACCCATCCGTTCTCCTTTCCCCGCGCCAACTATGATGGCATACCGGTTCATCAGATGATCAACATGGCATCGCCGTAGCTGTAAAACCGGTATTTCTCCTTCACCGCCACGCTGTAGGCGTGCATGATCAGATCGTATCCGCCGAAGGCGGCAACCATCATCAACAGGGTGGACTCGGGAGTATGGAAATTGGTGATCATGGAATTGGCAATGCTGAACTCGTAGGGCGGGAAAATGAATTTGCTGGTCCAGTCGTTGGCCGGCTTCAGCTTTTTATTGGCCGATACAGCCGATTCGATGGCGCGCATGGAGGTTGTTCCCACCGCACAGATGCGTCGTTTGGCCGCCATGGCCTCGTTGACCAATTTCGCGTTTTCGGGCGTGATGATAAAATGCTCCGAATCCATTTTGTGCTTGGTAAGGTCTTCCACTTCCACCGGACGGAAGGTTCCCAGGCCCACATGAAGGGTTACTTCAGCGAATTCCACCCCTTTCAGTTCCAGGCGCTTCATCAGTTCCCGGCTGAAATGCAAACCGGCCGTCGGTGCGGCGACCGCGCCTTCGTGCTTGGCGTAAATGGTCTGGTAGCGGTCTTTGTCTTCCGGGGTCGGGCGCCGTTTGATGTATTTGGGTAAGGGGGTTTCACCCAGGATCTCGATGGCATCCCTGAATTCTTCGTCCGTCCCGTCAAACAAAAAGCGGATCGTGCGTCCGCGCGAGGTGGTATTGTCCACTACCTCGGCAACCAACAAATCGTTTTCGCCAAAATATAATTTGTTGCCCACCCGGATTTTCCGGGCCGGATCCACCAGCACATCCCAAAGCCGCATTTCCCGGTTCAGTTCCCGCAGCAGGAAGACTTCGATCTTCGCGGCGGTTTTTTCCTTGGTCCCGTAAAGGCGGGCAGGAAACACCTTCGTGTTGTTCAGAATAAGTACGTCTTTTTCATCAAAGTAATTGATTACATCTTTGAAAACCTTGTGCTCAATTTCGCCGGAATCCCTGTGCACCACCATCAGTCTCGACTCGTCGCGATGACCTGCGGGGGTATGAGCAATCAATGATTCGGGGAGTTTAAAGCCAAATTGTGATAATTTCATTTATTTTATTTTATGGAGACCATGTTGAAAAGTGCGCAAAGTTAGGTATTTTTTTATGGCTTTCACAAAATGCGCAAAAGCCCAAAATTTCTGTACCTTTGGCTTAAAGCCCTGCTATGTTGTTTTTACGATCCATCAAGGAAAGTATTCTATTCGCTCTGGATGCCTTACGGGTTAACAAGTTGCGGACCATTTTGTCGCTTTTGGGCGTAACCATTGGTATATTTCTTATCATCAGCGTGTTTACATTCGTGGACATGATGGAGTCCAAAATCCGTACCAGTGTAGAGAAGCTGGGCGATAACGTAGTCTATGTCCAGAAGTGGCCCTGGGGCGGATTCGGCGACTATCCCTGGTGGAATTATTTCCAGCGCCCGCTTCCCTCCTTAGAGGAACACGAAAAGTTGTCGGAACGTTTGCAGACCGCCGAAGCTTCCACCTTTAATGTCAGCATCAACAACCGGATTCTTGAATTCGGGACCAACAGCGTGGAGGGGGCGGCCCTGATCGGTACCACCTTCGAGTTCGACAAGGTGCGCGATCTGGAATTCAGCGCCGGGCGCTACTTTACCAGCATGGAGATGGATAAAGGGAGTAACGTGGCGATCATCGGGGCAACGGTGGCGGACGGTCTTTTTGGAAGCGTGGACCCCATCGGTAAACAGATTAAAGTTTCGGGACGGCAAATGACCGTCATCGGCACGCTGGTAAAGGAGGGGGACGACATGTTCGGAAACACCACCGACGAGTGGGTGATCATTCCCGTGAAATTCGCCCGGAACCTGACCAATATCCGCAGCGAAAGCGCAAATCCCGATATTTGGGTCAAAGGCAAGCCGGGGATCAATGCCGCGGAGGTCGAAGCCGAACTGCGCGGCGTGATGCGGTCCATCCGGAAGCTTTCGCCCGGGGAAAAAGATGATTTCGCGCTGAATCGGAACGACATCGTCGCCCAGCAGCTGGAACCCATTTTTGCCATGGTGAATTTCGCGGGATGGGTCATCGGCTTGTTTTCCATTCTGGTGGGGGGCTTCGGGATCGCCAATATCATGTTCGTATCGGTGAAGGAACGCACCAACATCATAGGGATCCAGAAATCCCTTGGCGCGAAAAACTATTTTGTATTGTCCCAGTTTCTGGTTGAATCCATTGCGCTTTGCTTGCTGGGCGGACTGATCGGGCTGTTGCTGGTTTACATCCTTTCCCTGGTGGTTTCCATGGTATTCGGGGTAACCCTGACCCTTTCCGCCTGGAATGCCACGCTGGGGATTCTTATTTCGGTCGTCATTGGGCTGGTGGCAGGCTACTGGCCCGCTTACAGCGCCGCCCGGCTTGATCCAGTGGAGGCCATCCGCTCCGGCTTCTGACCCTTTCCGGCAAGTTGTAATTTTTCAGATACAGGGCAGCGACTTTATGTAAAAAATATGTTATCTTGATCGTCAATCAAAACCAATTGATGAGACGGTTCACGGATGACCAGTTGATTAAAGGCCTGTGCCGGAGCGACCCATTGATTTTTCAGTCAATCTACCGCCTGCATTGGCGAAAACTGTATCATGTCGCTTTCCACATCATAGGCGACGAGGCCGATGCCGAAGACATTTTGCAGGATGTGTTTTGTTCCCTCTGGTACCGGCGAAAACGCCTTCGGATCAATACCGCTTTGGAGAACTACCTGGTGCGGGCGGTAAAATACACGGCGTTTTACTACCTGAAGAAACAAATGCGGCAAAACCCAGCGGTTCCGGCCGTTTCGGAGCCAGCGTCGGGGAACAACGTGGAAGACCTGCTTTTCCAGCAGGACCTGGAATCGATGCTGAACGCGCTGCTGGAAACCTTTCCTTTCAAGACCCGGCGCATCTTTTCGCTGAGCCGCTTTCAGGGGCTTAGCTACCCCGAAATTGCCGAGGAAATGGGTGTTTCGGTGAAAACGGTGGAATACCACATGTCCAAGGTACTGCGTCGTCTTTCCCTGCGGCGGAAGACGCTCATCCAACGATAAAAAAAATTATTTAGGGTACCGGGCGGCTTGAATACACTTGCTTGTAAACAAACCTGGCAATATGTCGCCCGTCAGCAAATCCATGCTTCAGAAATACCTTCGGGGAGAGTGCAGTCCGGAGGAAGAAAAACACATCCGCAATTGGTTTGATCTGAACGATGCAAGCCAGTTTCCGCCCGTCATGGAGGAAGAGGAATACCTGGAGCGGGAGCGGCGGATCTGGGGAAAACTCCGTAAAACGCTGCATTTCCAGGAGCTGTCCCGGCCGGTGCGCCGTTTCCCGGCGCGGCGATTGCTGCCCTATGCCGCTGCGGTCATTCTACTCGTTACGGCATACCTTGTCTGGAACCGCGTGGATCCGCTTTCGGAAGGAACCCGCTACGAAACCGTCTCCGGAGAGATCAGACGCGTTTTATTGCCCGATGGCACGGAGGTGTTGCTCAACGTCCTGTCCACGATGCGCATTCCGGCCGACTACGGAGAAACCGACCGGAAAGTTTATCTGGAAGGGGAAGGCTATTTCAAGGTACGCAGGGATTCATCGCGGGCCTTTACCGTATACTCGGGCGGGATCGCCACTATCGCGCTGGGAACCACTTTTAACGTGGCAGCCTATTCAAACGACGGAGAAACCATTGTGTCGCTTCACGAAGGAAGTGTTTCGGTAAACAGCACCGAAAAATCATTCCGGCGTCTGCCGCGGATGGTCCTGGAAGCGGGGGAGGAAGTGGTCTGCCAGGAGAACGGGGAATACATCAGAAAACCTTTCAATCCAAGGGAACGGCTGAGCTGGAAAGATCATATCCTCTTTTTCGAGGAGGCGGATCTGCCTGAAGTGATCCTGAAGCTGGAGCGTTATTACGGAGTCCGGTTCCATTACGAAGGACTGGAAGGGGCGGACTGGAAACTTACGGGTGAATACAGGCGCGTGCCGATCGAGGACATTCTGGAAAGTCTTTCATTCAATTACGGAATACAATACAAAATTGCAGACCGGGAAATAACCTTATATAAATGAGCAATAAAAACTTTATGGATACAAGCTAAAAAACCCCCGCTACGCGCGGGGGCTTCTTCATCAAATTAATACGTCAACAAGCTGAGTTTCGCGGCCCGCATTGTTGACGAGTGTTAACCTAATAATCAAAATTATGAAAAAAAACGTATTAAAACTCCTCATAATGACCTCGAGGTATGTTTTAATTGGCCTGATCATTCAATTTATCAGCTTCAATCTTCTGTTCGGGCATGACGCGCATGCCCAATTGGATAAAGTCATTCACACCAACCTAAAGGGAAAAACCATTGGCGAAGTATTCCGCCTGATTGAGCAGGAAACCGATTACAATTTTGTCTACGATGCCAAGCGGGTGGACGTCAACCGCAAGCTCGCGGGCTGGAAGCCCAATCTGACCGTCGGGAACATCATGGAAATCATGGCCGTGGAAGGGCAGCTGGCCTTCAAACCCATTGATAAAACCATCACCGTCATTCACGTTCCCGGCCATCCGGTGGAAACCCGCTCGCTGCGCCGGGAGCTGATCACCACCACCCGAAACACCCCACGATTTACCAAAATCCCCGAACTGGCCATCCGGGTCAACCTGCTGCAGACCAGCATCCGGGGCACCATCACCGATAAGGAAACCGGGGCCGGCCTGCCCGGAGCCACCGTGCAGGTAAAAGGAACCACCATCGGTACCTCCGCCGACGAAAACGGAAACTACGAGATTAATTCGCCCGGTGACGCGGTGTTGGTATTTTCCCTGATGGGATACAAAAGCCTGGAAGTGCCGGCAGGGGACCAGACAAGGATTGATGTGCAGCTGGAAATGGACCTGGCGCGGCTGGAGGAAGTGGTGGTGGTGGGTTACGGAACACAGCAGCAGCGGGACATTTCGGGCTCGGTCACCAATTTATCTTCCCGGGACTTCAACCGGGGGGTCAACCGAAACGCGGTAGATATGCTGCAGGGGAAAGTAGCCGGACTCATTGTCACCACCGGAAGCGGCGACGTTTCGTCCGGGAAGACCATTCGGCTGCGGGGAACCTCTTCCCTGACCGGCAGCAGCGAGCCCTTTGTGGTCATTGACGGCGTACCCGGGCTGAATATGAATTCGGTGGCGCCGCAGGACATCGAGAGCATCAGTATTCTCAAAGACGCCTCCGCAGCCGCCATTTACGGATCGCGGGCCGCGAGCGGGGTAATTCTGATCACCACCAAAAAAGGGAAGGAGGGAGCAGGCAAACCCGTCGTGGATTACGAGGGATACGTAGCTACCGACGAGGTAACCAATATGCCGGAAGTGCTGGATGCAGCCACCTGGCGCCGCTACACCACTGAAAACGACATCAATACCGAAGGGATGGACCTGGGCGCCTCCACCAACTGGTTTGAGGAGATTATGCGCACGGCCGTTACCCAAAGTCACAGCCTGTCCATGTCGGGAGGCAACCAGGCAAGCAGTTATCGCGGCTCGCTGAGCTACCTGGACAAACAGGGCGTGGTCCGGGACAACGACCTGCAACGCTTCAATGCCCGCCTGTCCTTTAATCAACGGGCCCTGGACGACCGGCTGAGCCTGACCTTTACCGGAGCCATTACCGAACGGAACTATTCCCCCACCGACGGCCGGAATTTTGTGCTGGCCTACAACATGATCCCGGTGGTTCCGGTGAAGATGGAAGACGGCAGCTGGTACGATTCCCAAAGTTACGATCAGGGCAATCCGGTCCGGAACATGACCTTCAATAGTTTTAATCACAAGAACAGCCTGTACTACGGAAACCTGAAGGCCAACCTCACCCTGGCTAAGGGGCTGACGGCCGGCGTAAACGTACTGAAACAGCGCGAATCCGATGATTACGATGAATACCTGCATTCGGAAACCGAGCGCGGACGGAACGACCAGGGTTTTGCCAAACGGGAATCCTGGACCGCCGATAAACAGTTGATCGAGACCACCCTTAATTACGAATTTGCCGTGGAGAACCACGATTTCAGTTTCCTGGCCGGTTACTCCTACGAGCAGAATCATTACCAAAAGGCGGGTGCGCAAAACCGGCAGTTCGTGACCGACTTTTTCGGTTCGGACAACCTGGGCGCCGGCGAAAACCTGCGGCCGAGCGACGTCTGGTCGGAATCCAATATGTTCAAACTAGCCTCCTTTTTTGGCCGGGTGAACTACATGTTCAACGATAAATACATCCTTACCGCCTCGCTCCGCCGGGATGGGTCTTCCAAATTCGGGGAAAACCACAAATGGGGAACCTTTCCTTCGGTGTCGGCCGCCTGGCTGTTGAGCGATGAGCCGTTTATGCAAGACGCCGAATTTTTTGACTACCTGAAAATCCGTACCGGCTACGGGGTTTCCGGTAACCAGGCCGGAATTGACCCCTACAAAACGCTTCAACTCTACGGGCAGTCGGGAAGGTATTACGATAACGGGTCCTGGTACACGGCCTATCAGATCAGTCAGAACGCCAATCCCAATCTGAAGTGGGAAGAAACCGCGATGTTCAACGTGGGACTCGACTTCAGCCTGTTCAACAGCCGGTTAAACGGTACGGTCGAATATTACGACAAGCAGACCTCCGACCTGCTGTACACCTACCAGGTGCCGGTACCGCCCAACCTGTATCCGGACATGCTAGCCAACGTAGGTTCCATGTCCAATAAGGGATTCGAGATCCACCTGAATACGGATGCGGTCCGCAAACAGGATTTCCGCTGGAACATCTCGGTGAACTTCGCGCGCAACAAGAACGAGATCACCCGGCTGTCCAACGAACAGTTCAGCACCAGCTCCATCAAAACCGGATCGGCCTGGATCCGGGGCGGTTCGGACAATACCACGCACATTGTGGAGGAGGGACGCGAAGTGGGAACTTTTTACGGCTGGCGTGCGCTTGGGCTGGACGAGGAAGGCAAGTACATCCTGGATGACATGGTAGACGGAAAGGAAGGCCTGACCGACGAAGACCGGACCTACATCGGATCGGCGCAGCCCGATTTCACCTATGGGATCGCCAATACATTCACGTATAAAAACTGGGAACTGAATTTCTTTCTGCGCGGAGTTTCGGGCAACGACGTACTTAATTTCTCCCGAATGTCCTATGCCACTACGCAATGGCTTCCCGGAGCCAACGTGCTGGAGGACGCGCTGGTCAACGGATTGACCGACAATCCCAAGTATTCGAGCTTCTACATAGAAGACGGATCCTTTCTGCGGCTCGACAACGCCAGCCTGGCCTATAACCTGGATACCCGCGATTTCCTGGGCATCAGCCGGTGCCGCCTCTTTGTGACCGGACAGAATCTCTTTGTGATCACCAACTACACGGGACTTGATCCGGAGATTACCATGGACGGGCTTGATCCGGGAGTGGAAGGAAGGGAGTATTATCCGAAATCTCGGACCATTTCCCTGGGCGTGAACCTCAGTTTCTAACCTACAAAGCGAACGACGATGAAAAAATTGAAAATATACGGTCTGGTTATCGCCGCGCTGTGCATGCATGCCGGATGTACCGATCTGAGCGAAGAAGTGTACGACAAACTTCCTGTCGAGGAATTCGGAAGTAATGAGCGGGAGATCAATGCGCTGGTGGCGCCCATTTACCGCACGCTGAAAAATGTTTTTCCCAGTAATTTCTTTTTGCTGAGCGAATGCTCGTCCGATATGGCCATCACCCCCACACGCAAAGGCGGTGACTGGTGGGACGGTGGACAGTTCAAGGAACTCCGGCTTCACACCTGGACACCCAATACCGCGGTGGTGCGCGATTCCTACAACAGCGCGTTCAGTGCCATTACCTCCTGCAACAAAATCTATTCGATGATCGAGGAGAACCCCAATGTGCCGGATAAGGAGCAGGTCCTTGCCGAAATCCGGGGTGTCCGCGCGTATTGGTATTACATGTTGCTCGACTATTTTGGAAACGTGCCCATTGTGACCGATTTTCAGGATACCGAGCTGCCCTCCACCAATAGCCGGCAGGAGGTCTATGAATTTGTCGTTTCCGAATTGAATGCCATCAAGGACATTGTCCGCAGCGACGTGACTGCGGCCAGTTACGGCAAAGTCACCCAGGGCTTTGTGTACACGCTGCTGGCCAAGATGTACCTGAATGCCGAAGTGTGGAATCCGGACGGGGGCGCCAAATGGCAGGAATGCATCGAAGCATGCGACCGGGTGATGGAACTGGATTATATTCTGGAGCCCGACTGGAAGACCAACTTCATTGTCCAGAACCAAAATTCGAAAGAGATCATCTTTCCGGCCGTGTTCAGTACCGCAGACGGGGGAAATCACCTGGCCCAGCGCACGCTGCATTACCTGGATCCGATTGCCCTGGGACTGAACATCGGGACCTGGAACGGGATCAGCGGCATGCCCGGATTTGTAAAGGCCTTTGATCCGGACGACAAGCGCCTTGCGGGAAGCTTTCTGATCGGGCCCATGCACGATCCGGCGACCGGCGAAGTGTTGATCACCGCCCACAACCGCCCGCTGATCCATACGGTGGATATCACGCTGAAATACAACCTCGATGCCGAAGGCTGGGGGCAGGTAGAGCAGGAAGACGGCGCCCGCTGTTTCAAATGGGAGTTCGAAAGCGGACTGAACGGCGACGGTGAAAACGACTTTGCGATCTTTCGTCTGGCGGATGTGTATCTGATGAAGGCCGAAGCGCTGGTCCGCGGCGGCGGAAGCAACGCCGAGGCGACCGCGCTGGTAAACCGGATCCGGGAGCGGGCTTTCGACGATCCGTCCAAACTGCTAAGCAGCGTCACCCTGGACGACATTTACAACGAGCGCCGATTTGAACTGGCCTGGGAGGTGACCTCGCGCCAGGACAATATCCGGTTTGGAAATTTTCTGGATGCCATCCCCGGATGGAAAGCGGCTACTTCGGAAAAATGCCTGCTGTTTCCCATACCCATCACCGCCATCAATGCCAATCCCAATCTGGAGCAGAATCCCGGATACTGATTCAGGTACTGTTTGAAATAAAGACGGCAGGTACTTTCGGGTACCTGCCGTTAATTTTTATAGGAATCCCCGGGCGGGAATCAGCCGATCTGGTCCAGTACGGTCTTGATCCTGCCGATCGCCTCGGTAAGTACTTCTTCGGAGGTCGCGTAGGACAGCCGGATGCACCGGGACGATCCGAACGCCTCGCCGGTAACCACCGCCACATGCGCTTCCTTCAATAGCAGCATACTGAGGTCGCTGGCATTGTGGATGGTTTCGCCTTTGTATTGCTTCCCGAAGAAGGAGCTCACATCCGGAAAGAAGTAAAAGGCCCCTTCGGGCAAATTCAGTTTCAATCCATTGATTTCGCTAAGCAGGTCGTAGACCAGGCCGCGTCTTTTCCGGAAGGCCTCGATCATTTCGGCATCGGGCCCGGCCTGGATGGCATCAACGGCGGCCTTCTGCGCAATGGAACAGGTGCCCGAGGTCACCTGGCCCTGGATCTTGTCGCAGGCCTGGGCAATCGCTTTGGGCGCGGCCAGATAACCGATCCGCCAGCCGGTCATGGCATAGCCTTTGGAGCAGCCGTTGATAACCGCGGTGCGCTCTTTCAGGTTGCCGAATTGGGCGATGCTTTCGTGGCCGCCCACAAAATTGATGTATTCGTAGATTTCGTCCGACATGATGAACACGTGCGGATGCCGTTCGAACACGGCGGCTAGGGCAGCCAGTTCATCCCTGCTGTAAACACTTCCCGTGGGATTGCACGGGGAGGAGTACATGAACAACTTCGTTTTGGGGGTGATGGCGGCTTCAAGCTGTTCCGGGGTGATCTTGAAATCGTTCTCCACGCCGGCTTCGATGAACACGCACTCCCCTTCCACGAATTTAACGATCTCACTATAGGATACCCAGTAGGGTGCGGGAATGATCACCTCGTCTCCGGGATTTACCAGCGACATCACCAGGTTGGCAATGGACTGCTTGGCGCCGGTGCTTACCACGATCTGATCCGCGGCATACTCCAGCCCATTGTCTTTTTTCAGTTTGGAAGTAATCGCCTCGCGCAAGTCCGCATAGCCTGCCACCGGCGAATAAAAGGTAAACCCTTCGTCCATGGCCCGTGTGGCAGCCTGTTTAATGTGATCCGCCGTACCGAAATCGGGTTCCCCCAGACTAAGGCTGATTACCTTGTGACCTTCCGCAGCCAGCTCTCTTGCTTTTTTCGCCATCTGAATCGTTGCCGATTCACTCACCTTGTTGATCCGTTCTGATAAAAAGTTGCTCATTTTATGTTTTAGCTTGTGCCGCAAATATATGCAAACCATGGAAATTTATGTATATTGGATCCACCCTAACAAAAAGTTTAATCAGGATGAAAACAGTAACCATTGTACCCTTTAACGGGCCTTTCCAGGCAACGGCATCCGCGCTTGGTCTCGCGCTCTGTGTAACCCTGCTGAGTTCCTGCAACAGCCCGGGGCAACGAAGCGGTCAGAACCCTGCGGAGCAGGCTGCTGAAAACGTGCAGCCTTCACTCAGCCAGGTCTGGAAAACAGACTCGGTATTCACCGGATCGGAATCCACCCTGTACGATGAGCAAAACAAGGTAATCTATGTTTCCTGTGGAAATACCAAGCCCTGGGAAAAGGATGGCGACGGATTCATCGCCCTGCTGAACCCCGATGGGTCGATCAAGGAAATGAATTGGGTGGACGGCCTGCATGCTCCCAAAGGCATGGCCCTGGTGAACGGCAAGCTGTATGTAGCCGATGTGGATGAGATCAAGATCATCGACGTGAAGGGAGCCACGGTCGAAAAATCAATCCCCGTCCAAGGCGCCAAATCGCTGAACGATGTGGCCACAGACGGCACCACGATTTACTTTACGGATTCCGGCGCCGGAAGAGTCCATTCGCTGGATCAGAATGGGATTGTGGAAATCCTCATCGACGATGCCGAAGGGATCAACGGCGTGGAATGTCACGGCGGCAATCTGTACACCCTCGACAAGGAAGGGTTGAAAGCGTACGATCTAACCCAATTGGAACCGGAACTGCTCTCCACCGCGGTAACCGGCGGGGACGGACTGGTTATCCTGAATAACACAACCTTCATCGCCAGTCGCTGGGCGGGGGAAATTTACCTGATCAAAGGCAGCGAGTCGACCCTGCTGCTGGACACCAAGGCAGAGAAATCCAATACCGCCGACATCGGATACATCCCGGACGAACAGCTGGTGCTGGTGCCCACGTTCATGAAAAACGAAGTGGCAGCCTATAAACTGGAATATTAAGCCGGTTTCCGCTCCGCAACGCCCATCACTTCGGCAAACAGGCGGAAGGAACGCAGGCGCGCCCCGTGCTCAAACACATTGGAGGAAACAATGACTTCGTCCACGCGGGTCTGGCTGATGAAATGCGCCATGGAGGCTTTCAACCGGTCCGGGCCGCCGATAAAGGAAACAGCCAGCATCTGATCCACGGCTTCCCGTTCCAGTTCAGTCAGAATCTCCTCCACGTTCTCCACCGGAGGCTGCAGCGGACGGCGTTCCCCGGTGATGATCCCGCGGAACATAAGCTTCATGGAACTGGACAGAAAATCCGCTTCTTCGTCGGAGGGGGCAGCCACGACATTGATGCCTGCCATCACATAGGGCGCCTTCAGCGTTTCGGACGGCTTGAAGTTCTCCCGGTACAGCTGAATGGCCCGCATGAATTCGCGCGGCGCGAAATGGCTGGCAAAGGCATATGGAAGCCCGTAGTCGGCGGCCAGCAGGGCGCTGAACGTGCTTGACCCCAGAATGAAGATGGGAACCCGCGTACCTTCACCCGGAAAAGCTCTCACCCGGGCCGAACTGTTGTCGTCCGAGAGGTAAGCCTGCAATTCCCGGATGTCGTCCGGAAAGTTGTCTGCCGCATGGAAGCGTTCTTTCCGGATGGCCAATGCGGTCGCCTGATCGGTTCCGGGCGCGCGGCCCAGCCCCAAATCAATCCGTCCGGGATACAGCGTGGCCAGGGTCCCGAACTGCTCGGCAATGATCAGCGGGGTATGGTTGGGAAGCATGATGCCGCCCGATCCGACCCGGATCGTGGAGGTGCCGCCGGCGATGTAAGACAGCAATACCGAGGTGGCCGAACTGGCCACATGCGGCATGTTGTGATGTTCTGCCATCCAGAAACGTTTGTATCCGGCTTCTTCCACCGTGCGGGCAAGGTCGAGGCTTTGCCTGAAGGCATCGGCGGCCGTCTTGCCTTCCGAAACGATCGCCAGATCGAGTACGGAAATGGGTATATTGGGAACTTGTTTTTCTTGCATTTCTTATAAGTACCATTTTGGGCCGGGAATGTTTTCTTGAAAACCAATTGGTAAAGTAGTATTTTAGCTGGCTGACGTAAGAACCAATGCTATGTTAAAAGCTATTCGCAATCTAATTCTCCCGGCTGTCTTGCTGGGGCTTATTCCCGGCACGCTGCTGGGACAGAGTAAAACCATTTCCCTGTTTGACGGAAAAACGCTGAAGGGATGGGAAGTTGTCGATCCTGCGGATGCAAAATACTGGAAAGCGGAGGACGGGACCATCGTGGGCGGGGACGGCGTAACCCGGATTCCGAAAAACACTTACCTGAGAACAGTGGAGGAATTCGAAGATTTTGAGTTCCGATGCCTTTTCCGGCTCTCGGGTGACGAATCCACCGGGATGATCAATAGTGGTATCCAGTACCGCACGGAAGATACCGGGACCGACGTCGTAGGCTATCAGGCCGATATCGGAAACGGCTTCTGGGGCGATATCTACGATGAGCATCGCCGGGGAAAGCTGGTGGGCGGCGATGTGGAAGCGCTCCGCTTTCTGTTGAAGGAAGACGGCTGGAACAGCTACATCGTCCGGGTGAAAGGAAACTTCCACGAGCTTTACATCAATGGCATCAAGGCATGCGAGTACGTGGAGAAAGATCCTGATATTCCCAAAAAGGGTGTTATCGCCATTCAACTGCATAGCGGGGGGGCGGCCAAAATCGAACTGCGTAACCCCACCATTACAAAATTATAGCGCTCCGCGGGTTTGCTCCCGGGGGTCGCTCGCCGGTTGAAACCGTTGAGTTCCCGGGTTCTTCAGTCCTGCTGGGTCCACACCAGGTCGTCGGTGGGGTATCCAAGTTTCCGGGCTTTCTTGAGAAAGTCGTTGGTGACGTCGGCAGGTAGCTGCTTTTCCCGGGAAAGGATCCACAGGTGGTCCAGGTCATCGCCGGCCACCAGCGCATGATTGTAACCCGGATCCATTGCCAGCACGTTATAACCTGAATAAAAGGGGCCGAAAAAGGACACTTTCAGACGGCCTTCGTTTTTGTCGCCGGCGGGTTTTGCTTTACCGACCGCCGTGCGCCATTCGCCTTTGGCCGTATGATACCCGCGATTGACCACCCGGATGCTGCCGTTGCTATTCTTCGAATATTCGGCAGTCACGTTTTTTAGGTTGTTCTCGTACTTGAAGTCGAAACGGGCAATTTCGTACCATTTGCCCAGGTAGCGGTTGATGTCAAAAGGTTTGACCGCTTCGGCTCCTTCGGGAATGGATGCTTTGCCGCTCCGCCAAAGGAAAGCAAGGGCGCCTGCGCCCGCCAGCAGGCCGGCTCCTCCCAGATAATAAGTGGACTTCTTCATGTGTTTGACTTTCCTTAGCATGAAGCAAAAGCTATGCCTTGTTAGTTCCCGCGGGAATGGAAACCACGCAGCAGACGCGGCAGAAAAGCAGACAATGTGATGCCCCGGACCAGCACATACACCACGAATGCCGTCCATAGACCTCGGTTCCCCATCCAGGAGGTTAGGAGCATTTCCGCGCCAATGAAAATGAGCAGGGAAAGGATGGACGCATCGCGCATTTCCCGGCTCCGGGTGGCACCGATAAATACCCCGTCCAGTTGGAAGGCAATGAACGAAACCGTAATATAGATGGCGGCAAAAGGGAGGTGCGTGGAGGCAATCCGGCGGACTGCCGGGTCGGTGGTCAGGAATTCAATGGCCGCTCCGCCGCCCAGTCCCACCAGCAGGGCAAGCAACAGGGCGGTTCCTCCCGCCAGCTGGGTGGCGTGCTTCAGATCGCGGGCAAAGCGGTCGCGGTCCTGCGCCCCCAGCGCCCGCCCGGCAAGCATCTCCACCACGTAGGCGAAGCCGTCGAGGAAAAAGGCCGACAGGGATATAAACTGGAGCAATACGTGATTGGCTGCCAGGGTCGTGTCCCCGAATTTGGCCCCCTGATTGGCAAACCAGGCAAAGCCCGAAAGCAATGCCAGCGTCCGGATCATGATGTCGGAATTGGTTTTCAGCATTGCCAGAAGCGGACCCTTGCGGGTCACCTCCTTCCAGGCAGTGCGGATAAATCGCGTCAAACCCGCACCCAGACCCAGCGATCCCGACACCAACCAGAGCGCCAGGCCCAATGCAACCCACTCGGCGATCAGGGTGCCCAGGGCAATCCCCTTTACCGCCAGATCCAGTTGAAGGACAAAGAACAGATTGAGGCAAATATTGACGCCGTTGAGGAATAATTGGGTCAGCAGCAGCTTGCGGGTATGTCCCAGGCCGACCAGGGTTCCCATCAGGGCAAAGGTGCACAGGGTGGCCGGCGCTCCCCAGATGCGGATGAAAAAATAGTCCGACACCAGCGCTTCCACCTCCTCGCTTGCCCCGAGGGTCTGCAGCGCCACCCAGGCGATCAGCGGCTGGAACACCAGCAGAACCAAGCCAGTTCCCAATCCCAGCAGGAGGGCCCTGAGTAAAACCAGACGCGCTTCGCGGTGATTTCCGGCCCCCATGGCCTGGGCAACGAAACCGGTAGTGCCCATCCGAAGGAAGCCAAAACTCCAGTATACGAAACTGAATACCAGCGCCCCCAGGGCAATCGCGCCCAGTTCACGGGCAGATGCCGTCCGTCCGATAACCGCCGTATCGGCCAGTCCCAGCAGCGGGGCGGACGCATTGGCCAGCATGATCGGAATCGCCAGCCGGGTGATGGTCCGGTGATTCTTTATTTTCTGCCAGAACCGATCCATCCTAAACTGGTGTGTTTAAAATCATCCGGATATTTCAGCCCGTATCCCGCCATGCGGTCCATGCAGGTATGTCCCAGCAGAATGATCCCCGACAATTCCAGCCAGTCATGCGACCCATGCCATCCCACGACAAGGACCAAAACGGCCAGGGCCTTGTGATGAAAGAAATTGTACACCGCCGCACCTGTCCGCGGGTTGTGGACGTATCCCAGCATGCTCAGGTCAGGGACCAGCAACAAGGCCGGATACCACCACCAGGCAAAACCGGTCTGGCTGAACAGGTAAATGGAAAAAGCGAACAGCGCCGCTTCCTCCAGCTTTACTAATTGCTTCATCCGGTAAAGATAAGGATGCAAAAAAAAGAATGGCCGATTGACCATTCTTTCAAGGGATCTTTCAGCCGGAACCGGCGTCAGTCGGGCAGCACTTCCAGGCGACCGTCTTCGTGGATGCGGACATCCACGTCGTTGTTTTCTGATTCCAGGTCGAAATCGTAGTAATTTCCATCCGGGGTTTCCACAAAGTCCACGTCGTCAATCCGGTAGGAGGCGTATTCCGAGCCGGCAAGCACGTCGGAAATCTGCTGGGGGACGTCCGAGGCCTGGATATCGGTGGAGGTGTTGAGCCAAGTGCCTTCGGCAGAGAACGCAGCGTCCCGTTTTGCGTTTCCGTCCAGGAACTCCACTTCGATCCGGCCGTCGTCCTTATCCACATCAATCAGCTTGTAGCCGGGATAGTTTTCCGTGAGAAACTGGCTAACCGCGGAAGGAAGGTCCTGTGGGAGGTAATCGTTGTCGTTGTCCGAGTCGGGAAAGGCTTTGATCAAGCTTCCGTCGGCCAGGAAATACAGATCGAATTCCTGTTCTCCCTGCTCCACTTCGATTACGTAAAAGGGTTCCTGACCTGGCCGTTCAATGAAATCGATGTCGTCGATCCGCCAGCTCCGGTACTCGCCGGCGTCCAGGGCGGCCTGTACTTCTCCGGGCAAGTCTTCGGCAAGCAGGTCTGTTTCGGTAAGTTTCCAGGTGCCGTTTGCGTCGAACCAGGCTTCCGCCTCGCGTTGGGACAACCTGAATTCGGCTACGTAATGGGCGCGCTCGCGTTCCCATTTAACACCGGTGGCCTCGGGGTATTTCGCCCGGAAGGCTTCTTCAGCCGCGTTATTGGGGGAAATTGAATCGTCATCGGAACATGCCGTAAAGGCGCTTGCGGTAAATAAGAGGCCCGCAATGAAATAAGAAGTTTTCATGTCGTTTTATTGTTATTGTCAATCAGCTGTTTTATCGAGGATTTTTCCGTTTGCATCCACGGTGATGATCCAATCCTGCCGGCGTGAATCCAATTCCAGACGGTAAGTGGTGGTGGTGCCGGCGGTGATCTTTTCCATGTCATCGACACGGTATCCTTTGAATTCCCGTTCGATCACCCGGTTTACTTCCGAGGGCAATTCCTTTCTGGAAATATCCTGTTTGTGTTTCACCAGTTTGCCGGAAGCGTCGTACCATGCCTCGTGGTCGGTGCGGCGGCCGGTTTCGAACTCCACGTTATACAACGCGCCTTCCTTTTCCCAATCGATGTCCTTTGCTTTGGGGAACGCGGTTTCAAAACTGTTCCGCACGACCGACGGTACCTGGTCCAGCGGGATATCCTGGGCATGGGCTCCGGCGGTAACAGCAACCGCACCTGCGGCCGCTGCAACGGTTAAAAAAAGTGTTTTCATTGTATTCTCTTGTTTGTTAATCTGCTTGATGTCTTCATCCACTGCAAGATTAACGCCTGAATCTGGAAGGAATCTGGAATCAGTTGAACCGCACCGAAAAATGATGTTCTTTTTTTTCAAAGGCGTAGCGGACGATAAATCCATAGCGTTTGCAGATGGCCTGCACAATGGAAAGACCCAAGCCGGTACTTTGGGCGCTGGGGGCGTCCTTGTAAAACCGTTTGAAAATCTGATCGGCGGGAAGGGCGTCTCCGGCGGCCGTATTACGGACCGTCAGGAGCTGCTCTTCCAGTATGACGCGGACCGAGCCAC
Source organism: Anseongella ginsenosidimutans (assembly GCA_029268045.1). Lineage (GTDB taxonomy): Bacteria > Bacteroidota > Bacteroidia > Sphingobacteriales > Sphingobacteriaceae > Anseongella > Anseongella ginsenosidimutans_A. The sequence continues at coordinate 18,428 of JAJUHF010000027.1, forward strand.
CCGGAACGTTATGAATGATCGCGTTTTTAAGCAGGTTGGAAACCAGCATGTGGGCCAGCGTGTGATCCATTTTGATGCCGACACTTGCAATATCTTCTACGCTTACTTCCACTTGTTTGAAACTGGAAAACTCCTCCAAGTCTGCGGCCGTCTGTTTCACCAGCGCATTCAGATCAATGGGTTGATCATCGGTGAATTGCCTGTTTTCGATCTTGCTGAGCAGCAGCAGCGCCTTGTTGAGCTTACTCAACCGGTTGACCATCTGCAGGGTCTGGGAAATGGTTTCCGCATCGGTTTCGTCCAGTTTCCCCCGCTCCAATGTTAATTCCAGTTTGCCCGTCATGACCGCCAGCGGGGTCTGCAGTTCGTGCGCGGCGTTTTCTGTGAACTGTTTCTGGCTGGAAAACACATCGAGGGTGTGTGAAATCAGGGCGTCTGATGCCGCTTTCAGCTCCAGGAACTCGCGGGTATTGGTCTGGATATCCGGAAGCGGGTCGTTGCGGTCTATGCGGAAGTTTTTCAGTTGCTGCAGCAGGCTGTAAAAGGGCTTCCATAATTTTTTCAGTATGAAATTGTTGATGACCGCAACGCTGATCAACAGGACGATATACAACCAGAAGACCGCCCAGAACAGGTCTTCGATCAGGTCGTCTTCCTCCACCGTGGAGGAGATTACTTTCAGCTGGTAGAATTTTCCCCCGCGCGTAAAGGCGGTGGTGAGCATGCGGAACGGCTCTCCGTCGTCTTCCCCGAGCAGATACATCACCGTATCAGTATACAAGTCGCGCGCAGCCCGCGCGCTTTCCCCGGAAATTTCCCGGATCAGGAAATTGCTCTCGGTAAATGCGGCCTGGATTCCGGCACGCAGGGTTTGCTCGAAATCCGGATCCTCCTGAAGTTTTTTCAGGATAACCGCTTTATCACGTTCCAGACTGTCGTCAATGCTGTCGTGGATTTCGTCCATGAGGTTGATGTAGAAAATTGCCGCCCAGATGCTGACGATAATAAAGATGGAAACGGACAGGTATTTTAGGGCCTGGTTGTGGAGCTTCATGTCGCGGTCAGTTTATATCCCACTCCGTAAACTGCCTGCAACTCCACCCGGGCCCCCGAGTCGGTGAGTTTTCGCCGCAGGTTTTTGATCTGATAATAAATGAAATCGAAGTTGTCGGCCTGGTCAATGTGGTCGCCCCAGACGTGTTCGGCCAGCGCCGTCCGGGTAACCAGCCGGTCCTGATTCAGAATGAGGTAATGCAGCACGTCGAATTCCTTCCGGTTCAGGGTCACATCGCGCCCGGCAACCTGGAGGGTTCGGTTTGCAGGATCCAGGCACAGGTTTCCCGCTTCCAGGTTGGTTTTTCCTCCCGAAAGTTTCCGGCGCAGCACGGCTTTCAGGCGGGCGCTCAGTTCGGAAATATGAAAGGGCTTGGCCAGGTAATCGTCCGCGCCCAGTTCCAGTCCCCGGATCTTATCGTCCAGGGAATCCTTGGCGGAAATTATAATAACGTTTCCGGGTATTTCCTGCGCCTTCAGTTCATCCAAAATCTTCAGTCCGCTTCCGCCGGGGAGCATGATATCCAACAGGATGCAATCGTAGCGGTAACTGCCGATCTTGATCAGCGCGCTTTCCAGATCCGATGCCGTTTCCACCCGGTAGTTTTCCCGCTTCAGTGAAATTTCAATCGCCTCGCGTAATTCCGGTTCGTCCTCTATTACCAGGATTTTCATTTGCTAAAATTAGCAAGGTAATCTGGAAACAAACTGGAAAACTGAAATTTTACCGGAGCGTAGAATGCATGGCCCAGGAGCTATTCGTCGTATTTCAACGCAGGATATCCCAGAAGCCGGCGCCAGAGCGCCAACTGGCCAATGAGGTTGGCTTCGCGATAGATCGTGAACACCAGCAGTTCGTAATAACTCATCTTCATAAAACCCATGTCCATTTCGCTGTTCAGTTTGGCATCGTCCAGGCCAATCAGTGCCTGGCGTGCCAGCGGGGTGATCCGTTCCCAGTCCCGCCGGTATTCGGCAAGGGTGGGGTAGGTGGCCTGAGCCTGGATTCCGCGCATGTCCTGAAAGAGTTCGTGTCCGCTCATCTGCTGGCCCGGATGGGTTTCGGAGGTCATCTGGATCCGGCCGTAAATGGCCGAGCCGGCCAGCCAGGCCATGTGATTGGCCTCCGTATTGAGCCGGTTGTGGGCGTCCTGGTCGGAAATGCCGTCGAGCGCGCGTACATAATACATGGTGTGCAAATCGAATAAGGACAGCAATCCGGCGGTCCTCACACTGGATGTTTCAACTTTCATTCTCGGTTGGTTTATTACATATGAAAAACATTGAACTTGTGTCCATCGGGATCGGCGAATACAAAGCCATAGAATCCGTCTTTGGATTCCGGTTCGGAAACAAGGGTTCCCCCGGCGTCTCTGATTTCGTCCGCCCAACGGTCCACCTGGTCCCGGGTTTCCGCCGAGAGCGTGAAAATCACTTCGTTTGCCTGCTGTGGATTGGTCAGCTCCATATTAACATTGGCCTGAAGCACGTCCCGGGCGAAGAAGTGGATTACCAGCTTGCTGTCCCCGAAAAAAAAGCTGGTCAGTTGGCTGTTCGGTGTCCCGTTGGCCTCGAAGCCAAGGGCATTGTAGAACCGGGTGGTCCGTTCCAGATCGGACACCGTGAGGTTTGCCCAGATGCTTTTTGGTTTCATGATGCCGTGGTTTTAAAAAATGATGAATTCCTTATATTGCAAAAGTACTTTCCTGACGTGGCATCTTCGGTTGGCATTAACGACAATTTGAAGGGGCAATTGCGACATGGAAGACCCCGAATGAATGCACGATGAAACCGATCCTGAAATTTCTCGTCTTCGCCTGCATGCTTGCAATGGTTTGGCCGGACGCCCCATGCATGGCCGGCGGGGCGGAACCGCCGGCTGATCCGCCCAATGTGATTTTTATTTTGATTGATGACATGGGATATTCCGACCTGAGCGCTTACGGCGAACTTCCGGTGAAAACGCCGCATATCGACCGTCTTGCCAGGGAGGGCATCCGTTTTACCAATTTCTACGTGGCCTCGCCCATTTGTTCGCCTTCGCGCGTGGCGCTGATGACCGGTCGGTATCCGGCGCGGTACGGCTTTCATTCCTACCTGGACAACCGGGAAAGGAACCGGCAGCGGCAGATGCCCCACTACCTGGATCCCGGGGCGCGGACCCTGGCCCGCACCCTGAAAGAGGCCGGCTATGCGACGGCGCATATCGGAAAATGGCATATGGGGGGTGGACGCGACGTGGACGACGCGCCCCTGCCAACCGAATACGGATTTGATGAATCGCTTGCTTCTTTTGAGGGGCTGGGGGACCGGCTGCTGATCAAAGGAGATGGGCTTTCCGAGGCCAGCGCCGCGTTGGGCCGGGGTGAGATAACCTGGGTGGAAAAGCACCAGATGACGCCCGTTTACGTGGATCGTACCTTGGATTTTATCAAGCGGCACCGTGAGCAGCCTTTTTACATCGATCTCTGGCTGAACGATGTGCACGATCCGCATCGGCCCGATCCGGCTCACCGGGCGCGGTTCATGCGGTTTGCGAATAACCGGTACCGGCAGGATTTCTACGCGGTGTTATACCAATTGGACCTTGAAATCGGCCGGCTGCTGGATTCCCTGGATGCAATGGGCCTAGCCAAAAATACCGTGGTGGTACTGGCCAGCGACAACGGTCCCACCGACTGGCCTTTTTATTACCGGGAGCACGTTGAACCGCCCGGCAGCGCCGACCCGTTCCGGGGGCGGAAATGGAGCCTGTATGAAGGGGGGATCCGGGTGCCTTTTTTGGTACGCTGGCCCGGCCGCATCCCCGCCGGTGCGGTAGACAGTACGACGGTAATGCATAGCACGGATCTTTTCCCAACCATCTGCAGTCTGGCCGGATTGAAGACCGCACACGAAAGCGACGGCCAGAATATGCGCAGGGCATGGGAAGGAAATGCGCAGCTGCGCAAGGATCCGCTGTTCTGGGAATACGGACGCGGCGATGTGTGGCTCAAGCCCGGAAATCCGCGTTTTGTAAGTCCGAAGCTGGCCATGCGTGAAAAGAATATGAAATTGCTGATCAATCCCGACAGCACCGGCATTGCACTCTACGATCTGGCTGAAGATCCGGCCGAAAATCATAACCTGGCTGAAAAGCAACCCGAACTGGCCCGGGATATGGCGGCCCGGCTGCTGGCCTGGAAACGGTCCATGCCTTAAACCGCGGTCAGCACGGAATCGCCGCGTGTCGAAGCGGTTGCGGTAATTGAGCAGGTCGTGCGGCTTCGCCTTTCCGCGCCGGTCTTCTTAGAGATGGACCACCTGCCATCCTTCGGGCTTTTCCAGAATGCTCACATAGACGGAGGTCCCTTCGCGGTAAATCTTGAAATTCAGATAGCCCTCGCCGCACTTCAGGTTGGATATCCAGAGGTGATCCATGAATTCCGGCAGGGTCGGGTTGCGGAACGACACTTTCCGTTCCATGGCGTCGATCCGGATCTGCAGGAAGGATTGGATCAGCAGGAACACCGATGCGACCGACCAGGCCTGCGGAGAGCATGCTACCGGATAGGTGGTGGGGGCTTCGCCCTTGCGGGCAGGGAATCCACAGTACAGTTCGGGTAGGCGCTGAAGATCGATATAAAGGGAAGCGTCGAATAGGGCCTGGGTCAGGCGGATGACATCTTCGGTAAATCCGTAGCGCGCCATTCCGGCGGCGATCACAGCCGTGTCGTGCGGCCATACCGAACCGTTGTGGTACGACATGGGATTGTACCGGGCTTCCCGGTCGGACAGCGTGCGGATACCCCAACCGGTAAACATGTTTTCGTTCATCAGCGTCTGGCGGGTTCTGGCCGCTTTTTCCGGGGTCGCAATGCCTGAGAAGAGGCAGTGACCCGCGTTCGATGCGATAACCCGGCAGGGCTTCTTGTTGCCATCCAAGGCCAGTATGTAGGTGCCCAGTTCCTCATCCCAAAATTTTTCGTTGAACAGTTCCTTCAGCCGGGCTGCCTGCTTTTCCAGCTTGTCTGCCAGCTCATTTTCACCCAGCGTGCGGGCAATGTAGGCGACCTGCCTGCGCGCGTCGTACACATAGCCCTGCACCTCGCAGAGGGCCACCGGATAGGGGGCCAGCTCGCCGTTTTGGTGACTGATGGAGTCGTGTGAATCTTTCCAGCCCTGATTGGCCAGGCCGGTGGCTGTTTTCTGTTGGTATTCCACAAAACCGTCCCCGTCCACATCGCCGTAGGTGTCGATCCATTCCAGCGCCTTCAGCAGCGCGCTCCAGAGCTCGCGGATGGTTTCCGTATCGCCCGTGCGCTGCAGGTATTTTCCCGCAAGCACCAGGAAGAGGGGGGTGGTGTCTACCCCGCCATAGTATTGCTTGAAAGGGATCTCTCCGGTTTCGGCCATTTCGCCGTTGCGGACCTCGTGCAGGATTTTGCCCGGTTCCGCGTCCCAGGCCGGTACTTCCTCCGTGGCCTGACGCGCGGCCAGGAACCGCAGGACTCCCCGGGCGATGTTCGGCGCAACCCAAAGGGTTTCCAGGGCGGTGATGATGCCGTCGCGGCCGAATATCGTATTGTACCAGGGGATTCCGGCATAGGGGTAATCGCCCTGGGGCGTGGGCGCGAGCAGCGAAAGCAGGTCGTGCTTGGAACGGTTGATCCAATTGTTGAACTGTTCGTTGCTGGTAAACAGCTCGGCGATCTTGGTTTTCCGTTGTTCCAGATCTACCTGCATGCGATCCAGCGCGTTGGCGTAATCGTCAAACGACGAAGGTTCTTCGCCCCGCTGGAATACGATCGTGGAATTGATCGTGAAGTCTTCGCCCGGCGCCAGTTCGACCCGATAGGTAGCCAGCTGGTCTTCCAGTTTCTGGGGAGCAGGCTGAAAAAGGAAATGGGTGGTCCGGGTAATGTTATCCAGTCCGTGATACACTATTTTTGCGTGATGCTGGTCCGGGATCTCGGGAGGCAGCAAGCTGCCCTTTCGGTCCCGCGCTATTCCCCGGATCTCGAAAATATCCTTGAAATCGGCATGAAATGACAGCGTGACAAGCAGGTCACAGGTTTCCAGGCCGAAATTATGCAGTGTGATCCGCTCATGGCAGACGTTGTTCTGTAGAAACTTCGACCGGGAAACGTGGATGACCCCTTCCGGTAACTGCTTGCCGGACGCTTGCTCCAGCGTGGGATTGGTCAGGTCGATGGACAGGCTTTCGTTCTCATTCTTCACATTCGAGCTGAGCAAGATCGGCCGGCAATCGTTCAGTTCCAGCTCCATTTCACTGACAAAACGCGTCCCCTGATAGTAAATTCCCTGGGTGCCTTTGCCGATCTGGCGCATATCGCCCCATCGGTCGAAAATAGCAAAGGTGTCCCCGGAATTCAGCTGACGGGTACGATCGTCGGCGTATGTGGAAGACGCCAGAATATAGTATTTGTTATCCTGAACTTTTAAAAGTGCTTCGTTTTTTTTCATCAGTTACCGGTTTAAATAGGACTGTGTTTACGCCCGCTTCGGGTCGGGCTCTCCGATGTATACCTGGGACTCATCGTATCCATGCTGTTGAAGATCCACGATGTGTCCTTTTTCGGCCACCAGACGCTCGTAAACCTGAACGTAATTTTTGGCCATTTCCGTTGCGCTGAATCGCTTTTCAAAAGTCTGGCGGCATTCCTCGCGGCTCAGGTTATGGATGTTTTTCAGCGCTTTGATCGCTTCTTCGCGGTTGTGTACGATGTAACCCGATACGCCGTGGTCAATCACTTCGGGCACCGAACCGTTTTCGTACGCGATCACCGGCGTTCCGCAGGCCATGGACTCGATCATTACCATGCCGAAAGGTTCCGGCCAGTCAATCGGGAACAGCAGCGCGGCGGCGTTGCCCAGAAAATCGTTCTTTTCCTTTTCGCCTATTTCGCCGATGTATTCCACATGCGGCAATTCAAACAAGGGTCGGATCTCGCTTTCGAAGTATTCCCGGTCGGCCCGGTCGATCTTTGCTGCAATGCGGATGTTCATTCCCGCTTTTCCGGCAATTTCAATGGCCCGGTCCACCCGCTTTTCGGGAGAGATCCGTCCGATAAATGCCACGTAATTTCCTTTTCCTTCACCCATTTGATAGAGATCGAGCGGAAGCCCATGATAGACTGTGTCTACCCAACCTGCCATGGGCAGCGGACTTCTTTGCGAGCGTGAAATGGAGACCAAGGGCATATCGCCGAACTTCTGGTAAAGCGGACGCAGTTCGGGCAAATCCAGTCTGCCGTGCAAAGTCGTGACGTTTGTCAGGTTTGCCAGCCGGCTCACTGGGAAATGCAGGTAATCGGTGTGGAAATGCAGAATATCAAACTGAGCTGCCCGGTCGAGCACCTCCTGCAGTTGAAGAATGTGATAGGAGAAAAAATCGGTGAATGAGCCCAGTCGAAGGGCTTGAGGAGAGATTGGGACCAGTTTCGCTTTGGTTTCCGAATCGGCGGAAGCAAATAGGGTCACCTCGTGCCCAAGTTCATGCAATGCTTCGGTTAGGTAGGATACCACCCGTTCGGTACCTCCGTAAAGCTTGGGCGGAACGGATTCGTACAAAGGAGCAATTTGAGCTATCTTCATATTTTACACAGTTAAAAAGTTAAACAAAAGAGGATATCCGTTTGACGAACGGATATCCTTCAGACCAATCTATTGCAATGAATGCTCGGATGAGACAGCCGACCGGCGGCGTACACCGCGACGATCACGCAGTCAGGAAATTTTAATCAATCTCGGCTTCTTCCGAGCTTCCTCCCGTTTGGGGACGACCAAATGAAGTACGCCGTTTTCGTAGCGCGCTTTGATCTTCTTTTCATCGACAACATCCTTGGGTAGAACGAAGGATCGATGAAAAGCCTGGTACCCGAATTCCTTCCGGGTATAATTTCTTCCGTTGAGCGTTTCCTCTTCCTGGCGTTCGGAAGAAATGCTCAAGGTATTACCGTTTAGCTGTACTTTGAAATCCTGCTTGCGCATTCCGGGAGCAGCCATCTCTACCTCGAAGGCATCTTCCGTTTCCCAGATATTCACCGACGGTAGGGCGGTGCCCGCGTTAAAAAAGTTCGAAAGGTTCCAGTCAAACAGGTCCCGGTTGAAAAAGTCGTTGAAAAGTGCGGGTAATCTCGGGGTAAGGTCCCCGTTTGTTCTAACAAGTGACATACTTACCTCCATTTTTATAGTTAAACAATGAATTGTCGAAGCTACGTGATGAAGATAATTTACATCACCCATCCTTGATCAAATGCTATGCCATTGGTTTTCAGCTAGTAAAGAGAGGAATTTGTGGCAGGTTTGATGACAAAATGTCTTGAAAGGGGTGGTCACTTGCTATACGCCAGGAATTTCCAAGCTCCTTTGTCATTCCCCCTTACTGATTGAAGAACGTCTTCAGTACACGGGCCATGAGTTCGGGGGCGACGACGTGTCCCTGCCCCTCGAGCGTGTGTCGTTCGGTCTGGGGGATGGCAGCTGTTAAAGGAAGAGCGATTGATAATGTGTTCATTGAGAGGCTGTGGCGCACGGTCAAATACGATTACGTGTATTTGAACCCCGCGCAGGATGGATGGGAACTGGAACAGGGACTACGGGCTTTTTTCTACCGGTACAACTTTCA
>JAJUHF010000028.1 GCA_029268045.1 Anseongella ginsenosidimutans
AGCACCGTGAGGCAAATCGATGCAATAATGAAATAAGCACGTATTCTCACTATCAATAAATACAGTTTCAGATTGCGAGCTTGGTGATTTATACGCCGGTCGTAAACATACATCATTTCTGCCGGGGTACAAGCATATCGTAGCTGTGGCTAAGCGTGAAAAAGTGTGAAATGCACGGAACAAAACGACCCTGGCCGGCATGGACACGTGGTTTTCGTATTAAATTTATTGCAGAAAGCAAGGATTTCAATATGCTGAAAACAAGTACGCCTGTGTCAAAATTGGAGCACGCTCACCCCTGGGAATGGGAGGTTCATCCCGGGAAACGGGATCTCTTCCGGGAATTGGGAGAATTGTTCCAATATAAAGACCTGTTATTCAGGTTGGTAAAAAGGGATTTGCTGGTGAGTTACCAACAAACCCTGATTGGGCCGTTCTGGATTCTGCTGCAGCCGTTGCTCACCACGATTGTGTACAGTGTGATCTTCAGCCGGATTGCGCAAATCCCTACCGACGGCACGCCGCCTTTCTTATTCTATCTGGCGGGAGTTATTATCTGGAATTTTTTCTCGGATTGCTTCACAGATATTATGCACACTTTTTTGCAGAACGCCCGGATCTTTAGCAAAGTTTATTTTCCCAGACTGATCGTCCCTTTGAGCGCGATCGTTACCCGATCCATCCGGCTGGGAATCCAGTTGCTGGTGTTTTTGACGGTATATCTATATTTTCTGACCCGGGGGCAGATCGCGCCTCCGACCTTTCAGATCGTGCTTGTTCCCCTTATGCTGGTGCTGACCGCATTTTTTGCCCTCGGGGCAGGCTTGATTGTCAGTGTGCTGACTGCAAAATACCGGGACCTGAATAACGTAGTGCAGTTCGGGCTCCGCCTGTTTATGTTCATGACCCCGGTCGTGTACGGCGCGTCCCTGCTGGAGGCAACCCCCTTCCGCCTTTTATTCTGGCTGAATCCCCTGACCCCTGCGATCGAGGTTTTCCGCGGGGCATTTTTGACCCATGCCGCCGTGCCGCAGGAATACATCCTGTGGGCGATGCTGTTGGTGCTCATTCTTGTCGCGGTGGGTGCCTGGCTATTCAAGAAGCAGGAAATCAAAGTAATGGATATTATCTAGGAGGATGATGGAGGCGGTTATCAGCGTAGAACATGTTTCAAAATACTACCGGTTGGGTTCGTTCGGATCGGGAACCCTGAAAAGGGATCTGCTGGACTGGTGGAAAGGGGTGAAAGGCGAACCGGTACGGGATGATCAGAGCCGGGACCACCTCTGGGCGCTTCAGGATGTCAGTTTGGAGATTCCCGAGGGGGAGGTGCTCGGTTTGGTGGGTCGAAACGGCGCCGGTAAATCAACCTTGTTGAAGATCATGTCGCGCATCAGTCTGCCCACCAGCGGGAGAGTAAGGGGCCGGGGAAGGGTAGCCAGTTTATTGGAAGTGGGAACCGGGTTTCACGAAGAGCTGACCGGACGCGAGAATATTTTCCTGAATGGGAATATTCTGGGAATGAAAAAAAGGGAGATTACCGCCCGATTCGACGAGATCGTGGCATTTTCCGGCGTGGAGCGCTTTATCGATACGCCCATAAAACGATATTCCAGCGGAATGTATGTCCGCCTGGCTTTTGCTGTGGCCGCCCACCTGGATCCTGCGATCCTCCTGGTGGATGAGGTGTTGGCCGTCGGGGATGCGGAATTCCAGCGGAAATGCCTTGGGAAAATGAAGGAAGCTTCAAGTCAGCAAGGCAAAACAGTTATTTTCGTGAGCCATAATATGCAGGCGATAAACAACCTCTGCAGCCGCGCGGTATGGCTGGAAAAAGGGAAGGTGGTCAGCAGCGGTGAGCCACAGCGGGTAACAAGCAATTACCTGGCTGCTTTTCAACGGAAAATCTGGAAACAGGAATGGGCCAACCCCGGATCGGCCCCGGGAAACGAGTGGATCCGGATGGCATCGGTTGAATTGCTGCCCCAGCTGGAGCACCCGTCCGATCCGGTAACGATCCGCACCCCCTTAAAGGTGAACTTCCGCTTCCATAACCTGCTCAGGGAAGCCAATCTGGCGGTGGGCGTTCATCTGTTTACCCTGGGTGGCGAATGCATTTTCGATGTGTCCCATTCCCCCGCTTTGTATCGGAAAGGCCTGCTGGAGGGAAGCTGTGAAATTCCAGGGAACTTTTTGAATGACGGGGCGTACTATATTTCCATTATCGTAGTAAAAGATACCTCACAGCCACTTTTTTACTGTGAAGAATGCCTGTTCTTCGAGGTGGAGGATTACCGGGAGAACACGGCCTGGTTCGGTAAATGGATGGGCTATGTCCGGCCCCGGTTCCCGGTGACGCTAAACCAATTAGAAACGGAACGATGAAGCACCTGCACCCCTATACCATCTGCGATATCCATCTTGAAAATGGGGAGGAGCAATTGGACTTTCTGCTCCGGCAGGCGCATTATTGCCTGTTTTGGTGGAAGCAGATCCCGCTGGGCCAGCTTTTCACAGCTCCCGGGATTTACCGGAATACGGAGGAGTTCCGGGAGGCCGTGTTGGATTCGATCGACCCTGCCATTACGTTTTACGCCGTCAAACAGGGAATCAATCCGGGGAGTTACCGGTCCGCTTTCCTCTCGGGTGATCAATGGGGGTTTGCCGCGGCAATGGACGCGGTATTGGGGGATATTCTTTACCTTCAATTGCCTGGGACAGTGGATGTCTCGGTGATCATCTGTACCCGGAACCGGGCCGATAAACTGCAACGATGCCTGGAAATGCTGCTCAATCAGCGGAGGGTACCGGGGGAAATCATTGTGGTGGACAACGCCCCGCAGGACGGCAGCACCCGCTTCGTTGTTTCGGGTTTTCCCACCGTACGCTACCATCTGGAGCCGAAACCCGGGCTGGATATTGCCCGGAATGCCGGGGCGCGCCTGGCCAGGTGTCCGGTGCTCGCCTACGTGGACGACGATGTGCTGGTCCATCCCGATTGGGCATACCGGGTTTGGGAGGCTTTCCGCGATCCGCAGATTGACGCGATCACCGGTTTGGTTATTGCATCGGCCCTGGAGACCGAAAGTCAGCTGCTGTTTGAAAAGTACTGGAGTTTCAACCGCGGCTATCGCGACCGGCTGTACGATGGATCGTTTATTCACCGGGAACGGACCGGAGGGGCGCCCGTATGGGAGATCGGGGCGGGGGCAAACATGGCATTCCGTAAAGGAGTATTCGAAAAGGCGGGTTATTTTGATGAACGGCTCGATGTGGGGGCTGCCGGATGCAGCGGCGATTCCGAGATGTGGTTTCGGATGCTTTCCCGCGGGATGCGGATCCTATATACCCCGCGGGCGGTTGTTTATCATGAACACCGGGCTGAATTAAGGGCCCTGCGCAAACAGCTTTTTTATTATATGCGGGGATTTACCGCGGCCGCCTTGATCCAGCACGGACAGGATCGGCAGGCAGGGTATGTGCGGCATTTTTACCGCGTGCTGGCTCCCTATTACCTGAAATTGCTTAAACAAGGCCTTCCCAGCTTCCGGGGACGTCATCGAACCGTTTTCAACGAAATATCCGGCATTTTTTCCGGTACGCTGTTTTATCTGCGAAACCGCCACCGGCCCGCCGAAGCATCCATCGATCGCTCATGAATACGCCCGACGACATAGCTGCTATTCCGGTGTCGGTGATTATTCCCTGCTTTAATCACGGGCATTACTTGGCCGAAGCCATCGAAAGTGTGCTGAACCAGCAACATCCAAACGTGGAAGTGATCGTGGTAGACGATGGGTCCACCGACGATACCTCTCTTGTTGCCGGCAGCTATCCGGGGGTCCGCTATATCCGCCAAGCCAATCAGGGGCTGTCCGCTGCCCGAAATAGAGGCATCGCCCAAGCTTCCGGACAATACCTGGTATTCCTGGATTCGGATGACCTGCTGCTTCCCAAAGGAATAACAGCCAATCTCCGATGTCTGGTAAAAAACCGGTGGGCAGGATTTGTATCGGGCGCACACCGGAAAGTGACGGCGTCCGGGCAGGTGATTGAGGAAACGACCGATCCTCCCGGCGCTTTGCCATACCTTACCCTCCTGCAGCGGAATTACATCGGCATGCACGGAGCAGTCATGTACCCCCGCTGGATCTTTGATTCCTTTCGATACGATACCTCACTGAAAGCATGTGAGGACTATGATCTTTACCTGAAAATAGCCGAAAAACACCCGGTGCTCTATCACAGGGAATGCATTGCTTGTTACCGTATTCACCCGGCGGGCATGTCTGCGAACATTCCGCTGATGCTGGACTCGGTATTGACCGTACTGGCCAGGCAACCGGTAAGCTCCCGGGAGGAAATACAATCCCTGCGGAAAGGACGCAGCAACTGGATCGATTACTATTGCGGAAAACTCTATTGCCAATTGGGTGCTGTTTCCTTCAATGGTAGCCCGCGCGGGGCACCGGAACTGGCGTTGCTCCGGAAATACCGCAAAGACTTATATCTGAAATTTTTGAAAAGACGATGGACCATGAATATCAAAACATTTGTAAAAAGGAACGTGCCCGCTTCCCTGCCCAAGCTATTTAGGAAGCCCACGCCGACCGGTCGCCTCCGGCCGGTCAGCACGCAATTCGGGTACGACCGGGGTGGTCCGCTGGATCGGTATTACATCGAGAACTTCCTTCAGCTGCAGGCCCTGCACATCCAGGGGGTCGTGCTGGAGATCGGCGATAACGAGTACACCCTGCGATTTGGCGGGCAGCGTGTCAGTAAGAGCGAGGTGCTGCATGTCGATGGAAATCATCCGAAGGCCACCTGGACCGGCGATCTGAGTAACGCGCCCCACCTTCCGGATAACCGTTTCGATTGCATCATCCTGACGCAGACCTTGCACCTGATCTACCATTATCAAGATGCCTTAACTACCTGTTGCCGTATTCTGAGGCCCGGCGGCAAACTGCTGCTGACCGTCCCCGGCATCACGCCAATCGATCATGGAGAATGGGAGTCGAGCTGGTACTGGTCGTTTACGGAGTGGTCGGTAACCCGGATGCTTTCGGAGGTCTTTCCACCCGAAAAAGTGGTTGTGGAAACCTACGGGAATGTACTGATCGCCTCGGCCTTTCTGTACGGTCTGGGCTTGCCGGAGTTCAACCAGCAGCAGCTGGATTACCGGGACCCCCATTTTCCGGTGACCATTGCGGCAGTGGCCGAAAAACCCCACGTGTCATGAGGCTAAGGTGGATACCCGGCGGAAAAGCGCCCCGAATGCGGACCGTCGTATTAATGTACCATCGGGTCGCGGCGGTTTCTTCCGATCCCTGGCAGCTGGCCGTCAGTGCGGCGCATTTTGAAGAACAGCTCCGGGTACTGGAAAGAAACTACCGGGTAATTTCGGCCCGGGAACTTGTGGACCGGCTGGCCCGGCGGGAACTTTTGCCGAATAGCGTATGCCTCACGTTCGATGACGGCTACGGGGATAATTACAGGACCGCCCTTCCCCTGCTGGAAAAATACCATTGCCCGGCTACGTTTTTCATGGTGACCGGCTGGGTGGGCCGACGGGCACGCTTTTGGTGGGATGTGCTAGCCGATGTGTTGCTGAACGCAGATACGCTACCTGAAACCATCCGGATCGGAGCCGATTCATTCGATCTGGCTGGCGAAGCACTGCACTCATCGGAACTGCAGAGGAAACATAGACAGTGGCATCACCCGGCGGATCCGCCCACGCGAAGAGCAGCGGTTTACCTGGCAATCTATGAAAAACTGAAATGTCGTACCCCCGAGGAGCAAGCGCATGCCGTAGCGTATCTTCTTTCCCTGGCAAACCTGGAATACCAGGAAGAGGATTCGCTTCCGGTAACGAAAGCACAGCTGATTCAGATGAGCCACCACCCGCTGGCGGAAATCGGCTTGCATACCCATTCCCATCCCGCCCTGGGAAGCCAGTCACCCGAAAGACAATCGGAGGAGATCGGGACCTGTGCGAACTACTTGAAGGGAATCACGGGCCGGGTGGTCCCAATGATCAGTTTTCCCCACGGAAATTACAATCAGGACACGCTGCGGCTCGTAAAGGAGCATCAGTTGCGGGCTGCTTTCACGACCGAGGAACAAGCGGTATCGCAGCGGACGGATCCGTATCGGTTGGGGCGGTTCCAGGTGGGTGACTGGAACGGGGAAACATTTGGCAGAAAACTTATGGATTGGATGGGAGGGAGCCTATGAGACCGGCTGTTTCGGTAATAACCGCCTTTTTCAACGAAGAGCGTTTCCTGGCGGAAGCCATCGAAAGTGTGCTGGAGCAAACCTACCCGCATTGGGAGTTGATCCTGGTGGACGACGGTTCGACCGACGGCAGTCCGGCGATCGCCCGGGACTACGCAAGGCGGTTTCCGGGAAGGATTTGCTATCTGCAACACGAAGATGGCCTTAATAAAGGATTAAGCGCCAGCCGGAACGCCGGAATCACTCAGGCAAAAGGGTGGTTCGTCGCTTTCCTGGACGCGGATGATCGCTGGATGCCCGACAAGCTGATAACCCAGACATCGATTATGGAAGCCTTCCCTGAGGTGGCCATGTTGTGCGAGGCTTCCAGGTACTGGAATAGCTGGCAAAACCCAACAGCGAAAGATGTGGATATCCCTATCGGTGTTTCCCGGGAGGGTGTGTTTGAACCGCCGGAACTGATCACGCTGCTTTATCCCTTGTCGGACGGCGCGGCTCCCTGTCCCTCGGGTATCCTGGTGCGGAAATCCGTCTTGGAGCGTTACGGCCTGTTTGAGGCTCATTTTACCGGGAAATACCAACTTTATGAAGATCAGGCATTTTTGCACAAAATATACCTGAGCGAACCGGTATATGTATCGCATCTGTGCCACAACCTATACCGTCAGCGACCCGGCTCGCTTGTCAGGCAGGTCAAGGCGGAGGGTAACTACCATGTGGTGCGGCGGTACTTTTTAAAATGGCTCAGCCGGTACCTGGCGGAACACCGGATCGCCTACCCGCAAGTGGATGAATTGTTAAACAAGGCGCTGGATCGGTATCGCCATCCGCTGCACCGATGGTGGTCCGCGCTGCATCGTTAATGCCTATCGTTATGCCGAAAAATCCATCCGTAACGGTTTTGATGCCGGTTTATAATGCCCGGAAGCATGTGCGTGAAGCTGTGGACAGCATCTTGATGCAGACGTTCCGCGATTTCGAATTCCTCATCCTGGACGATGGCTCCACCGATTCTACCCCCGAAATCATTCAGTCCTATACCGATCCGCGGATCCGGTTCATCTGGAATGGCGAAAACAAGGGCATTGCCGAGGTGCTCAATCAGGGAATCGCACAGGCCTCCTGTGACCTGATTGCACGCATGGATGCCGACGACATCAGTTATCCGGACCGACTCGAAAAGCAGGTCGGTTTTTTCGCGAGCCATCCCGATCTGGCTTTATTGTCGACCTGGGCAAGAGAGGTTACCGCCGACAGGCTTCCTGTCCGGACGGAGAAATGGGATCCGCGTTACTACTACTATAACCTGAATTTCGCTTGCTGGATCTACCATCCTACCGTCATGTTCCGGCGCAGCGCCGTGGTCCGGAGCGGCAAATACAGCACGCGCTATGCCGAAGACCATAATCTGTGGTGGCAGGTGGCACGCCGGTACAGGATCCATACGCTTCCCGAGGTATTGCTTGATTACCGGCTTGCCGACGAAAGCCTGAGCCGTGTCACCCGGAAGGCGGAATACGATGCCGCGCAGCACGCGCAGATCCTACGCAATATTCGGTACTATACCGGTCCCCGTTTTCAGCTGTCCGAACGGGAAATCCGCTGTCTGATGCTGGATTGTGAGCCCTTACTGGAAGCGGGAAGTATGCGGGCCATCGCCGGCTGTTTCCGCAAACTGACTTACATTACCCGATGCATCCTTGCCAAGGAAAATATCAACCGGGACGAACAGGCGATCCGCGAGGCAGCGGCATTTAAAAAAGAATGGATGCTGTCCTTCTTCGCCCGCAATATGAGGGGCTACCGCTTCCTGGGGTTGTTGATTTATTTAGGGATGTGGCAGAAAGCCGCGCTGCTGCTGCAACGGAAGCTGCGCTTGCCGCGGTCCGGCCGGGTTCCGGTCCAGGCTTCCATCCGGAAAACCGTGAAACTATGAATGAACGTACGCCAATCCATCCTCCGGCGATTCTTCCGCTGCGCCCCGATGGCCGCCGCCCACGGTGGTCGGTCATGGTTCCCGTTTACAATTGCATGGAATACCTGGAGGAAACGCTGGAAAGCGTGCTGGTTCAGGATCCGGGGCCCGATTGCATGCAGATCGAGGTGGTGGATGACCACAGCTTGGATGGAGACGTAGCGGGCCTGGTTTACCGGCTGGGCAGAGGACGAATACGTTATTTTCAGCACCCCGCCAATCGCGGAAGCCTTCGCAATTTCGAAACCTGTCTGAACCGTGCCCAGGGAGAATGGGTTCATCTGCTTCACGGCGACGATCTGGTTGTGCCGGGGTTTTACCGGGAAATCGAGCGGCTTTTTAACGATTGCCCCTCGGCGGGCGCCGCGTTCACCAATCACATTTTTATAAATGAAAAGGGGAGGGACCTGTCCTATTACAAGCCGCTCATGACCCAGTCCGGCGTGCTTCCGGACTGGCTTTTCCGGATCGCTGGGCGGCAATATATTCAGCCGCCGGCCATGGTGGTGAAACGAAGCGTATATGAACGGCTGGGGAGCTTTTATGCCGTCCATTTTGGGGAGGACTGGGAGATGTGGGTGCGGATCGCCGCGCATTATCCCGTGGCATACTCCCCGCGACATCTGGCGAAATACCGCTACCATACGGGGAATGTCACCACCCGGTCTTTTCTGTCCGGGCAGAGTATCCGGGATATCCGGACGGCGATTGACCTGGTTCAGGAATATATTCCCGCCCAGCACCGGCAGCAACTACGCAAAGTGGCCCGGCGGAACTTCGCTGCTTATTTCGCCAATACCTCCCATAAGTTGTTTGGGCAGCTGGATCAACCCGGCGCCGCTTTTGATCATGCATGGGGCGCGTGGAAAATGAGTCCCGACCTGAATACCACCGTCAGCCTTTTGAAGCTGACCAGCCGTTATCTATATCGTGTTTGGAGAAATATCAACCGAGCCAATGAACGAAGAACGTATACCGCAGACTCCGCCCGTCATCCGGCCGGTAGGGGATGAGATCAGCCGGCCCCGGTGGTCGGTCATGATCCCGGCTTACAACTGTTTTGGGTATCTCGAAACCGCGCTCGAAAGTGTGCTGGTTCAGGACCCGGGACCGGATCAGATGCAGATTGAGGTAATTGACGATTGTAGTACCGATGGAGATCTGCGGGCCCTGGTGGAGCGGGTAGGCCGAGGCCGGGTCAGTTATTACCAGCAGCCCTTCAACCGGGGAAGCCTGCGGAATTTTCAGACCTGCCTGAACCGCTCCCGGGGTGAATTGGTCCATCTTCTGCATGGCGACGACGCCGTGCTGCCGGGTTTCTACCGGCGGATTGATACCCTTTTTAATCGTCACCCTAAAATTGGCGCGGCCTTTACCAACCACAGCGTGATCAACCGTTATGGTAAAGAAATTTACGGCCGTCCGCCGCTCATGGAAGGGGCCGGGGTAATCCAGGATTGGCTCAGTAAAATTGCCAGACGGCAACGTCTGCAGCCTCCGGCCATGGTCGTAAAGCGGCAGGTGTATGAGCACCTGGGCGGTTTTTTCGCATTTCATTTTGGGGAGGATTGGGAAATGTGGGTCCGGATTGCCGCGCATTATCCGGTGGCTTATGCACCGGAGCGATTGGCGCTGTACCGGTATCACTCCAATAACATTACCACGCGTTCTTTTTTATCCGGACAGAACATTCAGGATATCTATAAGGCCATCGATACGATTCAGCATTACCTTCCACCGGAAAAGCAAAAGACCTACCGCAGGCTGGCCAGAAGGTATAAGTCGATTTACATCGCCCAAAAATCCCATCAGCTTTACAACGAGGAAGCTACGCCGGCCGCTGCCATTTACCAGGCCCGGGAAGCATTCAGGATGAGCAAAAATCCAAATACACTTTATATCGTCTTCAAGCTTTACCTTAAAAAATTAATACGGTACAAATCGCTCAAAATGACCATCCAGAAGAAACTGGCCTGGAAAAACAGAGAGACCTCCAAGCGGAATGCGGATCGCAGCATGCCGGGCTGGCCGGATCCAACCACCTGAGTTTCCTTGCCCCGGTATTTTTGTACCTTTGGCACCATCTCTTTAAAATACGTTGGTGGCAGACTGGATCTTAAATACAATCGAATCAATAGGATATCTGGGGATCGTTCTGTTGATGGCCCTGGAGAATATCTTCCCGCCGCTACCTTCGGAATTCATCATGCCGCTGGCGGGATACCTGGTTACTCAGGAGAAATTTACGCTTTTCGGTGTGATACTGAGCGGTACGGTCGGGAGTCTGGCCGGGAACCTTCCCCTGTATTACCTGGGCAGCCGGCTTGGGAAAGATAAGCTGAAGCAGTTCATCGCAAGGCATGGTAAATGGTTTGCCCTGTCGCCCCCGGATATTGACAAGGCCGACGATTGGTTCACCCGGAGAGGACATCTGGCGGTCATGCTTTGCCGCCTTGTACCGGGAATCCGTTCGCTTATCTCCATTCCTTCCGGTTTTAACCGGATGCCGCTTCTGCGTTTTCTTCTGTTCAGTCTCGCCGGGACGGTGGTTTGGGTAGCTTTCCTTGCCGGTGTGGGCTACTTTCTGGGAAACAACTTCCGTGAAATCGACCAATACCTGGATGCCATTCTCTACGTGGTAATCGGCCTGGCCATCGTGGCCTACCTTCGCCGGGTAATTCTCATCAACCGCTCGGGAAAGAAGGGGCGATAAATTAATGTCCTTGCCGC
Source organism: Anseongella ginsenosidimutans (assembly GCA_029268045.1). Taxonomy (GTDB): domain Bacteria; phylum Bacteroidota; class Bacteroidia; order Sphingobacteriales; family Sphingobacteriaceae; genus Anseongella; species Anseongella ginsenosidimutans_A. The sequence continues at coordinate 10,946 of JAJUHF010000028.1, forward strand.
TATTTTTGGGGAATATTTCCGGCAATAAGTCCGCAAACTCTTGGATTGCAGGTTTTCTTACGCTTTTACTTCCAAGGGTACCGCTCTGCTACATTTTTATGTACGAGTTTCGGTCTTGAAGGTGCGGTCAAAACTTCTTATGCTGAATGCGCACCGCGTTGGCGATGGCCAGCAGTGCCACCCCCACGTCGGCGAATACAGCGCCCCACATGGTGGCGAATCCGGCTGCGCCTAATAACAACACAAGGGCTTTAACTCCGAACGCCATGCCGATATTCTGCCATACGATATGTTTTGTAGCTTTCCCGATACGGATGGCTGTGGCGATCTGGGAAGGCCTATCGGTTTGAATGACCACATCGGCGGTTTCAATAGCCGCATCGCTCCCCAAGCCGCCCATGGCAATGCCTACATCGCTCAGGGCAAGCGCAGGAGCATCGTTAATGCCGTCCCCGGCAAATGCGACGACCCGGGAAGGGTCTTTCTTGAGCAGCTCGATCTGTTCTACCTTCTGATGGGGAAGCAGATCGCCGAAATAGCGATCCATGGAGAGGTCCTTCGCGACTTTGGCCGCCACGGCGGTGCGATCGCCCGACAACAGCACGGTTTCTTTGATACCCGCCTGCCGCAGCTTGCGAATTGCTTCCGGCGCGTCTTCTTTTATCCGGTCATCCACGACCAGGTAGCCGGCATATTGCCCGTCCACGGCAACCGCGACCAGGGAGCCCGATGTTTTTTCCATCTTCTCCTGCAGGAGGGGATCAATGGCAATGTGATGCTGCGTCAGCAGGCGGGTGTTTCCAGCCAAAACGCGGCGGCCGTTCACTGATCCGCGAAGACCCTGTCCGGGTATCTCCTCCGCGGCGTCGATGACGGCCTGATCCAGTTGTACGCCGTTTTCCACTCCGAACCGGGTTATAGCCTGGGCAATCGGATGATTCGATTGGCTTTCCAATGCCGTGACCAATTGGAGGAAATCGGACTGCGGGTCCCCCTCAGCGGCTGCCGGAACTACCTCGCGTACGGCGAAAATCCCCTCTGTAAGCGTTCCGGTCTTATCGAGCGCCACCGTGTTTACTTCCGTTATGCGATCCAGGAAAGCCGACCCTTTAAACAGAATGCCCCGTCGGGAGGCTGCGCCGATTCCCCCGAAGTAGCCCAAAGGGATGGATACCACCAATGCGCAGGGACAGGATATCACCAGAAAGATCAGTCCGCGGTACAACCAGGTTTCAAAAACATAATTGCTCACGAAAAACCAGGGAAGGAATACCAGACCAATTGCCATGAACGTTACGATGGGTGTATAAATCCGGGCAAAACGACGGATGAATTGCTCCGTTTTGGCCTTTCGGGCAACGGCATTCCGGACCAGATCCAGGATTCTTGAGATGGCACTGTTGGCGAATTCCCGGGTGGTCCGGATTTGGATGACCTGATTGATGTTGATCATCCCCGCCAGCACCTCTTCTCCTTCGCGGATGGTGCGGGGTTTGCTTTCGCCGGTCAGGGCGACGGTATTAAACGAAGAAGCGGGTGAAAGCATTACGCCGTCCAATGGGATCCGTTCGCCGGCTTTTATCTGTACGGTTTCGCCTACGGTCACTTCTTCCGGATGTACGGTGAGGAATCCCTTACCCCGTCTTACCGTGGCGCTTTCCGGGCGGACGTCCAAAAGGGCGGAGATGTTTCGTTTAGCCCGGCCTACCGCCGCATCCTGAAAGAGTTCGCCGACCGTATAAAAAAGCATCACAGCCACCCCCTCGGGAAATTCCCCGATGGCGAACGCCCCGAGCGTGGCAATGCTCATCAGGAAGAATTCGGTAAATACATCGCCTTTCATTAGGTTGCTGATCGCCTTCCGGATAACCGGGATGGCTACCGGTAAATAAGCCAGCAGATACCAGATCAACCGGGTAGTACCCGTGAAAAATCCAAGCTGCCAGACGTGGTCTGCAAGCATTCCCACAACCAGCATAAGGAAACTGAGAATCGAACTTCGCATCTCAACAATATTAATCATTTTTTTTCAACGGCTTTTGCCTGAGCCATAAGTAAAGTGTTTTACGGCTGATGCCCAATAATCTGGCTGCGTTTGTTTTATTGCCGCCCGCTTCTGCCAGCGCTTTTTGTGCTCTGCGGTACGTTTCAGATCCCCCTGCCGAAGGGGAGTCGCCCGCATCGGGATAGAAGAACCTTCCCTCCAGTACCGGATTGTCTTCGATCAGCGCATGCCGGGTGATTACCTGTTCGAGTTCCCTTACGTTGCCGGTCCAATGGTGTTGCTGGAGCCTCTGCATGAAATCGGGCGTAATGCCGGTAAGCGGCTTGTTGAATTTCAGGGAAAGCTTGGAGAGCATGCTGGCTACCAACAGGGGGATGTCGCCGCTCCGGTCCCGCAACGGAGGGATGGTTAGGATGACGGTGCTGAGCCGGTAGTAGAGGTCTACCCGGAATTTGCCTTCCCGGACGAGTTTTTCCAGGTTCTGGTTGGAGGCGCAGAGTATCCGCACGTCCACCTGAAGTGGTTTTTGTCCGCCCAGGGTCACGATTTCACCTTGCTGGATTACCCGGAGCAAGGCCGCCTGGGCATGCGGGCTCAGATCGGCTATTTCATCCAGGAACAAGGTTCCTTTATTGGCGAGTTCGAATTTTCCCAGTCTCCTGTGAATGGCGCCGGTAAAAGCGCCCTTTTCATAGCCGAAGAATTCGCTTTCCACCAACGTATCGGGAATGGCGCCGCAGTTGACCGTGATGAAAGGATGGTTCCTTCTTGGACTGAGCAGGTGGATCTGGGTGGCCACCAGTTCCTTTCCCGTCCCGGATTCCCCGTCAATACAGACGTTGACATCGTAGGGGGCGACCTTATTGATCAGCTCGTACAGATTTTTCATTCGCGGGGAAGAGCCGATCAGGTTGCCAAACTTCGGAAGGGGGTTAGCGCCTCCGTGCGGAAAAGGGATGTTCTTGAAATTCCGGACCCGGGATTTGATCGTTTCAATTACCGGGAACCTTTCGAATACCGACCCCCCGGCGTATCCATGAAGCGGCACCTGACGGATGAACTCGTCGAAGTCCTCCGGTTTGGTAACCGACCCTCCGTAAAGCAGGCAAAGCGGCTGCCGGCCCGACTTTTCCACAGCGGCGAGCATTTCCTTGGCTTTGGTAATGGACAGTTGAAGCTGGTTCTTCTTTTCGATTGTATCCTCTATTTCAAAAGTGAGCCCCACGTTCAAAATCAAGGCATCGCTTCCCGATTCACTGAAAGTGCAAGCGTCCTCTGACGTAAGCGCAAACCCAAAGGTGGTAAACCCCATCGCTTTAGCCAGTTTGAGCATGTCCGCTTCGGCTGCGATCCCAATTCCTTCGGCCTCCAGATGATCCCGGAAATGCCCGTCGATGAACCCGATGGCGGGCCAGTTTGTAATACCTTCGACGCCCAGTTTGCGCATCCGCTCTAGTCTCCGGCGAAGTGGAATGTCCGTATCGAACGCGTAAACCCCCGCGATCACCGGGGTACTACCCGAATGGGCAATAATGTGGTTCCGCAGCAGTTCTTCGGTCTGCTGGTTCGCGTTCCCATAAGGCATGAAAGCGGCCAGGGAACCGAATCCCATGTTCCGGTACAGGCCGGCGTTCAAGGCAATGATCAGATCCGCGCCTGCAAGCACGGAGGCCTTCACGATTCGTCCGCTTCCGGTTACTACCGCGATCAGGGGTGAACCAAGACGATCTTTTTCCCGGACGATATCAGCAAGTGAATTCATGATACATTTTTGTTACCTTGTGTAACCCAATGTTACACAAAAATCAACGGGAATGAATTATAGGAGCATGAAAATAAAATATTACGCGTTGATAACCAATAATTTATGTTTGAAGGATGAAACTTGGTCCTACATTTGCCTATTTAGGGATTATTTAACCTATTCAAACCACGAATGACCGCACTAACCAGAACAGAGATACTGAAGGATCTCAGAACCAAGATCGCTGGCGGGCAGCCCATTATTGGTGGGGGCGCCGGCACCGGAATATCCGCTCAATGTGAGGAAGCCGGAGGGATTGATTTGATCGTGATCTATAATTCCGGCCGTTACCGGATGGCTGGAAGGGGATCGCTTGCGGGGCTTTTGCCGTATGGAAACGCCAACGAAATCGTCAAGGAAATGGCTCGGGAGATTTTGCCGGCCGTATCGCATACGCCGGTGTTAGCCGGGGTTTGCGGCACGGACCCCTTTATGCTTCGCAGCACCTTTCTGCGGGAGCTGAAGACCATGGGCTTTGCCGGCATCCAGAATTTTCCGACCGTAGGGTTGATAGACGGGGTTTTCCGGGCGAACCTGGAGGAAACCGGGATGAGTTACGAGCTGGAGGTCGCCTGCATCAAGGAGGCCCGCAGCCTGGACATGCTAACCACGCCCTATGTTTTCAATCCCGATGAAGCCCGGCGGATGACTGCTGCCGGGGCCGATATCATTGTGGCGCACATGGGCCTTACCACCAAAGGAAAGATCGGTGCCCGGACGGCCAGAACCCTGGATGAATGTGTTGTTGAGATTCGCGAAATTGTCAAGGCCTGCAAGGAAGTGAATAAAGAAATTATCGTGCTATGTCATGGCGGACCCATTTCCGATCCAGACGACGCCCAGTATATTCTGGACCGGGTGGCTGGCATTCACGGATTTTACGGAGCCAGCTCCATGGAACGGCTGCCAACCGAGATCGCCATTACAGAACAAGTCAGAAAATTCAAACAGATCAGTTTTAATACCAATACCTAATCCCATGAACCAAAGAGTCCTTGTTATTGGTGCGTTCGATACGAAGGAGGAAGAGTACGCCTTCCTGATCGGTCTGATCGAACGCGCCGGTTTTCGGGTCGTCACCGTCAATACCGGGGTAATGACCCCGCCCACTCACATCAAGGCGAATGTGGAAGCGGCAATTGTAGCCCAGGCAGGGGGAACCGATATCGACACCCTCCGCAATGCAAACGATCGGGGCAAGGCAATTGAGGTGATGTCCATCGGAGCTGCCCGGGTTGTAAACGATTTGTTCCGGGAAGAAGGGTTCGACGGGGTGATCGGGATGGGCGGAAGCGCGGGAACCAATGTGGTTACATCCGCCATGCGTGTTCTACCCTACGGCTTGCCCAAAATATGCGTTTCTACGATCGCTTCCGCGAATGTTTCGCCATACGTTGGGATCAGCGACATTGTCATGTTCCCCTCCCTTACCGATATTGCCGGCCTGAATTCCATCAGCCGGAACGTTTTACGGAATGCCGTGGGAGCCTTAGCGGGCATGCTGGCCGTTCCGCGGGAAGCGGAAAGCACCCGTCCGGCAATCGCGCTATCGATGTTTGGAAACACCACACCCTGTGTGGACGCCTGCCGGCAGATGCTGGAAGACAGGGGATATGAGGCCCTGGTATTCCATGCGACCGGAGCGGGCGGGAAAACCATGGAAAAGCTGATCCGCGAAGGCCGGATCCGGGGTTTACTGGATATTACCACGACCGAATGGGCCGATGAGATCTGCGGCGGCATTTTTTCCGCCGGAGCGGAACGACTGGACGCTCCGGGACAGGCCGGCGTTCCGCACCTGATCGCCCCGGGTTGTCTGGATATGTGCAATTTTGGAAGCCCCGAGACCGTTCCGTCCCGATACCGGGACCGCCTTTTCTATAAATGGAATCCGAATGTTACACTCATGCGGACCACGCCGGAAGAGAACCGGGAAATGGGAGTGCTGTTTGCCGATAAAGCCAACCGGTCCAAAGGCAAAACGGCTTTTATTATTCCCACACGCGGGTTCTCCATGCTGGATTCGGTCAATGAAAAAGGGGAGCCCCAGTTGTTCTGGAACCCGGAAGCCAATGAGGCTTTCGTGGAAGGTCTTAAAAGCAGGCTGAAACCGGAAATCGAAGTGGTGGAAGTGGAGGCGAATATCAACGATCCGGTCTTTGCGGCCAAGGCGGTAGAACTATTCCTTCAGATGATGTAAATGATGTAAAACACCAACTAAACCAATATTAATGATTACCTGCTTTAAACAACCTGATCGCCCGGGGAAAGGCGTTTACTTTCTTGTGGGCATTTTTATGGCCCTGCTGTTGTCCCATTGTGGAAACCGCGGAACATCCGATGGGCCGGACGGATCGGCTTCCCTGCTAGATATCGATTCCGTGCCGGAAGTTCAGGTTTTGATCCCGGGATTTACAGCCTACCGCATGCCGCTTGAACTAAGCAATATCAATGTTTTGCGTTACGGGCCGGATGGCCGGCTTTACGGTCTGGCTTACGACGGAAATATTTACGTCCTCACCGATTCGACCGGCGACGGCATGGAAGACAAGGCGGAATACTGGTGGGATAAAGGCAATCTGGTTACCCCGGTAGGCATGGTCGTCACCGAAGACGGGATTTATGTGACCAGCCATAACAAAGTTTCGCTTCTGACTGATTCCGACGGGGATGGAATTGGAGACACCGAGGAAATCATCACCCAGGACTGGGTGAAACCACAGGTATATACCGGAACAACCGCTACCGGAGTGGATGCCTTCGGTATTGCCAGAGACGCTGAAGGGAATCTGTTTTTTGCACTTGGCGCTGCGGATTTTACAAACGGCTACCTGGTTGATTCCACGGGGAAATCAAACTACGACATCCGTAGCGAGCGCGGGACGGTGCTTAAAATAAAGCCGGGAAGCAGTAAGCGCGAGATTTTCTGTACGGGTACACGGTTTCCGGTGGCCATGGCATTCAATGCCGAAGGAGATCTTTTCGCCTCCGAACAGGAAGGGGCCACCTGGCTTCCCAACGGAAATCCGTACGACGAGCTCCTGCATATCCAGGAGGGGAGACATTACGGTTTCCCACCCCGGCATCCGCAATACCTGCCGAGTGTGATCGACGAACCCAGCGTATTTGATTACAAGCCGCAGCACCAATCCACCTGCGGACTGAATTTCAATCTGCCGGTCAACGGTGGACCGGTATTCGGCCCATCCTGGTGGGAGGGAGATGCCATTGTATCGGGACTTTCCCGGGGGAAGATCTATCGCACCAAACTGGTTAAAACACCCTCGGGCTATGTTGCCAGGAACGCTATCATTGCTTCGCTGCCGGCCCTGGTTGTGGATGCCGCCGTGTCTCCGCAGGGTGATCTGGTGGTTTCCGTTCATGCAGGTCCTCCCGACTGGGGCTATGGACCCACGGCTAATGGGAAACTTTATAAAATCCGGTATACCGAACCGGAACTGCCCTCGCCGGTGGCCGTCTGGGCGTCCCAACCCGATCAGGTCAAGGTAGCGTTCGATAAGCCGGTTACCGGGGATTTAAACCAGATCACGGAAAAGATTGCAATTGAATTTGGTGAATACGTGGAAGCTGCAGATCGGTTTGAAGTGATTCGTCCCGGTTATCAGGCGGTGGAGCGGCAGATCAATACACCCCGGGAAAAATTGCCGGTAAAAACAGCCTTTCTGTCCGATGATCGCAAAACATTGATCATCAATACGTTTTCCCACACCGAGCCCGTTCGGTATGCGCTGACGCTCCCTGCTTTTGCTTCGGCGGAAAAGGACGGCATCCCACAAAGCCCGGCCATTGACCTGTCCTATGACCTGAGCGGACTGCAAGTTGATTGGAAACCGGCCTCCGGGGGAGAGACTTGGACCGGCTGGGTTCCGCATCCGGATCTCGAGGTAACCAGGAAATTCATGGACGGTTCCGGCGAACTGGAAGCCCTTGAAAACGCGTTGAGCAAGGAGGGAACCGTCACCTGGAAAACCCAGCTGAACCTGTGGCATATGTTGTATCCGGATGTGCAGCCTGGTCTGGTGCTGGGTCATACCTATCCGCTGGAAGATGTGAATCTGGTATTCCGGTCCTCGTCGAAACTAACCGTCAAAACCGATTCGGGCATCGTCTCGGAATCTGTGCAGCGGGACGGGTTGTTCGAAACCCAAGTCCGGTTCAGCCAGGTCAGAAAGCAGGCCTATCCGCTGGAACTAAGCATGCAAACCGGCGGGGCGGGAGCGCCCCGGATGGAGGTTTACTATACCACCGCCGAGGATTCGCGTCACCGGCCGCTTCAGATCCACCGGTTCGTGCTTCCCTGGCTTGACGAAATTTTTAGGGAAGAGATGAGCGTGGTGGAAGACCGGCCCGAACTGAAAGGCGGCAACTGGGCCCGCGGCAAAAAGTTGTTTTTTGGAGAAGCCACCTGCGCAACCTGTCACAGCATCGGAGGGGAAGGCAAAGCAATCGGCCCCGATCTGACGAACCTGGTATTCCGGGATTACGAATCGGTATTGCGTGACATTGCAGACCCCAGCGCAACCATTAACCCCGATTATCTTGCGCATACGGTGACCCTGGACGATGGGACATCCTATACCGGTTTTATGTCCCATAAGAAGGATTCCGTGGTGATCCGCGATGTCGCGGGGAATAAACACGTCGTACCCGAAGCCCGGGTTGCCAGCAATGTGCCCCTGTCTTCTTCGCTGATGCCGCCGGGCCTGGATAAGGCGCTTGGAGAGCAGAAAATGAAAGATCTGATGGCGTATCTACTGACCTCGGTGCAGCCCACCGAGCTGGTTTTCCCCTTCCTCCCGCCGATACGCAAGAGTTTCGAAGCGGAGGAAGTTCTCAAACGGAGCAAACCGTCCACCGACGGGGTGAAGACCGGGGAGCCTTTCCATATTTTATGGGTTTCAGGTCCCAAGGACCACGGGCCGGATGAGCACGATTATCCCCTGCAGCAAAAACGCTGGACAAGGTTGCTTTCCCTGGCGGAGAATGTCGAGGTCGATACGGTGAGCACCTGGCCCAGTCAAGCGCAGTTCGACAAAGCGGACGTCATTGTTTTCTACTGGAATTATCAGGCGTTTGACCAGGCGAATGGGAAGCAGCTGGATGCCTATCTGGAACGGGGAGGAGGATTGGTTTATCTGCATTACGCGGTGGACGCCACCCAGCATCCCGAAGAACTTGCCAACCGCATCGGTTTGGCCTGGAAGGGCGGTGTCTCGAAATTCCGCCATGGCAGGCAGGCGCTTGATTTCGGAAAAGGCGATCACCCCATCACCCGGGGATTTGAAAACGTCGTTTTCGAAGACGAGAGTTATTGGGAGCTGATAAAAGGCGAAAAGGAAATCAATCTGCTTGCCAGCGGGGAGGAAGAAGGCAAACCCATTCCCATGCTGTGGACCACCCAACAGGGTAAGGGACGGGTATTCGTATCGATCCTGGGTCATTTCAATTGGACCTTTGATGATCCACTGTTCCGTATTCTGCTGCTGCGCGGCATTTCATGGGCAGGTAACCGGCCTACCGATGGCCTCCTGGAAATTTATAACATGGGTGCACGGGTAAGTAAATAACGAAAAGTCTCCCTGCCAATATCAAGTCAGAATTGGTCAATTGGAAGAAAGTGCGCTGCAGGGAACATCTCTAATTTCATTACTACTAAATCATATGATTATGGGATCAAAAAGCGTATTTCGAGGGGTTTCCTTTCTGATTTTACTCCTTGGGCCCCTGTTCTCAGCGGCACAGATTGCAGTAAGCGGAAAGGTTACCGACGCCGGCAGTAAAGAGCCGTTGCCCGGTGTCAGTGTGCTGGTTCAGGGGTCTTCATCGGGCACAGCAACCGACCTGGAGGGAAACTATCACATCAGCGTGCCCCAGGGAGCAACCCTTGTCTTTACCTTTCTGGGATATGAAACCCAGGAGGTGCGGGTGGGCGATCAGACGGTGATCAACATCGCCCTGAACCTTGAAAATTCCCAATTGGACGAAGTGGTGGTTGTCGGTTACGGAACAGAAAGCAGGTCGAACGTGGCCACGGCCATCGGCTCGGTAAACGCGGAGGAACTGACCGAACGGCCTACTTCCATCAATCTGGTGCAGGGACTGGCCGGGAAGGTGGCCGGGGTAAGTGTAATGAGCAATTCGGGTAAGCCCGGAGGCAAACCTTCTATTAAGATCCGGGGGGTGGGTTCCATCAATACCTCCAGTGATCCCCTTTATGTGATCGACGGAATAGTCGGAGCGGATCCGACCATGATCGATCCAACCATCGTGGAATCCATGGATATTCTGAAGGATGCGTCCGCATCGGCCATTTACGGGTCGCGTGGAGCAAACGGGGTGGTCGTGATCACAACCAAAAAAGGAACGCCGAACACCTCGGTCATCACCTTTAACAATACCCTGAGCTTCGGTACGCTGCAGCGGACGCCCGATATTCTGAATGCCGACCAGGCGCTGGAAATGCTCAGGAGGCAGTACGATTATCCGTACCGGACCAATCCCGACGTTCCACGGTACGCGCCGCATCATCCCGAAGGAATTGACTTCGCCCGAAAGGAAGATCTGTTCAATCCGGACGGTACGCCCAAATACAATACCAACTGGATGAAAGCCTCCACACGGACCGCCGTGTCCCACAATCACTCCCTCAGTTTTTCCGGCGGCAAGGAAGATTTAAGCGTTCTGGCCAACGTGGCCTATCGGAATAACGAGGGTATTATGCTGAATAGCTATGACAAGCGGGTGAGCGCCTACCTGAATATTGGCTGGCAGGTGAAACCCTGGCTGCATCTGCAGGGGATGATCAATGCCGGCGCCAACCAGGGCAATAATGTGGATCTGGATCCGCTTAGTTCAACCGCGCTTCGGAAAATGTCCGAAATGCTTCCGTTCCTTCCCATAAAATATCCCGACGGGACCTACTCCCGGATGGGGGACTACCCCGGGGCGGAGGATTCGGAAAACCCGGTCAGGCTGCTTAATGAAATAGACAATGTGGTGGGGCGAAGCTTCTCCCTTGCCAACATGACGGCCACCTTCCGTCTGAGCGATAAAGTGGACTTTGTAACCACCTTCGGTGCCCAGGTCAGTTCGGGATACGATTATTACTACGCCGGCACTACCCTGCGGGGTGTTTCCGAGAGCCAGCGTGGCGTGGCGCGCCGGTTGGAATCCAATTCCGGTGGCTGGACCAACGAGGATTATGTCAGTTACAGGGATAGCTTCGGCAAGCATTCGCTGAATGTGATCGGGGGTGCCAGCTGGTATTATAACCGATTCTCTTCCACCCAGGCCAGTGCGGAAAATTTCTTTGACGATTATTACCGTTTCAACAGCCTGCAGGCAGGATCGGTTCGCGGCGCGCCCATTTCCACTCCGGGTGGGAACCAGATGAATTCATTTTATTCCCGGGTGAACTATAATTACGACGGTCGCTATCTTCTGGGCGCTTCCTTCCGTCTGGACGGGTCTTCCCGCTTCGGATCGGATAAGAAATACGGTAGTTTCCCTTCCTTTTCCGCAGGCTGGAATATTTCCAATGAGCAGTTCTTCAGTGACCTGCGCCGTACGGTGAGTAACCTGAAATTAAGGGCTAGCTACGGGGTGGTAGGGAACGCCGAGATCGGGGATTACGTAACCCTTCCGCGTCTGAATAACCAACAAGTGGCCTTTGACGGCCAGGTAACCTCGGTTGTGGTTTTGGGTTCGCTGGCCAATACCAGCCTGACCTGGGAATCTTCCGAGCAGCTGGATATCGGGATTGATCTGGCCCTGTTCAATGACCGGGTGGAGATCATCGCGGATTATTACAATAAGGTTAACCGGGATTTGCTTTACTTCCGGGTGCTGCCCATTACCTCCGGGTTCTCGGGCGTGTACGACAACATTGGCGATATCCGCAACCGGGGATTTGAAATCGGGGTAAATACGGTGAACATCCATACCAACGATCTGCAGTGGAGAACCGGGGTGACCTTTTCCCGGAACCGTTCCAAGGTGTTGAATCTGAACGGTGACATACTCTATCCCTGGAGCATCCGCGTCATGGAGGGGAGGCCGCTGAACGAATTTTACGGGTACAAGCGGGAAGGGATCTGGGGAACCGATGAAGCGGAGGAAGCAGCGAAATACGGCAGACTTCCGGGTGATGTGAAATGGCAGGATACCAATAATAACGGGATGAAGGATCCGGACGACCGGGTCGTGTTGGGAAACGGTATGCCCGATTTCGAGCTGAATATGGTCAATACCGTATCCTTTAAAGGCTTTTCACTGCTGCTGGACCTGCAGAGCATGTACGGATTGAGCCTTTCCAACACCACCAAGCATCTGATGCAGAACGCGGCTACCCGGGTGAACAGTTACACCGACATTCTCAACGCCTGGACCCCGGACAATCAGCAGACCATGGTGCCCGCACTCCGGACCGCCAGTGACCACGGCTCCCCCAGTGAAGTAGCCGATTCATACGCGGTGGAGGATGCTTCGTTTATCCGTGTCAGGAATATCGGGTTGACCTATCGTTTGAATCCCGAATGGCTAAGCAATATTTTGATCAAAAACCTCACGCTCGGATTGAATGTGGAAAATGCCTTTCTGTTTACACGTTACTCGGGCTTCGATCCGGAATATACCTCGCTCGGTTCCCAGTTGGAGCAGGGAGTGGATATTTATCAGTATCCCAAACCTCGCACCTTTTCTTTCAGTCTGAATGCAAATTTTTAATCGTATGAAAAAGCGCATCGTCATTTTTAGCTTAATTGCGTCTTGTTTTGCTTCCTGCGAACAGTTCCTGGAAGAAGAACCGGAGGGCTTCCTTACTACCTCGCAGTTTTACCAGACGCCCAACCAGATCCGTGCGGCGGTAGACGGGGCTTATCTGGGATTGGAAAAGCCGTATGTTTCCGTGTTCCTGGGTCTGCCTTTGTGCGAATTCTATGCGTTTGAATCGCTCACCGGTTTTTCCACCAATCCCTTTGGCACGGGCCAGAATGAGGCCACCTATCAGCGCCTGGATGTGATCGATTCGCAGAACGATTACTTGTTTCACGCGTATGATGCGGTGTATGTGCCGATGGAAAATATCAACAGCGTGATCGCCAATATTGCCGAAACCACCATTATTGACGAAGCCACGCGGGATAACTACCTGGCGCAGATGTATTTTCTGCGGGCCTGGCATTACTTTCACGGAGTGCGGATTTTCGGTGAAATTCCATTGAAAACCGCCCCTACCGAATCCATATCGGATGGAGAAATCCCCAAAGCGACCATTGAGCGGATTTACAACCAGATCGTAACGGATCTGAAAGCGGCGGAAAGCATGGGACTACCCTGGACCGACAAAAGCGGCCATGTTTCACTGGGTGCGGTCAAATCACTTTTGGCGGAAGTGTATCTGACCATGGCGGGGTATCCCTTGCAAAAAGGCAATGAATATTACCAGCTGGCTTATGATAAAGCCAAGGAGGTCATTGAAAGCGGCCAGTTCAGTCTCTTTGCGGCCTACGCCGATTTGCGTGATCCGGTGAATGAAAATACCGGGGAACATATTTTCATGGTGCAGCGCCTGGAGAATATTGCCAACAATGAGCTGCATTACGCGATGCTTCCCAGTCCGGGAAAAACCAATCCGCCGCTTTCGGTCAACAACATCTTCGATCCCGCTTTATTGCCCACCATGGAGTTTTACAATAGTTACGATGCGGGCGATCGCCGTACGGTGGATAAAGCCTACTTCTACGAATATGCTCCCGGGGAAGTAATGAATTATAAATACTGGGATGAGCTGGCGGCCGCCGCGCCTCCTTCGGCCACCAATATTCCGCTGATCCGCTACGCAGACGTCCTGTTGACCTGCGCCGAGGCCCGGGCCAGTTTGGATGGAGGCAGCACGTCCGACCAGACGGCAAGGGATGCCTGGCATCGGGTTCGGAGCCGGGCCTTCCCCGGAATTCCCGTTCCGGCTTCCCTCACGTTGGAAGCGGTTTTGAAAGAGCGTTTCTGGGAACAATCCTATGAGTTCAAGGTATGGTATAACATGATCCGGACCCGCAAAACCCTGGATGTAAATACCGGCAATATTGTCAATCTGATCGGACATCAGGCCACCACACACATCCGGGCTTTCGAAGAATCCGATTTATTGTTGCCCATCCCATACCGGGAAACGCTTCGGAATCCCCGGCTGAACGATCCCGCCGAATAAGTTAGCGACAGTCCCCCGGAAGTCTATAAAACGCCTGTGGGGGACTGCTATTTAAAAGAACCTGGGAATTTTAATTTTATACCGCTTGCTTTTTCAGGGATTATTAATCATATTTGATTTGTTCAAATGTTTAAACATAATAAGATGCGTTTCCATTTTGCGGGATGCCAATATAAAGTCAGAAATGGTCAATTATTGAAAAGGCGACCCGCAATGGAGAAGTTACTTTTGAGATAGAGATAAAAAAAGAGAGCGGGCCTTACGTGAAACCGGGCTTGCCAAGCTAACCTAAACCTTTATTAATATGCGTGAATTCTACTTCGTCCAAAGACCGGAAAGGCTTTATCGTATTCTGACACATCGTGCAAACTCGTATTAGGAGCTTGCGGTTCATTTAAATTTCAAGCTAAATCCATTGCTATGCATAAACTCCAACGTGGAATTTATTTATGCCGGTTAGCGCTGCCCATCGCATTTTTGTTGTCCGGTGCAGCACATGCGGGCGCGATGCAACAGTTGCCGGCATCGGCGCAATCGGGAGAATCCGGGGAACGGTTTTATCCTAAAGCGCCTGCCGACACGCTAAACTTACTCTACGGGGACCGGCCTGCCGCAGAAAACCTTCAATCCATCGCTACGGTTTACACCCGGGAACTGACAACCACCCCGGCCGCTTTGTACACGTATGCGTTAACCGGTCGTATGGCGGGTCTGACAACCAACCAAATCGGGGGCTGGCCTTTGAAAGAAGGTTTGTTCCCACCTGACGTAAATAAACACGAGCTGAGTCTTGACGACCGCTATGGCCGCATGATAGACCGGCCGGGAGAACCGACCGACAATGCGGAGATCCTGGTCTCGTTGCGCGGACAACGGCCGGTAACTATAATTGACGGCGTGCAACGGGATATTTCCTCGGTTGCTCCGGAAAATATTGAGTCCATTACGGTCCTGAAAGACGCGCTTTCGACTATTTTGCTGGGC
>JAJUHF010000029.1 GCA_029268045.1 Anseongella ginsenosidimutans
CCTCTTTGACCTGGAAAACGGAAGCACCGACATACGCGACGGAAAATGGCTCGGATACCAAGGTATGCCGCTGGAAGCCTATCTCCTGTTCAACCAACCCATCCAAATCAACGAGGTCGCCGTCAGTTCGCTGGTGAATACGCGGGGGCGAGCCTATCCACCCGCTCTGATCCAATTATGGGGCGGAAACGAACCGGAAGCGCTCTCCCTGCTGGCAACAATACGACCCGAACAGCCGGAAAAGCACCTGCCACGGCAAGTGAAAATAATTGAGTGTCCACTTGAACCGTCCCAAATCACCCAACTCAGAATAGTCGTTACTCCTATCAACGACCTTCCCAAATGGCATGCTTCCCAAATCCGCTCCGCCTGGGTGTTTGTAGATGAAATCGTAATCAATTGAACGAAGACAGTCATAAAAAGCCAGCTTCATGCCTTTCCGATCTTTGATTTTTGCGATTATTCGCTTAAACTTGTATAACCTAAGCTGGAATATATGCGCCCCCGTGTCCCGTACTTCCCCGAGGAGGAACTGCTTGAAAAAATGCGGAAGGGGGATCATGCAGCGTTCGAACGCATATACAATCATTATTCCCCACAGCTTTATAAGTCGGCCTATCACTTATTCCAGGACCAGCAGCTCTGCGAGGACTTGGTTCAGGATCTGTTCACCGGGTTTTGGATGAAGAGGAAGAACCTGAAGATCAATTCATTAAGACCCTACCTTTACCGGGCTATCCGAAACCGCGTATTGATGGTTATCCGCTCGGGGAAAGCCCGTGCGAGGCCGGAAATACTACAGGATCTCACCCGGATTTACTTCCCCGACGATTCCTTGGCCGAAAAAGAAATCCGCTTGATTCTTGACGAAAGCGTTGCCCGGCTGCCCAAACGATGCAGAGAAGTTTTCCATCTAAGCCGGAATGAACGGCTTTCCAACAAAGAAATCGCCCATCGCTTGAATATCTCCATTAAAACCGTGGAAGCGCAGATTTCCTTTGCATTAAGGAAATTGAGGGTTTCGCTCAGGGAATTTCTCCTGTGGGCGAGCTTTTTGATCATTCCGCAATTATTTTGATTTTTTTTATAGGGTAGGCGCCCGGCTTTGCATCCTATAGGAAAGCATAATGGGAAAGCATAGCAACTATCCTGAAAATAGGGGTGCCGGAAAAGCAACCGTTCAGCGGCTGATTTTCCGGTATTATAAAGGGCTTGAGGAAGGCGATGGGGCCGTGTCCGATCTGGTAAACGCTGAACAGGGGGTGGAACCGGATTTTGAACGGGAAAAGGTCCTTCAAAAAACCCTTACCCGCATCGCACGGCGTGAGCGGACAATGGGTATCCTGAAGCACAGCCTCCAAGTAGCGGCTACCATCCTTATCCTATGTGCTTTTTACCTGGTTTTTCGGCAGGGGCCGGCCATGTCAGAACAAACAGCCGCCTTTGGGGAGATCGCCGAGTTGACGCTGAGCGATGGGACGAAACTATGGTTGAACTCGGGAAGCACGGTAGGCTATCCCGCTGAATTCAAAGGACACACCCGCGAGATCCGGCTGACGGGCGAAGCCTATCTGGATGTAGCTTCCAACCCGGACAAACCGTTTCTGATCCATACCGACGGAGTGGTGGTGAAAGTGCTGGGTACCCGCTTTAATATCCGCGCTTACCGGGGAGATAAGCGCATTACCGTCGCGGTGCTGGAAGGAAAGGTCCGGGTCCGTGCCACGGTTGGGAACGATCACGAGGTGGATGTGACACGGAATCAGCAAGCGGTTTACAACCGGAATGATCAATCCCTGACCCGGGGCGAAGACCTCAATACGGAGCGCGCCATTTCCTGGAAAGAAGGCAACCTGATTTACCAGGCGGCCCCGTTGCCGGAAATAATAGCCGATCTTCAACGAAAGTACCGTGTAAAGATTACGGCCGGCAGGGCGGTGGAAGATTGTCTGATTTCAGCGGATTTCAGTGGAGAACCCCTGGAGAAGGTGCTTTCCATCCTGGCCGAATTGGTCAACGGGAAAATAAAGGAAACAAGTAGCGCTTATGTTATAACCGGAAGCGGCTGCCGCAATGATTCACTAAAAACACAGGAATTATGAGTTAGACTTGGATACCGTTAAAAACAAGCCCCATCCGTCGGACGGGGCGCCAAATGAGAATACTGACATGCTTGTTTGTCCAGACCTCGAAATCTTCAACAAACAAGCGGCACTTCACATTCAATACGTTAAAATTATGAAAAAATCTCTATTCCCCAATAGAGCAAGCTATTATGCCCTCGTCATGATAAGATACAGTACACTGGTTTGCATCATTGTCTGTTGCCTGTGCTCCTTTTCGCTGGCAAGTCCTTCTTACGGCCAGAAAGTACTTGAAAAAACACTCTCTATTCATCTGACGGACGAATCCCTGCCCGGGGTCTTGCGCAGGATCGCCGATGACGCCGGGATAAAATTCGCTTATACCGGGCATCTGGTCCAAGGGTCAAAGCCTGTTTCGCTGGCTATCCGGAACATGAAACTCAAAGACGTACTGGACCGGGTACTCCTTCCCAACGACCTGACCTATACCGTAATCGATAATACGATTATCCTGAAAGAGGGGAAATTCCGGCAATCCACGGTAAGCAGCGGGATCGTCAACCGGATTCCCGTTGTGCGGCCTGTGCTCCATTCACTCAACAGCCTGATCCCCGCCTCCGTGCTGCAGCTGACCATCCGGGGAACGGTCCGGGATGAAACCGGCAGTCCGGTTCCAGGCACTTCGGTAATCGTACAGGGCGCGCCGCTGGGCACCTCAACCGATGCAGAAGGGAACTTTGTTCTTGAAAACGTGGCAGGGAACGCGGTGTTGGTATTCAGCTCCCTGGGGTATGCAAGCCAGGAAGTACCGGTCAACCGGCGGGACGTGATTGATGTGGTGCTGCAGCCCGACATCACCGGCCTGGACGAAGTATTGGTGGTGGGATACGGTACGCAGAAGAAATCCGACATTACCGGTTCGGTAGAACGGATCAATATGGACAAAACCGCCAACCTGCCCAATTACAATGTGCTGCAGTCGCTGCAGGGAAGAGCTCCCGGGCTCAATGTAACCTCCCCGTTCCGGCCAGGTCAGGAGCCCGGCCTGTCAATCCGCGGAATCAACTCCATTTCGGCCGAAGACGCTCCCCTCGTGGTGGTGGACGGAATTATCTACAACGGCTCCCTTGCCGATTTTAATGCGAACGATATTGCAACGGTTGATATCCTGAAAGACGCCAGCGCCGCGGCGGTCTATGGATCGCGGGCTGCCAACGGCGTACTGCTGATCACGACCAAAAGCGGTTCCACCGAAAAACCACAGTTCAGTTTCAAAATGTATCAGGGCATACAGGAGCCCGAACGGATGATCGGCGTGCTGGACGGACCGGGCTACCTGCAGAAGGTGCTTGATTTCCGCAGGGCCACCGGACTGGAAGCCAATCCGGAAAATATAGACGATTACATCACCACGGTGGAAGCGGAAAACCGCAGGAACGGACAGACCGTGGACTGGATCGACCACGTCATGCGCACCGGCATCATCAACAATTACCATTTGGATGTATCCGGAAGATCCGGAAGCACCAGCTACTATTTGTCCGGCACCTATTTTACAAACAAAGGCATTCTTAAAAACGACGATTTTGACCGGATGACCGTGAATCTGAATCTGACCAACTGGATCACCGACTGGTATTCCATTTCGGTCAAATCGTTGTTTTCCACCCAGGATTTTTCAGGAGTCAATGCCGGCATCAGCGCGGCGAAATTACTAAGCCCCTACGGCGACTTTTATGATGAGAACGGACCGGGTGGATACAGCTTTACTCCCATGGGGGATCCGCTGGGAAGGCATCCCTTGCTGAGTACCCTGATCGACAACAAGGAAATACACAATAGCATCTGGGGGCTGATCTCCAGCAATCTGGATGTACCCTTCCTGCCCGGCTTGAAATGGACGCTGAATGCTTCGGCCAACCTGCGCAATAAGGCGATCAATGAATTCGTCAATAACGAGATTACACCGGCAGGCCAGGTAAACAATGGGATCGGCAGCAAGGAGGAGACGAAAAATTTTGACTGGACAATCGATAATATCCTGAACTACCGGCGTACCTTTAATCAGAAGCACACCCTGGACGTGACCGCGCTTTTCAGCCGGGAAAGCCGGCAGGTCGAGTTTTCGGGCTTACGCGGGACAAATTTTTTTTCCCAGTCTTTAGGTTATAACAATCTGGGACTTGCCCAGGTCCAGGAGGTGCAATCCAATCTGGAGGACCAGAACAGCATCGCCTACATGGGCCGGATCAATTATTCTTACGACGATCGGTATGCCCTTACCCTCACCACCCGGCGGGATGGCTTTTCCGGATTTGCCCGGAATAACAAATACGCGGTTTTCCCTTCCGTAGCCGTGGCCTGGACTGCGACCAATGAATCCTTTGTGAACCTATCCTGGCTCAATTACCTCAAACTAAGGCTCTCCTACGGAAAAAACGGGAACCAGGCAATCGGCAGGTATCAGTCGTTGGCCCGGATGGCCTCCGATAATTATGTATTCGACAAAACCCCGGCAGCGACCGTTTCGGTAAACTCCATGGCCAATTACGACCTTTCCTGGGAAACGACCACCACCGGCAACATCGGCATCGATTTCAACCTGTTTGATCAACGTTTGGGCGGCAGCCTGGATGTGTATTCTTCCGACACAAAAGACCTGCTGCTGCGAAAGGCCTTGCCGGAATCGTCCGGATTCAGCGAAATCCTGACCAACGTGGGGCAGGTGCACAATCACGGCGTGGAAATTTCCCTGAATTCATCCAACATCAAGAAAAAGAACCTTACCTGGGAAAGCGGGTTTGTGTTCACCCTGAACCGGAACCGCATTGACCGGCTCACAGGTCAGGATGCGGACGGAGACGGCCGGGAAGACGATGATATCGGCAGCGGATGGTTCATCGGTGAGTCCCTATATTCAATTTTCGGATACAAGACCGACGGGATCTGGCAGTTAAATGACCCGGATATCCCCGCCGGATTTGAACCGGGTGATTTCCGGATTGTCGATTTGAATCAGGACGGGCAGATTACACCGGAAGACCGGACCATTCTCGGCAATACGCTGCCTTACTATTCATTTGCCGTGTCCAATACGCTTACCTACCGGAATTTTTCATTTTATGTGCTCATCAACTCCATTCAGGGCGGAGGTGACAATTACTACGTCGCCAACAACAATGCCACCCGGAATGTAAACGCGGGCAGTACGACCACATCTGAACGGTTCAACCTGCAGGATGTTCCCTACTGGACTCCGGACCGTCCTTCCAACGAATATCCCCGGATCAACTACAACCCTTCGTTTCCCCATCCCATTCTGGAAGACCGAAGCTTTGTGCGCATACAGGACGTCAGCCTCTCGTACGGTTTCGACCGGGATCTTCTGAATAAACTCGGGATCAATGGGTTGACCCTGTTTGTGAGTGTCAAAAACCTGCACACTTTCACCAAATGGACCGGATACGATCCTGAAAACGCGACCACCTTTGCCAATTCCCCCTTTCTGAGGACCTATACCCTGGGGCTCGATTTCAAATTCTAAAATTTAGCGAAATGAAAAATTCAAAAATACATACCTGGCTGATGGTCTCCCTGCTGTTGCTTACCGGCGGCATGCTTCCCTCCTGCAGCAGCGATCTGCTGGATGAGGTTCCAAAAGGGTTTCTCAGTCCTGAAAACGTATTCAATGACATGGAAGGATTCCAGTCTGCACTGGCGAATCTGTACAAATTGGGTCGCTCCCTGCGCACCTCCGATGCGCTGACCGGCGAAGGGGATAAAACCATTACAGTCATTTACGGCTCAGGAACCGATCTGGGCTGGTATTGGGACAAAAAACTGAATTTCGGCGATTATACCCTGGTGAATCCCACCAATGAACTTGCAAGGGACTACTGGAATCTGTTGTTTCAGATCGTACGGGATGCCAATGTGATCCTCTCCCGGCTGGAAAACGCTCCGCTGGATGAACAGGATAAGCAATCCATTGCCGCCGAAGCCCGCTTTTTCCGGGCCTATGCCTACCGTTTCCTCACCTACCTGTACGGCGATGTCCCGCTGGTCACCGAAGAATTGACGGCGCCCAAAACGGATTTCACCAGGACGCCCCAAGCAGAAGTGCTTGCCTTAATGACCGATGACCTGGAATTTGCTTCGCAATACCTGCCGGTCTCCAATCCGGTGGGTGACCGCTTATCCAAGGCAGCCGCGGACCACTTGCTGGCAGAAACCTACATTTCAACCGGCAATTACGACCAAGCAATCGCCGCGGCAGGAAGAGTGATCGACGACGGCCAGTACGGACTGATGACCCAGCGCTTCGGCGCATTCAGCGACCGGCCGGGGGATGTCTTCTGGGACCTCTTCCGCCTGGGCAACCAAAACCGCAACGCCGGAAACAGGGAATCCATTCTGGTCTGGCAGGTGGAGTTCGAAGTGCAGGGTGGGGATCCGGCCTATAGATTCGAACGCGCCTGGGGTCCCATTCTGGAGCAGCTTGTGGATTCCGAAGGCAAAAAAGCCATTCTCCCTTCCGATACGCTGGGCCGGGGAGTGGGATTTTTCAGGCCCTCGGTGTATCTGGAGTATGAAGTCTGGGGAAACGATTTTCATGAAGACATCCGGAACTCCAGTTACAATATGCAACGCCAGTTCTATAATAACAATCCCGAGTCGGCCGAATTCGGCCAGGTCATTGTGCCGCGTCCGGCCGATACCGCCCGGCGCTATTACGTCTGGGTTAAGAAGGCAGCCCATCCGATGGGCCATCCCCAGGGCTACGATACCAACGGACGGCTTTTCAGCGATATCTATGCCATTCGCCTGGCCGAAACGTACCTGCTACGGGCGGAAGCTTATCTGAAAAACAATGATCCGGTGAATGCCGCAGCCGACATCAATGCGGTCCGGGCACGTGCCCATGCAAGCCCGGTAAGCCCCGGCGAAGTAAGCATGGATTACATTCTGGACGAACGGGCCCGCGAATTGATGGGCGAAGAACCGCGCAGGCTCACGCTTTCCCGCTTGAATATGTTGTACGAGCGGGTGATCAAGCATAATCCCGTTTCGGCGCCAACCATCCAACCCTACCATAACTTATTGCCCATTCCGCAGGATCAGATTGACCGGACCGAAGGCGGTGTGGCCAACTTTCCGCAAAACCAGGGCTATAACTAACCCGAACCGCCGGCAAACCCGGTGTGGCGCTTGATACCACACCGGGTTTCATTACCTTTGGCGAAAAAAATAGCATAAACACATGTTCCGATACTTTTTCTTGCTTTTGCTTTCCGCTTCGCTTGTCGGAAAGGTTACCGGCCAGGATAGGCCGAATATTTTATTCATCGCGGTCGATGATCTGCGTCCCGAACTGGGTTGCTACGGGAACGAGCTCATGGTCTCTCCCAATCTGGACCGACTGGCGTCCCGGGGCATGGTCTTCCGGGAACACTTCGTCACGGTGCCCACCTGCGGAGCTTCCCGCTACAGCTTACTCACCGGCCGGCTGCCCCGCGTCCAGCAGGAGCTTTCGAACAATATATTTGAGATCCGGCTTAAACAGCAGGCAAAGCCCCCCCGGCACGGCGGGGCGCCTGAATCGTTTGTGGAACAGCTCCGGCGGAACGGCTATTATACCGTGGGCATCGGGAAGATCAGCCACGCAGCCGACGGACGGATTTACGGATACACCGACCCGGTGGGCGACGCATTGGAACTGCCCGCGAGCTGGGACGAAATGCTGTTCGATGCCGGCAAATGGGGCACGGGCTGGAATGCCTTTTTTGCCTATGCCGACGGATCAAACAGAAACGATCTGAAAGGCAACGTGAAGCCATACGAGATGGGCGAGGTGGATGACCTGGGATACCCCGACGGGCTGACCGCCAACCTGGCTATGGAAAAGCTGGAGGAACTGGCCGCGAAAAAGCAGCCTTTCTTCCTGGGGGTAGGCTTTTTCAAGCCGCACCTTCCTTTCAACGCGCCAAAAAAATACTGGGACCTGTACGACCGCGACGCGATCCCGTTAACACCAGCGCCCGAGCTGCCCCAAAACATACATCCTGCCAGCCTGCACGAAAGCGCTGAATTCAATCGATACGCGCTCGGGGAAGAAAAAGCCTCCCTGGATCAACCCGTCAGGGACGACTATGCCCGCAAACTGAAGCATGCCTATTTTGCAAGCGTAAGTTATGTGGATGCCCAGATCGGGAAAGTATTGGACCGGCTAAAGGAACTGGGTCTGGAAGAGAACACCATTATCGTGGTATGGGGCGACCATGGCTGGCATCTGGGTGATGACCGGGTATGGGGAAAACACACCATCTTCGACTGGTCCCTGAGAAGTCCGCTTATCGTAAGCGCGCCCGGCGGAAAAAAGGGCGTATCCACCGACCGGGTGGTCAGTTCGATTGATATTTATCCAACCCTGATGCAGCTCTGCGGAGTAAAAACCCCTGGGGAAACCGACGGCCGAAGCTTCGCCCAGCTGTTAAGGCAGCCGCGCAGCAATCAATGGGAAGGTGTGGCCTACAGCTATTTTCGCAATGGGATCACCGTACGCACCGCGCGCTACCGGCTTACCCGGTACTTCCGGAAGGCAGAACCGGTTACCGAACTGTATGATCACCGGAAGGACCCCTTCGAAACACGCAATATCGCAGCGGAACACCCGGAGATTGTCCGCAAACTGCTGCCGCTCCTGGAGCAGGGAAACACGGGCCTATACGGGGTGCGTAATTAGGCGCCTTTCCACTCCGGAGAAGCACGTACCCGCGCCACGGGGAGAAGAAGAGCGAGAAACGGGGCTCGAACCCGCGACCCTCAGCTTGGGAAGCTGATGCTCTACCAACTGAGCTACTCTCGCTGGTATCGCAAAAATAAAAAAAAGGCGGAATTGACAAACGGAATATTTTTTGCGTATCTTACTATCAGATGAGGGTCACGCGAAAAACGAAAAAAGTTCTGATACGGTCCGTCGTAGCCATCGCCGCTTTTCTTCTCCTTTTAGTTATCCTCAATTCCATTCTTGCCCATTTTGCAAAACCCCGGTTGGTCCGCTTTCTGAAAGAATCCGTTTCCCGCGCAAGTGATCAGCTTTACACACTCGATTTCGACGGGATCAGCCTGAACCTCCTGCGGGGCAGCGCCGACGTTTCGGCGATCCATCTCCGGCCGGACACCGCCCTGTATGCTTCGCTCCGCAGCCAGGGTCTGGGTCCTCCCATGCTATTCACGCTGCATTCGGAACACCTGGAAATACGGGGTGTAAGCCTACTCAGACTTTGGCGGAAAAAACGCCTGGATATTGACCTGATCCAAATCGAAAAGCCCACCATCGAACTTATGAAATATGTGCTGCCGGAGGATACGGCCAGCACCCCCTTCCGGTTTGATCCTTACCGGATGATCTCCCCTGCATTGAATTCCGTTCAGGTCACCCGCATCCGGATTGCCGACGGGCAACTCACCTATCGGAAAAAAGGGCTCGAAAGTGGTTCTTTTCTGCATTTCAACGGCTTTTTTCTGGAAACGGATGACCTGTACATCGATTCGCTTGCCGGATCGGATACCACGCGCTCGTTTTACACCGATGACCTGCGGCTGAGCGTGAACGGATTCCGGATTCAACTTGCCGACAGCCTTTATAATCTGCATTTGGGGACCATCGGGTTTTCGAGCAAGGAAACCCGTGTGAATCTGGATTCGCTGTGGCTGGAACCCCGGTACCCTGAGATGGAATTCCATCGGATCCGCGGCAGTGAGACCGATCACATCGAATTAAAAACCGGCCGCATTACCGCCACCGGGTTTGACCTGCGTCGACTTCTCCGGAAAGAGGAATTGATCGCGCGGGAAATCCGGATCGAAGACGCAACCCTGATTGATTTCCTTTATAATTTCAAGATAGATGACCGTCCTTATCAGCAGCTTCCCCATCTGGTTCTTAAACACGCGGAGCTCCCCATTGATATCCGGAAATTAACCATCCGGAACAGTTCGGCCGTTTACCGGGAACGCATGGCCGGAAACCGCGAAACGGGGCAGGTTGAGTTTCACGATCTGAACGGAGAAATCACCAACATCAGCAACCTCCCCGGGCGGATCGCTCGCGACTCGATAATCCATGCGGAAATATCCACTTCGCTCATGGACGTAGGCCTGCTTGAGGTCAAATTCGATTTTCATATGTACCGTGACGACGGCTATTTTACGGTAGAAGGCTCCCTGGGACGGATGCCCATGGAAGCGTTAAATCCCATGCTGGAAGCCGCGGCCCGGCTGAAAATCAAACGGGGCACCTTGCAGAAACTTCTTTTCAGTTTTCACGGAGACAGCACCGCTTCCCGCGGAACGATGAAATTTTATTACAATAACCTGAATGTGGAACTGCTCGGTAAAGAGGACTCGGACAGCAACATGAAAATCGCGTCCGCGCTTACCAACCTATTGCTGCTGAACAGCAACAACCCGCCGCCCGAAGGGCCGCTCCGCACGGGACTTATTTCCTTTACCCGGCTCAAGAATAAATCGATCTTCAATTACCTGTGGAAATCCCTGTTGACCGGATTTAAATCCAGTGTGGGCATCAGTGCGGAAAAAGAGTCGCAACTCCGCGGGGTAGCCGAAAGCCTGAAGGAACGGAGGGAACGGCGGCAAACCCGGAAAGAAGCCCGCCAGGAAAGAAGGGCCGAACGCCGGGCTGAGCGAAGCAATAAGTAATGCCTTACACCTTGACCATCCAGCCAAACGGATCTTCCGCCCGGCCGTACCGGATATCGTTCAGGGTCTCGAGTATTCTGGGAGCCAATTCCCGCTTTTCTACGGCTGGAAGCCTATAAACACGGTCTTCGTGCCCGATCTCGCTGATGTGGGTCACCGTGGCTGCGGTCCCGACAGCAAATGCCTCCTGCAAACGGCCTTTTTCCATTGCTTCCACCAGTTCGCTGACGGCTACCTCCCGTTCCTGCACCTCCATTCCCCAGCTGCGTACCAGGGTGACGATGCTGTCGCGGGTGATGCCCTTCAGAATCGTGTCCTTAACCGGCGGCGTCACCAAGGTTCCGTCAATTACAAACATGAAATTGGCCGTACCGGCTTCCTCTACGTATTCGTGATTAACCGCGTCGGTCCAGATGATCTGGTCAAAACCCGCCTCCTGTGCCAGCTTGGTGGGAAGAAGCGACAGGCCGTAATTGGCGGCTGCTTTGGCATAACCGATGCCTCCTTTTGCCGATCGGGTATAATGCTTTTCAATTTTCACGCGCAGGGGTTTGCTGTAATACGCCCCCGCCGGACTGCAGATAATGGCAAACCGGTAGGTGTGTGACGGCCGGACCCCCAGGAACTGATCGGTGGCATACATGAAGGGCCGGACATACAGGGAAGAATTATCGAAACCGGGTACCCAGTCCCGGTCCATGTCGATCAGACGGAACAGGCCTTCCATGAAAACCTCCTCGGTCGTGACCGGCATGCACATCCGCTCAGCCGAGATATTAAACCGTTCGAAGTTTGCGCGCGGACGAAACAACACGACTTCATTATCGACTGTACGGAACGCCTTCATTCCCTCGAATATGGCCTGCCCATAATGGAGCGCCATCAGCGCGGGATTGAACTGGACCGGCCCATAGGGAAGTAGCTGCAAATCGGTCCAGGACCCCTCGACGGAGTCCGCCTGAAACATGTGATCGGTAAAAATCGTTCCAAAGGAAATATTTTTCAGATCAACCTCTGGCAACCTTGAACGGGGGACCTGTTGGACCCGTATGTTCGTCTCATGCACTTCAGCCATAACGATAATGAATTATTGTACAAATGCGTGGGTAGCATCGATCTTTGCAAGTTTAGCATTTTTTTTACAATTTAAAGGCATTATTCTGGTTACATTTGTCAGATGAGAAAACAGCTTTCGGTGATTGGATTTGCACTTTCGGCCCTGTTGTCGTTCCCTGCGGACCAACTCACCGCGCAGGAAAATGGGTTTGTCCTTCGGGGAAACCTCGAAGGTATTCAAAGTGAGGAGGTACATCTTCTGCTACGCACGGAATCCGGAACCGATACGCTAGCCAGCGCCACGCTAAGCGGAACAAGCTTTGAAATGAAGGGGCGTCTGGATGAACCCGCGCTCTGCATGTTAAGCATCGGAACCGGACCCGGGATCCCTTTGTTCATGGAAAATACGGAAATGACATTGGGCGGCACGCTTCCGGATATTTCCGTGAGCGGATCCAAAAGCCACGCGGATCTGGAAAAAATGGTCCGGCTTTCACCGCGTCTTGGAGAAATACAGCAAAAAATGGCGCAGATTTCCCAGGAACACCGGCAGGCTGCGGCCAGTCAGGATACGGCCCGGGCGAACGCGCTTCGTGCCGAAGCGGTTAGCCTCTCCGAACAACTGATGCAGGCCCGGGAAGAGTACCTGGATCTGCTGACCCGTCATATCCAGACACAGCCGGCCACCCACGCCACCCCGTTTATGATCCTGTCCAGTTTCCGCCGGCCCGATCCGAACGCCTTTCTACCGGCTTTCGAAAAGTTTCCCCCCGAGGTGAAAAACAGTACGCTGGGCCGCGTATTGAAGCAGCAACTGGATGCGCTCGCCCTATCGGCAGTGGGGAAAAAGGCGCCTGAGATTACCGGACAGACCCCGGACGGCAAACAGCTCTCGCTCTCGGATCTGAAAGGGAAACTGACCCTGATCGATTTCTGGGCCTCCTGGTGCGGGCCCTGCAGGCAGGAGAATCCGAATGTGGTGAAGCTTTACGAAAAGTACCACGCCAAAGGTTTCAATATTCTGGGTGTATCCCTGGACGACGACGCCGGGAAATGGAAACAGGCCATTGCCGCCGACGGACTGGAGTGGGCGCATGTATCGGACCTGAAAGCATGGGATTCCGAGCTCATCAAGCCCTATGCAGTCAATGCCATCCCGCACACGGTGCTGGTGGATGAAAACGGAATCATCATTGCCTCCAACCTCCGGGGAGCAGATCTGGAAGAGAAGGTGGCCGAAGTGCTGGGGGACAATTAGTCCGCGGCGACTCCAGCCACCCGTTTCGACCCGATTTATTCCGGTGAATAGACAACGGTTTGTCCTTCGGAATAAATATCACTCGAGTAATTCCGATCGGTATTCTTGGTCTTGCCGTTCAGCTTGACCGTTATATGATAGGTTTTTCCTGTCTCGGGGACCTCGTAGGAAAATTCCGAAGGCGCGTCGGGAAGCATGATGCTGAAAACCGGGACCGCGCTGGTGGGGCTTGCAATCTGGCTTACCTGGATGAACACGTTGACCGGCTGCACAATTTCCGCTGGAAGATTGGATGGGATTTCCCACCGAAGGAGTACGCTTTTTTCGCCGGTTTCTTCCAATACAAGGTTGTTTACCCGCGGCAGGCTGACACCGGGTTTTCTGTCGAGCACGTCCCGGTCGGTGCATGCGCCGCTTATCAGGATGCATAATCCGAAAAAAGATACGATGGTTTTCATTTGCGTTTGTTTAATTAATACCCGGGATTCTGACGGTACAAGCCCTTTGACCAGTTCATCTGCGCCTGCGGTATAGGCAGGAATTCGTCCCGGCCGGGGGTAAACCGGGCCAGATTAAACCAGTCGAAGCGCGTCTTTTCTTTTTCAATGTGGGCGTTCATGACCTCGTCCAGCAGTCCCCAGCGCATCAGATCAAAGAACCGTCGTCCCTCGCAGGCCATCTCCAGCCTGTTTTCCCAGATCAAAGCCTGCCAGGCGAAGTCGCGGTCCCAGGTACAGTTTACTCCCGGCTTATATTCTTCAATCCGGTAATCCATCCACAGCGTGCCGTCGTCTTTTTTCAGCCGCTCGGTACTGGCCGCCGCGCGCGCCCGGATTCGGTTGATCAGCGGAAGCGCTTCCTGGATCCGGTCCAGTTGGATCAAGATCTCCGCTTTCCACAACAACACTTCGGCATAGCGGATTTCCCGCTTGTTCATCGAGTTGTATATGTAAAACGGCTTAAAGAGGCATTTGCAGTCCGGATGGACCTGTTCCTTAAGCGAATTGAAATACCCGTACTGAAACGGCGCACGCGAACCCGACTCCTCGAACAGCAAATTGTTATCGTATTTCCAGGGATAACCCGGGACAGCCACCGTATGCCCCATCCGCGGGTCAAAAGCGTGCTCATTGAAATACTGTTTGTAGGTATTTCCCTGCATTTCGGTCTCATCGAAATTCTCGAAATCCGGCAAGCCGCCGTTATCGGTTTTGAAGGCGTTCACCAGATTGTGCGATACCTTGTGGAAATCACAGCAACTGAAATAGGGCGACCACCAGGGCGCGTTCAGTTCGTCTCCGCGGTTCACCCGTCCGTCCGTGGTGCCGTCGTCAATGGAATACTGGATCTCCCAAAGCGATTCTTTGGTCGCGTTATCGTATTCGGGCAAGAAATTCATTGCGAAATCGGGCTCTAGGTCAAATAACGCACCGTCCTGCTGCATAATCAGTTCGATGTGGGCAAGCGCTCGGTTCAGGGTTTCCTTGTTGATGTTTACCACCTGATGCTGATCATTCTGTTCATACGCGCGGAACAACAGGGCCTTTGCCGCGAAGGCATGCGCCGCGTATTTCGAGGGCCGGCCTTTCTCATTCTGGACATCGGGAAGGACCGCGGCCGCGTCTTCAAAGTCCTGAATGATCTTATCCCACAGCGGCAGGTCATTCACCATGTCGTCCGGCCGGTTGGAAATGCCTTCCACCACCGCCGCATCGTTTGGAGTAGTTTCATCGATCCAGGGAACGTATTTCCAGCGAAGCTTCATTCCCAGGTAAATCCACCCGCGAAGGAACCGCATTTCGGCGATCCGCTGTTCCTTGGCCGAAAATTCAGTTTCTTCCACCTGCTGCAGAAGACGGATGGCCGTATTTACCCGGCTGATGCCAACATAGCCGAGGTACCAGGGGCCGTCGTTATTACCCACATTGGAGGTAACCGCGGTGAAAAGCTCCATTTCGTGCCACGGAGTCTGGTCACTCAGGCCCCCGCCTCCTTTGTATGCATCGTCCGAGCGGACGCTTTGTATCCAGGGATTATGGGTCGATCCAAACCCCAGGCCGGGCATCAAGGCGTAAGCGGCGACCACAAAGTTCTCCAACTGGTCGGGGCCTTCCAACTGGCTTTCGGATAAAACTCCTTTGGGATTGATATCCAGGAAATTATTACAGCCCGAAACCAGGAAGACCAGTAAAAGCGCTGAAATTCGGATTATCTGTGTTCTCATGATAAAGGCATTAAAAGGTTACATTTACACCAAAATAGGCATTGAACGGAAGCGGATAACCGGTACCCGGATTTTCCGGGTCGCCTCCTGTGAAGCGGTCTTTCCCCCAGGTTTTTTTCAGCGTAAAAATGTTCTGCGCCGAAATATACAGCCGGAGCCTGCTCAGGCGAAGATGCTCGATGACGTTTGAAGGAAAGGTGTATCCAATGTCCACGGTGCGCAATTTGACATAGGACCCGTTTTCAATGAAATAAGTGGACAAGCGCTTCTCCCCGTTGGCGTCGCGCCGGGACATGGCCGGAATATCCGAATTGGGGTTGAGCGGACTCCAGGCGTTCAGGATTCGGGAAGGATGGTTGCGGTCGTTCTGCACCCCAATGTTCCAGAAGTCGCTCAGCTCCTTCCAGGAATTGTAGACGTCGTTGCCAAACACACCCTGCATAAAAATAGTCACGTCGAACTGCTTGTAGCGCGCTCCAAAGTTCAATCCCGCCATGAGATCCGGATCCCTGACGCCGATCCAGGTGCGATCGTAGGTTTCGTTGATTACGCCATCCCCGTCGAGGTCCTTGTAGCGGATGCGTCCAATGCCTTTCCCCTGTTGCTGCGGGGAGTTGCTTACTTCTTCCTGGGTTTTGAAGATGCCGTCCGCCACCAGTCCGTAAAACGAGTTCAGGGGCCTTCCAATGATGTTGTCAAGCAGGCCATTCCCACCATAGGTGTACTTCACGTTTTCCGGGATCGAATTGATTTTGTTGGTGTAAGCCGAAAGGTTGGCCGCGATGTTATAGGAAAATTCCCGTCCGGATTCGGCCCAGCTGACTACCAACTCGAAGCCTTTATTGGTCATATCGGCTGCGTTCACCCAACGGAATCCTCCTTCGCCCAGCGCCCCGATGTAAGGCGGTTCAAATAACATGTCATTGGTCTTCTTATGGAACCAGTCGAACGATCCGGTAAGCCGGTGACCGAACAGGCCGAAATCCACTCCGATGTTTGTCTGGGTAGTCGTTTCCCATTTCAGATCCGGATTTCCCAGACTGGCCCGGCGGTAGCCCGAAGGAATGCTGCCGGTTTCGTTCCCTCCGATCGCGTAGGACGTACCATTGACGTCTGTCACATAGATATTGACCAGCCGGCCGGCCGAAAGTGGCGCTGAGTTCCCGTTCTGTCCCCAGCTTGCCCGCAGTTTCAGGTCTGAGAAAAGTCCGGCATTTTCCATAAACGGCTCCTCCGAGATCCGCCAGCCTGCGGAAAAGGCAGGGAACGTACCAAACCGGTTGTTTTCCCCAAATACGGACGCGCCGTCGTAACGGAGGGTGGCGGACAAGAGGTATTTGGAAGAAAACGCGTAATTGACTTTTCCGAAATAGGAAAGCAGCGCACGCTCTCCGCCGCCCCCCACCAACTCCCGCCGGTCGCCGGTTGCGGTGGAAAGGTAGGCGTAGTCGCGGTCTTCCAGTAAAATATCCTCACGGTAGCCGCGGTAGCTTTCGTCTACAAAACGGTAGGTCTCCATCCCTCCCAACAGGTCAATCCGGTGATCATCCAATTCCAGATTGTAGGTGAGGGTATTGGTCCAGGTCTGCCCCAGGTTATGCCAGCTATTTTGGGTGACGCCGTTGATGGGATTGCTTTTTCCGCCGGCTTCCTCCCATTTATGTTGGATGGTCCGGTCGTACCACATGCTGTAGTCCACGCCGAACTGGGTCCGGAGCGACAGATTATCCAGTATTTTCAGATTGGCATAGGCGGTACCCAGGACTTTCATGAAGTTCGGGGTATTGTCCTTGTTGATTTCCAGACCTCTGACAGGATTGGCGAAATCGTCCATCCCCAAGGGCATGGCCACGCCGCCCCATCCGCCGTTCAGGTCGTATACCGGAATGTTGGGCGGCATCACCAGAAAGCCGTAAGTACTGTTGACATCGCGCATCTTGAGATTGGTCAGAGTCAGGTTTTCACCCACGGTCAGCCGGCCTTCAATGAGTTCATATTCGTTGTTGAACCGTGCCGCCAGGCGCCTGAAAAAGGAAGTGATCTGTGTTCCCTGATTGTTATAGTAGTTCAGGGAGAACAGACTGCTCAGCCGCTCGCTTCCCCCCGAAATGGTAAGCTGGTGATTCTGTTGAATGCCGGTACGGGTTCCCGCGTCAAACCAGTTGGTATTTGACGAGGGCATGGTCTTTTCCTCGTTCAGCCATTCCCGGGGCGTAACCGAATGCAGTACCGGCACCCCATCCTCGTTATAGGACCAGTCGTAGTCGTAAATCTGGATCGCCGTATTCGGATCATCGCCGTCGTTGACAGTAGCCTGCCACAGCGCCCGGCCGTATTCTTCGGCATTCAGCATACGGGGAACACCGGTAATCCTGGAAATGCCGATATAGCTTTCATACATGACCCGGGCCTCTCCTTTCTTGCCCTGCCGGGTATTGACCAGGATCACCCCGCCCGCTGCCCGCGAGCCGTAAATGGAGGCCGAGGCCGCATCCCGCAGAAACTGGATCGACTCGATGTCGTTGGGGTTGATATCCCGCAGGTTAATGGTCACCGGCTGACCGTCCAAAACGATCAGGGGCGGGGAGGAGTTGATGGAAGTGATTCCACGTACCTGCACGCCCACCTGTTCGGCCGGGTTTCCGTTGGTGGTAATATGGACGCCCGGGATTTTGCCCTGCAGCGAACGCAGGACGTTGGCGCTGGGCGCCTTCACAAAGTCATCCCGGGAAATGACACTGATCGCGCCGGTCAGATCGGCCTTTCGCTGTGTCATATACCCGGTAACCACTACTTCTTCCAGACTCGTCCGGTCCGGCTCAAGGGCGATGTGCAGGGTAGGTTCCGGACCTACGGTCACCGTCTGTTGTTTATATCCAATAAAGGATATTTCCAGGACATCGCCCTGCGACGCGTTCAGCGAAAACACGCCGTTCTCATCGGTGGAAGTACCTTCCGAACTCCCCTGGACCCGGATGGAAACCCCGGGCAGGGGAAGTCCATTCTCATCGACTACTTTGCCTGAAACAGGCCCTTGGAGCCATGTTACCAGGATTGGATCGGCGTGCACGGGCTGGATGGATGGTAATGCCATCGCCAACAGGAAAACGCACGCCTTGATGGAAACGGTTAGAATCTTCTGCCTCATAGTATGGTGCTTAGGTGTATTAGGATAAAGATATAACTCATCCCAAACCTAAACTCCCATTAATTTAGCAGATGATGACATCATTTTATCATCCGGTCATTTTATTTTACCCGCTCAAAGATGAATACGCCCTTTTTATTCGCGATTACTATGTCCTTGAGCCCGTCGCCGGTAATATCCTCGGTCACAATGTTCAGCCCCACGCCGGAGTCGTTGTCGATCTCGTGAAGGGTCCAGGAGGGCTCGGGGCCGGGCTGGAATTCAAACCAAACCAGTACCGGATCATTTTGTTCCCCGGGGTCCTTGCCAAGGTGGGCGAAATAACGCATTCCGGTTACAAAATCGGGATGCCCATCGTCGTTCAGATCAACCAGGGAGGTGGCATGTGTCTGGGACAGCGCCATGCTGATCTCGTGGGTGGTCCAGGTGGCGTTGCCGTCCGCATCCGTATCCTGTTCATGCCACCATACGCCGAAACGATGAGCCGATGCGCTGATCACATCCAAATCGCCGTCCCCATCGAAATCATAGGTAAACATCTGCGAGCAGTCTTCACCCAAGTTGGCTTCATGAAAGGTCCAATCGGGTTGCGTGGGGTCGGCCGGGGCTTCCCACCAGCCTTCCTTGATGATCACATCTTTCCGGCCGTCGCCGTTTACGTCGTCATAACCAAGCCCGTGGGAGAAGATATGGGTTCCGGGCGCCTCTTTCCCGCTGATGGGGAAACGCTCCCAGGTGATGTCCCCTTTTTTGGAGGGTGCCCGCAGCCAGATCATCTGCCGTTCCTTGGAATCGGCACAGACGATGTCCTCCCGACCGTCTCCGTCCACGTCCACAAACCGGGGCGATTCATTTCCCACCGTCTCAAAAATGGTGTGGACCTTCCAGTGCCCGGGTTCATTTTTGGGGTTTTCATGCCAATAGGCGGCCTTCCCGGGAAAATCGATCCGGATCTGGTCGATCCAACCGTCCTGATTGACATCCATGGCGAAATTCAACATGGAATTACTGTAGCCTTTGTCCACAGAAAAGGTTTGCGGCTCGGCAATCTCGTGCATCTCCCAGTGGGGAGCCTCGAACCAATACGCCCCGGCCATGATATCGATCAGCCCGTCCCCATTCACATCGCCCACTGCCACGCCTTCAGAAATGAATTCGGTGGATAAGGTGTGCTTTTTGAATTTCACGTCGGCGCCGGTTTGCGCGTTGCTGGTACAGCCCGCCAGCATGAGCGCAGCCAAAAATAGGAGGTTAGTTTTCGTATTCATTTGGTTTTGAAGTTTCTGGTTTAGCCCGTAATATTATCCTTTATTTCCTTATTTCGCAAACGGTAGTTCAGCGAGGTAGAGTCCGGCGCCGATCGCCGCGGCACACAAAATGAAGTTACCGGCCACATGGAGCAGGAACAGAACGGCCATCCCGTCTTTGTACAGCGCCAGCCCCTCGGCCGTAAAGGTGGAGAAGGTGCTCATGCCTCCGCAGAAACCGGTGATGAACAGAAGGCGGACCAGCGTGTGCTGACCCTCCCGGCCGGCCAACCACCCCATCACAAAGCCAAGGATGAGGCAACTCAACACATTGGCCGTGAGGGTGGCCCAGGGGAAAACCTGCTGTGCCGCGCCGGCATACCGGTTGATCAGGTAGCGCGAGACCGCGCCCAGGCCTCCGCCTGCAAAGACCATCAGCACTTCTTTCATCGTCTTAATATAACATCCTGAATTTGACGGTGTGGGGTATCTTCTTTAAATCGTTGATCACTTTTTTATCGTACTCTTCATTCACATCGGTAATGACATAGCCGATGTGCTCGTTCGTTTTCAGGTATTGAGCCAGGATATTGATCTGATGCCGGGCAAAAACTTCGTTTATTTTGGCCATGATCCCCGGTTTGTTTTCGTGAATATGGATAAAGCGATGCGCCCCGGCCAGTTCGAACAACTGGATATCCGGAAAGTTAACGCTGAAGCCGGTGGAGCCTGTATTTACAAAATCAATGACCCGTTTGGGAATAAATTGTATGTTATAGCGGTTGTTGCGCTTGTCGTCGAAAATGACAATCCCGCGCCGGGCGCAGGCCTCGTGATCCACCATGCCTTTACTGTTTCCCAGGTAGCCGATCACTTTCAGCCGGTTGGCTTTTTCGAGCCATTTGGCCGTCAGCTTCTCTCCGCCGGCCGCGATGAGGATACCCATGTCTTTCAGGTATTTGTCGTCAACTTCCGG
Organism: Anseongella ginsenosidimutans; assembly: GCA_029268045.1. GTDB lineage: Bacteria > Bacteroidota > Bacteroidia > Sphingobacteriales > Sphingobacteriaceae > Anseongella > Anseongella ginsenosidimutans_A. The sequence continues at coordinate 20,715 of JAJUHF010000029.1, forward strand.
AACCCGCTTCTGACGGATGGAATATCCTTCTGTTTTGAGTATTTCAATGGTTTCCAATGGAACATCTCCCAGTACCAGGCATTTAATGCGGTTTTTGGGGTAGGAAATGGCCATGGGCAGCTTATTCACATAAAGGAACTCGTCAAAGCTGGGGGTGATATGATCGGCTTTTTCAGCCACCGCCGCCCGTTCAATGTTCTCGGTGAATGCATAGAATTTTTTTACAATCCCCGCTTCCTTCAGCTGGAAATCCGAATAGCCATCCCCGATGACGTAGATATCCTCCTTCCAATTAAGCTGGCGGAGCAATTTCACCTTCCCTCCTTCCTCAGACAGCGGATTATCCTTGTCGTAACCCACGATGTTTCCATCGTAATCGAACAGGAAGGTATTGGCAAAAATATTTTCGGGAAGTATGTGATAGGGCGCCACCACGGGCGTGATGAATTCCTTGAACCCCCCGGAAACAATGTAAACTTCCTTGTTATGCTTTTTGAAAAAATTGCTGTTGCGCGAAAAGGATTGGGATACTTTTTTCTTAAGTACCCTCACCAGCTGCGCAAGGTGCTTTTTATTGGCATGAAGCAATTTCACCCGCTTTTCCAGACTTTCGGAAAAAGAAAGACGTCCCTCCATGGCGGCGTTGGTGAGGGATTCGATCTCCTTGACGATCCGCTCTTTGTCCGGGTGGTCCTTCAGGGAGATCCGGACCAATTCATCCAGGGCCTCTACCTGAGTAAAGGTACTGTCGAAATCAATGATGTATTTCATGCTCTTTAACGATATCTCGGATGGTTTGATCCAGGGGTCTGAATCGAATACCCGTTGCTTTTTTTATCTTTTCATTACTATACCGGGTTACCTGAAAACCTGCCCGGACAGCATCTTTGGTAAGGAGCGGTTCTTTTCCGGTAAGTAGGGCATACCCCAGATTAACCCGCCAGGCGATCTCCAGCATCCAGCGTTTCAGCTGAATGGAAGGCCGGGGTTTACCCATCGCATCGGCGATGGCCGAAAAGATCTCCCGATAGGTGCGGTTTTCCGCATTGATGATGAATCGTTCCCCGGTAATTTCACTTTCCATCAGCGCAATCAGGCAGGCGCTCACGTCCCGTACATCCACATACCCGTTGCCGCCGGGAGTATAAAAACGCATTCCCTTTTGTACCACTCCGAACAGCCGGCCGCTTCCCTGGGTCCAGTCCCGGTCTGCAAGCACAATCGTGGGATTGACGATGACCACCTCGAGCCCTTCGGCCAGGCCACGCCATACTTCGCATTCGCTTTCGTACTTGCTGATGCCGTAGGCCCAGTTCTGATCGTGGTAATCGAACCTGGATTCTTCGGTAATCAATTTCCCGTCTTTTTCCCTGCCCAACCCGGCAACCGAGCTGACATGGGCCAGCCGGCGGACCCCAAGAGACAAACAAAGGTTTACCACATTGGCCGTACCTTCGATGTTTACCCGGTACATCTGGCGACGCTCCCGGTTTGAAAGGGAAACCATGGCCGCGCAATGATATACTTTCTCCGCGCCGCGCATCGCGTCTTCCAGCTCTCCCACATGAAGTACATCCCCTTCCACCCATTCAATATTCCGATCGCGAAGAAAAGGCGGAATGACCGAAGTCTTTCTTTTGAGTGCGCGCACCGGGTTGCCTTCCGCGGTCAGATCGAATAGTAAACGGGAGCCAATAAAACCTGTTCCTCCGGTTACGAAGATCATAGGGGACGAATTTCAACAAATTAATACTGGCAATCAAGATCGGAACGGCGATTTCTCAGGCCGGGTTTATTTCAGGATCACCGTTCCCAGCTCCCGGGAAAGTTCCCTTTTGATGTTGGAGAGGCGAATGTGTTCCAATTGCAAAGCCGTTTCGTCTTCGGTGCCTGCGGCTTCCTTGAGCTTTAATTGATTTGCTGCGATCATCCGCATCACTTTGCGCATCTTCAGATGGAAGATCGCGCTCAGGACCGCCTGTGCCAACAGTTCCGATTCACTGGGAATATAGATCCCATGCATGTTTTCCCAATTATCGCTGATCACATAGGGGTTGGATAGCAAGGCCACAGCCAGCTGCCTTACTTGTTCCTGCGGATGCCGGATAAAGCTTTCGCTGTTGCACTCCTCTTCCCGGCTCACATGGGTCTTGATCTCTTCCAGGATCTGCTTGACGGGTGGATTGGAGAATTCCACATCTTCCAGGTTGGAGATCAGAAACTGGTTAATGGAAAGCCCCTCATTCAGCTTCTGGTTGCCGTAGTTCAGCATCAGGCGAACGATTTCACGCTCCTGGGCATCGTCGTTGTCGGCAAGGATGCCCGCCTCCACCTCATCGGGGAATCCGCTTACCGGGACTTGTCCCGTTCCGGCTGCGGCTTCCTGTCCGGGAGCATACGGCGGGGACGTGGCCGGCCCATCCGTTAAACCGCTGCGGCGTCCAGGAGTACGTTTCCGCTCCTGCCGGAGCTGTTTCATCCGGAGTTTGTTCAGCTCAGTCAGCAAGGCCTGCTCATCAATCTGAAGCATGCGGGCCGCCTCGGCCACGAAAACCGAAGCTTTGATGCTATCGGGTATCCTGGAAATACTATGCACGATCTCGCCGATGGCCTCCGCCCGTTTTATGGGATCCCCTCCGGTTTCGGCAATCAGCAGATGGGCCTTGAAAAGTATGAAGTCTTTCTGATTGGCCCGTATGTATTCCCGGCAACCGGCGCCGCCGGTTTTCCTCACAAAGGAATCCGGATCGTGCCCCTCGGGAAACAGCACCACCTTCACGTTCATTCCTTCTTCCAGGATCATATCGATGCCGCGGAGCGATGCGCGGATCCCGGCCGGATCGCCGTCATAGAGGATGGTAATGTTTTTGGTATACCGGCTGATCAAGCGGATCTGTCCGCTGGTCAGCGACGTGCCTGAAGAGGCCACCACGTTTTCTATACCGGACTGATGCAGGGAGATCACATCGGTATATCCTTCGACCAGAAAGCAATTGTCTTCTTCCCGGATCTTATTCCGGGCAAAGAAAATGCCGTAGAGCGTATCGCTCTTGTTGTAAATGGCCGACTGGGGCGAATTGACGTACTTTGCCGCTTTGGCCCCGCTGCGCAGGATCCGCCCCCCGAACCCGATCACCCGGCCGGTCAGGTTGTGGATCGGGAACAACACCCGGCCCCGGAATCGATCGTATATACTGCCCCGTTCCGGATTGCTGACGGAAAGCCCGGTGCTGATCAGGTATTCCTTCCGGAATCCTTCCTCAAGCGCCTTGCCTGTAAAATGTTCCCATTCGTCCGTTGCATAGCCCAGCTGGAATTTCCGGATGATCTCATCCCGGAATCCGCGTTCCCTGAAATAGGAAAGCCCCACCTCTCTTCCTTCCTCGGTTTCGAATAAGGTTTCGCTGAAGAACGCCCGCGCATATTCGTTCAGTGCAAAAAGATTTTCGCGTTCGTCTTTTTCAGCCGGATCTTCGGCCGGCCCGGTTTCCACCAGTTCGATGCCGTACTTCTTTGCCAGAAAACGGATCGCTTCGGGATACGAGTATTTTTCGTGCTCCATCACGAAATCGACGGCATTCCCTCCCTTCCCACAACCAAAACACTTGAAAATGCCCCGTGCGGGATTCACATTGAACGAGGGGGTTTTCTCATTATGGAAGGGACAGAGCCCGATGTAATTGCTACCCCGCTTTTTTAAGGTCACAAAATCCCCTACCACCTCGGTGATGTCGGCAGCGGCAAAGACCTGTTCTATGGAACCCGGAGAAATCATGGATCTCAAAGTTAAGTCTTTTCCACTTAAATGCAGGCCTGGCAGGTATTTTGTTGCGTGGTTTGCATGAGGACAAACAAACTTTTCGCATGGATGGCCGCGGCCGCTTTCTGTTGTCTTTCCTGCAATGGGTCAAGGAAACAAAGCGACGACATTCCCGGAACGAAACCCGATACGGTAACCGTTCAGGGCATCTTTACTTACGGCGACGGATACCGTGCATTCCGTGAATGTGGCGACGATAGCACCATATACCGGGTGGCCGACCCCGATACGCTGCTTGCGGGCCGGGCAGCGGAATACCGTTTCTTTTCCGGCGATAGAACATCGGTATACGCTGAGCTCGATGCGATTAAAGCACCGCTTTCATCGGAAGAGACCGATGAAAACGGTACCTATGACAGGCTGCTGAAGGTGGTACGCGTGCTGAATGTGACCGCCAAAAATTTTAAAACCGAATGTTTTCCCTATGATTTCTGGTGCGTGGGAAACGAACCGTTCTGGTCGATTGAAATTTCAGGCGGGGAGCACCTGATCCGGCTTACCGACCTGGGGACGGAATCAGCCCATACTTACTCCTATGTTGATCCGGTCATGGAGGGAGATCAATATCGCTACGAAGTTCCGGCGGAAGGGGCTGCCCCTCCGCTGCTGATCGTCGTTACGAAGGAACCCTGCTCCGACGGCATGTCGGACCGCCAATACGATTACCGTGTAAACGCGAAAGCCGGCGAACGTGAACTCGCCGGCTGCGCCATCGGAGGAACAAACCTATCCGATCTATAAATTCTTCAGCTCGTTTACAATCTGGGTAATGGCCGTTTTCGCGTCGGCAAACAGCATGGAACAATTTTCATAGCCGAAGAGCTCGTTGTCAATTCCGGCGTATCCGGTGTTCATGCTTCGCTTGACCACGATCACATTCCGGGATTCCTCCACGTTCAGGACGGGCATCCCGTAAATGGGGCTGGAGGGGTCGCTCTTGGCGGCCGGGTTCACCACGTCGTTCGCCCCTACTACCAATACGACATCGGTCGTGGGAAATTCGGGGTTCACCTCTTCCATTTCAGCCAGTTTTTCATATTCCACATTGGCTTCTGCCAGCAATACGTTCATGTGTCCCGGCATGCGTCCGGCAACGGGGTGGATGGCGTATTTAACCTCCACTCCTTTGTCCTCCAGCAAGGATTCCATTTCGTGGATGGCATGCTGCGCCTGGGCGACTGCTAAACCATAACCGGGCACAACAATGACTTTCTGGGCGTAATTCAGTAGAATAGCCACATCGGACACGGTGGTCGCCTTCACATTGCCTCCTTCTTTACCGCTTCCTTCGGCTGCTTTCGCGCCGCCGCCAAAGCCGCCGAAAATCACATTCGAAAGCGAGCGGTTCATCGCGCGGCACATGACAATGGTAAGCAGTGTACCGGCCGAACCCACCAGAATTCCCCCGGTGAGCATCACCTGGTTGTCATA
>JAJUHF010000030.1 GCA_029268045.1 Anseongella ginsenosidimutans
CAGCAGGGAAAAGACAATGAGCGCCAGCATATTTTGCTTGGAAAGCAGGGCGCTGAAATCAGCTACGGTAAAGGCCCGGACCAATTGCGAAGAGATATCGGCCGGCGCAAGCTCAGTATGGGTCATGCTTTGCTGGATTTCGATCGGAGACAGCGGAAAAAGCTTCAGAACCAAAATGGCAAAGGCAGCCGCCAGCAAAGCCGTCATCGTAAAGACGACGCCTGTAAGAATCAGAATGCGTCCCGTCTTTTCCTTTCCCTGCAATTGAATAACCGACGAGGCTACCGCGAAGAAAATCAGGGGAACCACGCTGGTGAAAATCAGGTTTAGAAAGAGGTCTCCAAGTGGTTTCAACGCCAGTGCCACCCGTGGAAGGAAAAGGCCGATCAATGTCCCGGCCAGGATGGCCGCCAACAGCAGCACACTTCCGGCGTAACTTTTCCACACATTGCGTCTGACGGACTCTTGCATTCTCAATGTTAAGAAAATTTCCCGGAGTCTGAAAAGACCTTTCCGTCCGGGAAGGGCGTCTTCAGGCTAGAGGTATCCCCTGTCCAGGTCGATATCCGGCCTTTCGGCCTGAAAAGATTCCGCTCCTGCAGCGGTTACCTGGGTTTGCCATAGGTAGAGTGACTGAAGCTTTTCCAGATTCCTCAGATTCGCCAGCCCCTCATCGGTCACGGAAGTTCCATACAGGTTTAGGTAACTTAATTCCCGGAGATTGCCCAGGGCGGTCAGGCCCTTATCGCTCACGGAAGTCCGGGAAAGATCGAGCCTGCTCAGCGAAGACAGTTGACCGATCACTTCCAGGTCTTCGTCCCGCAGCTGACTGCCCGCCAGGTCCATCCATGCAATCTGTTCTTTCAGGGGAAGCAGCGACTGAAACGCGTCGGCTTTCAGTTCCTGACCGGTGAAAGGCAAGCGCACTTCAAGAAAATTGCTTTCCGGTGCGATGCGGTCCACGATAAATCCTTGGTCAATGGCAGACTGTACCGCTTCGGGGTCGGCCGGCTTGGCTTCCTTCCCGGGAAGTCTGCTTTTGGAGATCTTAAGGCCCAATACCCTGGCCAATCGGTCGCCGGTGCGCTGATCCACGTCCATGTTCGCCAGCAAGCGGGAAGAGGGCGCGCCCTGTTCGATCCACCACTGGACCAGCGCGACCTGATCGCCGGTCAGACCTGGCTTTCCTTCTGCCGGCATGAAATCATCGTGATCTTCCGGTAGGGTAACGCGTCTGAACAATTCGCTTTCTTCCGGATTTCCGGGAATGACTGCCGGACCGCTTTCGCCTCCCTTTAGCATTTCCTCGTAGTCATGCAGCAACAAACCGCCTTTGATTTTATCGGGATTATGACAGCTCTGGCATTTGGAAGCAACCAGCGGCTGGATCACGTCCAGAAAAATATCAGCGGAATCCAGGTTGGTCACCGGGGGTCTGGGAATTGGCTTGGGACCCAAGCCCGCCAGGACCCGCAGCGGATCCGGCGCATGCTGCAGCAGGTATTCCGACCCGTGGGTCAGGTTTCCCCCCTTGTGCCCGGTAAAAAAAATCAAGAGCAGCAACACCAGGAAAGGCAGGTAGCTAAACTTTATCCATACAGCAGGCGGACGCCAACTGCGGATGCGCGCCCAATAGAGAACAAAAGAAAGCAGGGCAAGCAAGATGCCGCCCCATTGGTGCCAGAAAAGCGTATCCGGGTCGTATTCGCCGTTTAGAGCCAGCATAAAGCCAAGCATGCAGGCCAGGGCGGCACTGATCGCGCCCAGCAATAGAATGAAATCAAGCGCAGGCGCCAGGAATCCGTATTTCTTTTTCCTGGAAAGAAAAAAAATCAAAATGGCAATCAGCAGCGTTCCGATTGGCAAATGCACAACCAACGGATGAAACCGGCCCAGAAACGTGAAGAAATCCATATCCTCAGGCTAATATTTCGTGTACCACCCGACCGTGCACGTCGGTCAGCCGGAACGGCCTTCCCTGAAACTCATAGGTCAGCTTTTCGTGATCAAGGCCCAGTTGATGAAGGATGGTAGCATGCAGGTCGTGCACATGCACCCGGTCTTTGATTCCGTAGTACCCGATCTCATCCGTTTCCCCGAAACTGAAACCCCGTTTTACACCGGCTCCGGCCATCCACATGGTGAAGGCTTCCAGGTGATGATCCCGCCCGTCAAACCCTTCGCCGGTGCGGGCTTCCATCATGGGCGTGCGTCCGAACTCCCCGCCCCAGACAACCAGGGTTTCGTCCAGCAGGCCGCGTTGCTTCAGATCACGGATCAGAGCGGTCATGGGCCGGTCAATGGCCTGACAGGACCTTCTCATTCCCTCGCCCACGCCGTTGCCTTCCCCGACTCCGTGGGTGTCCCAGCGGTTGTCGTACAGTTGGACAAAGCGGACCCCCTTTTCCACCAACCGGCGGGCAAGCAGGCAATTGTTGGCGAACGAGGCCTCCCCGGGAACCGCGCCATACATTTCGCGGATATAATCCGGTTCATCCGAGATATCCATGACATCAGGCACGGTGGCCTGCATTTTGAATGCCAGCTCGTATTGGGCGATGCGGGACAGGATTTCCGGGTCGCCAATGTCTTCGTATTCTTTCCGGTTGATCTCATTGATGGTCTCAATGGAGCGTTTGCGGAGATGCGGGTCTATCTTATCCGGATTGGACAGAAAAAGCACGGGCTCACCCTTTGACCGGCATTGCACGCCCTGATAAACTGTGGGAAGAAAGCCGCTTCCCCAGGCGCTTTTCCCCGCGCTGATTGAACCGCCTCCGGAGCTAAGTACAACGAAGCCCGGCAAGTTTTCGTTCTCCGATCCCAACCCGTAGACTGTCCAGGATCCGAGACTGGGCTTGCCGAGCCGGGGGCTTCCGGTTTGCATCAGAAGCTGGGCAGGCGCGTGATTGAATTCGTCGGTATGCATCGCTTTCAGCAGCGTTACCTCGTCGATGACCCCGGCAAACTCCGGGAGGTAATCGGATACATAGGTGCCCGATCCGCCGGCCTGCACAAAACCCGCCCGGGGACCCAGTAGTTTCGGGGTTCCTTTGATAAAAGCGAAGTTTTTGCCTTCCATCAGGGATTGCGGCGTGTCCTTCCCATCCAATCGTTGCAATTCGGGCTTGTAATCAAAAAGTTCCAGGTGTGACGGTCCCCCCGCCATGTGCATGAAAATGACCCGCTTGGCCTTGGGCGCGAAATGCGGAAGGCCCGGAATGAAGCCGGCCGTTTTAGTTGCCGGATCCGAAAACAAACTTCTATTGCAACCCAACATGGACCCGAGCGCGATGGCCCCCAGCCCGGAAGTACAGTTCTTCAGGAAATGCCGCCGGCTGTTGTATTCCGCCTTGCGATAGATGGCCTCTTCAGCGATATTCATTGTGCTTACCTCCTGGTTACGAATTCATCTAAGTTAAACATTACATTGGTTACTACTGCCAGGGCAGCGAGCCGGGCCGATTCATCCGGATTATCCGGTTCCGGCCCCTGCGCGATCAGCCGCATCCCCGCCGTATCGTTCTGATAATAGGAAAGGGTTTCCCGGTATAAACGAAGCAAGGCTTCCTTTTTCTCCGGTGCCGGCGGCAGCGCCGTGATCAGCTGCAGATGATCCACGATTCCCTTTTCCGGATCGTCCGGATACTGCTCCAGAATTTTGTGGGCCCAGGCCTCGGCCGCCTCCACATAGACCGGATCGTTAAGCAGCGTCAACGCCTGTAGCGGCGTGTTGGTCCGGATCCGCATGGAAGTACAGACTTCCCGGGTAGGGCTGTCAAATGCGACCATGGAAGGATAGGAATTGGTCCGCTTCCAATAGGTGTAAACGGCTCTCCTATACTTGTCTTCGCCCTGACTTTCATGCCAGAATGTTCCCCCAAAGGCCTTTACGCTTTCAGGCTGGTAGGGCATCACGCTGGGTCCGTACATTTTATCACTCAGCAGTCCGCTGATGGCCAGGGCCTGATCCCGGATCGTTTCGGCCGGCAGGCGGGTCCGGGATCCCCGGGAGAGGTATTTGTTGTAGGGATCTTTTTCAAGTGCTTCCTCGCTGACGACAGAACTTTGCTGGTAGGTAGCCGATAACATGATCTGTTTCAGAAGCGCTTTGATATGCCATTGATGCGTATCCCGGAATTGAACAGCCAACCAGTCCAATAGTTGCGGGTGCGTGGGCGGAATGCTCTGGCTTCCAAAATCGCCCAAGGTTTCCACTATACCGAACCCAAAGAGCTGCTCCCATACCCTGTTTACAAAAACCCGGGCGGTAAGGGGGTTTTCTTTGCTTACGAGCCACCGGGCAAAGGCAAGCCGGTCGACCCGGCCGGGTATCTCCCCGAGCGATGCAGGTATTCCGGGTTGCACTTCCTGGGCGGGATTTCTCCAATCGCCGCGTTCAAAAAGGTAGGTAGTCCGTCGTTTACCGGCTGGAAGCTCCTGCAAAATGGGGGTATGCAGCGGTTCGGTTGCTTCCAGTTCCTCAATTTTCCTGATCGCCTCTGCGCCCAGTTTCTTATACTGCGGGTTCCGCTCATGATAAAAAATCCAATCCATCCGCAACAAATCCTGGGCAAAGTGTTTGTCTTTTCTGAAATAGTAGTACACATCACGGATCCCGTACACGGGCGTAATGGAGGCTTTTGCTTCATGCCAGGTCTCGGGCCGGTTGCCCGGAAAACCGCTTGCGGTTATACCCAGCCGGGCTTCCCCTATTTTAGGTCCCAGCGGGTGGTCCAATCGGATTTCCACCAGGGCTCCGTAAAGTGAAGCGTATCCAAAGGAAATAGCCTCCACCCCACGTAGATCCACGTCTTCAAACATGATCCAGGAACTGTCCTGGACCTGCCAGATGGATTTCTGGTCGTGGGTGACCAGTTCAATCAGACTGCTTTTGTCCTGGAACTCCTCAGCCTCAACTTTCCGGTAGCCGATGCGGTTAAGCAGGCTTTCCTTTTCCCGGTAGAGGAAGCGTTCTCCGCTTTCCATGTCACTGGGTTCGGTTCGCAGTCTGTTTTTCAGCCAGTCGAGCAGTTCGGCCACCTTTTCTTTATCTTCATTTTCGTAAGTCAATAATTTGGGCTGTTCATTATACAGGTCTTTATCGGCCGTATTATTGAAAATAGCCATGACCCCGTAAAACTCTTCGTGCCGGATGGGATCGTAGGTATGACTGTGGCATTGAACACAGGCCATGGTGGTAGCCTGCCAAACTTCAAAGGTAGTTCCTACCCGCTCCAATACCGCGGCCACCCGGAATTCCTCGTCGTTGGTACCTCCTTCATCGTTGGCCATGCTGTTGCGGTGGAACGCGGTGGCGATCAACTGGGATTTGGAGGGCTCCGGCAACAGGTCTCCGGCCAGTTGGGCAATGGTAAACTCATCGAAGGGCATGTCGGAGTTGAAAGCGTCGATTACCCAGTCGCGGTATTTCCAGATATTCCGGTGAAGATCTTTCTCATACCCCTTGGAGTCGGCGTAGCGAGCAAGGTCCAGCCACATGCTGGCCCATTTTTCCCCAAAGGCGGAAGAACCCAGCAGGGTATCCACCACTTTTTCAAAAGCGTCCGGGTCCGGATCGGCCCGAAACTGTTCGTAGTCGGCTTGGGTCGGGGGAAGACCGGTCAGATCCAAAAAAGCCCTCCGCAATAACAACTCCTTTTCCGCGGCAGGGGAAGGCGTGAGACCGATGTCTTGCAGTTTCCGGAATACAAAGCGGTCGATATCATTCCGGACAAGCGAATCAAAGGTGGTTTCAGGCGGAACAATGGAAGTGTCGGGGGCGATATAGGCCCAATGTTCCTCCCATTTGGCTCCCTGGTCGATCCAGTCGGCAATGAGCCGTATTTCCTCCTTACTCAGCGGGGGCGCATCCAATGGCATCCGTAGGGTCGTATCGGAATGCCGCAGACGCTTCATTATTTCGCTGCGCTTACTGTCACCGGGGATGATGGCGGGTTTCCCCGATTCCGTAGGCGCTTTGGCCTCTTCTTCAAAAAGCAGGCTGAATCCCCCCGACTGTTTGACACCTCCGTGGCAGGAAATACATTTGGCGTTGACAATTGGACGGATATCCCGGTTGTAACTTATGGTCCTTTGCTTTTGGCAGCCTCCGGCGGCAAGAACCGCTCCCAAGACAAGAAAGGTCAGTATGGTCTGTTTTCTACCGGTCAGCATATATATTGGCGGGGTCAATGCCATCAAATATATCCAATGGCAAAAAACATAAAAATGTAGAAAGTGCGATATTGTTTGCACTTTTTGACATGGTCCGGGGCAGAAAAAAGGCAGAGGGTGTGCTCCCCCTGCCTGAACTTTTATATTAATTGCCAGCCGGTTCGTTACCTCCAGCCCCCACCGAGCGCCCGGTAGAGTTCCACAACAGCGTTCAACCGGTTGTATTCCGCGTTGATCAGTCCGAGTTGGGAATTAAGGGCGTTTTCACGGGCAGTAAGTACTTCCAGGTAGTTTGCGAATCCGTTATTCAGCAATTCCTCTGAATAACTACTGGCGGTATCATATGCTTCAAATTCCCTGGTTTTGATCGCAATGGTTTCCTCGGCTGCTTCGATATCGCTCAGCGCATCGGAAACCTCTTTACTTGCCGTTAGAATGGCTTTTTTGAATTCGAGGTAAGCGATTTCTTCCTGAGATTGGGCTGCTTCATACTGGGTCCGCACGCGGCGCCCATTCAAAATGGGCTGGGTAAGTCCCCCCACGATATTGGCGAACAGGGAATTTGCGCTCAGCAATTCGTCCAGTTCCAGACTTTGCAGACCGCCTGTAGCGGAAATAGTCAGGGAAGGATAAAAGGCCGCCTTGGCGACGTTGCTGAGTTCAAAGGCATTGATCAGTCCGTATTCAGCCGCAATCACATCGGGTCTGTTCCGTAATAGCTGCAGCGGGTATCCGGTCTTCATCTCCGGATCAAGATGCTGTTCCCGCAGACTGCTCCGCTGGATCTCACCGGGCGTTTTTCCAAGTAGAACAGACAAGGTGTTTTCCAGAATTTTGATGTTCTTATTCAACTCCACCAGCAAAGCCTGTGCGGTATACAGCTGCGCTTCTGTCTGCTTCACAGCCACTTCGGTCACCGCCCCGGCATCCTTCAGCGCTTTGGTGGTTTCCAGGCTGCTTTCCCGGTTCACGATGGTTTGCTGGGCGATCCGCTTCTGCTCATCAAAGGCCAGCAGTTGATAATAGAGGGAGGCGATGTTGGCAATAAGTTCGGTTTTGACGGCCCGATGGGCGGCTACCGATTGCAGGTAAGATGCTTCCAATGCACGTTTATTGCTCCGGATCCTGCCCCAGATATCGGCTTCCCAGGAAAGATTGGCCGACAGATCGTATTGATTCAGGGCGCCGTCAAAAATGGCTCCCAGCTGGCTGTTTCCAGCCAGTTGCTGGTGGGTCATCTGCGCGCCGGCCCCGATCAACGGTAAATTTCCGGCCTTACCCTGTTTGTAGTAAGCTTCTGCCGCTACGATCCGCTGCAGAGCGATCCGGATATCCATGTTATTTTCCAGTCCATCGCGGATATGCATCGCAAGCTGTTCATCGGTAAACAGGTCGCTCCAGGAAATATCGGCCAGTGTGATACTGTCCGGCGGAAGCTGGTCGGTCCGATACCGCATTTCGTTTACCGCTGTTTCCGGTCGCTCGTATTCCCTGGCTACAAAACAGGATTGGAGGCCGATCAAGAGGACTAGTGCCAGCGCTGATTTATAGATCGTATGTCGTTTCATATTAGTCTTCTTCGCTTGAAATGGTGTGGGCTGCCTGCGGTTTACCGCTTATCTTTTCCTGCAGCCACTGAAATAGAATATAAAGGATCGGAATCACGAACACCCCAAAAACAGTCCCGATCAGCAAACCACCCACTGCGCCGGTTCCGATTGAATTATTTCCACGGGCACCGATACCGCCGGCGAATACTAAAGGCAACAGGCCCACGATGAATGCAAAGGAGGTCATTAGAATCGGACGCAGACGGACCCGGGCTCCTTCAAAAGCGGCCTCGGTAATCGACAGTCCTGCCCTGCGCCGCTGGATGGCAAATTCCACAATCAGGATCGCGTTCTTGGCAAGCAGCCCCAGCAGCATGATCAGGGCGATCTGGAAATATACATTCACTTCCAGCCCCGCCAGCTTGGTAGTGAGGAACGCGCCCATGATCCCGATGGGCAGCGATAACAGTACCGACAAAGGAATCAGGTAACTCTCATACTGGGCAGCCAGAATAAAATAGACAAAAAGCACACTCAGAATGATAATGAACAAGGTCTGGTTGCCTGCGGCAATCTCTTCGCGCGTCAAACCTGAAAACGCAATCGTGTAATTGGTGGGCAAGGCCGTAGCACTTACTTCCTGTACAGCCCGGATGGCGTCACCGGTGGAATACCCGGGGGCAGCCGCGCCGTTTACGCCGGCCGAATTGAAGAGGTTGAAGCGGGTTACCGCCTGCGGCCCGTAAACACGCTTTAAGCTGACAAATTCAGTGATTGGCGCCATTTCCCCGCTTGCATTGCGTACAAACAGCTTGTTCAGGTCGTCCGTTTTGGCCCGGTCTTCCGGAAGTGCCTGCACGTACACCCGGTACTGCTTTCCGAACCGGGCGAAATCCGCCGCATAGATACTTCCGATGTAACCCTGCAGCGTGGCGAATATGTTGCTGATCGACACCCCAGCTTCCTTCGCTTTCGGCACATTCAGGTCGATTTCGTATTGCGGGTAGGAAGTATTGAACGAGCTTTGGGCATACATGATTTCGGGCCGCTGCATGAGTTGCATAAGGAATTCCCGGGTTACCTGGTCCAGCTCGTTGAAGTCTCCACCCAAGCGGTCCAACACATTCAGTTCGAAACCCGATGAAACCCCAAATCCGGGCACGCTGGGCGGCGAGAAGAACAGCACGTTCGCATCGGACATGCTGGCTCCCACGGCAAACATTTTCGCTGTCAGGGCATCGGCCGACAGGGAATCTTCCTTTCGTTCATCCCAGGGATCCAGTTTGATGAATCCAAGCGCGTAATTGCTTCCCGCTCCGGAAATAAGACTGTATCCGTTAACCAGCGTTCCTCCGGCCACTCCGGGAATCTGCTTTAACCGGTCGTACAGTTCCTGGGTCACCTCGACCGTCCTGTCGAGGGAAGCCCCGGCAGGCAGTTCGATGTTGGTAAAGATGATTCCGCGGTCTTCATTCGGAACAAATCCCGTCGGGGTCGTGGAGGACGCCCAGTAGATGATACCCACCGCAGCCAATAGAATAACTGCTGTAATCCATTTGAAGCGGTAGAGAAAACGCAGCGATTGAACATACTTTCTGGTTGTGGCTTCGAATCCGGCATTGAATGCCGCGTAAAATCGCTTCAAAAGGCTCCTTTTGTTCCCATGCCCGTCATGCTGCGGCTTTAGGAATAGGACGCACAAAGCAGGACTTAGCGTAAGTGCGTTCAGGGCGGAAATGGCGATGGCCACAATGAGGGTTACCCCAAATTGTTCGTAGAACACGCCGGTCGGACCGGTAATGAAGGTTACCGGGATAAACACGGCGCCCATCACCAGGGTAATGGAGATAATCGCACCGGTGATTTCACTCATGGCTGTATGGGTCGCTTCCCTACTGCTTTTTGCACCCCCTTCCAGTTTGGCGTGAACCGCCTCCACCACCACAATGGCGTCGTCCACGACAATGCCGATCGCCAGCACCAGGGCAAAGAGGGTCAGCAAGTTCACCGAGTAGCCGAACAGGCCAAGGAAAAAGAAGGTACCCACAATGGAAACCGGTACCGCAATGGCGGGAATGAGCGTGGAACGAAAATCCTGCAGAAAGATAAACACCACAATAAAGACCAGTACAAAGGCCTCCAGCAAAGTAACCACGACTTTGTGAATGGAAGCCTCCAGGAATTCGTTGGTATCGAAGTTGATATTCACCGACAGTCCCGGAGGAAAGTCCTTTTCCAGGATCGCCAGCTCGGCGTGGATATTTTCGATGATCTCCTGCGCATTGGAACCGGGAGTTTGGTAAATACCCATACTTACCCCGGGCAGGCCATTGGAATGGGAAACCACCGAATACCCTTCCGCATCCAATTCTACCCGGGCGACGTCGGCCAGACGCAGAAACTGTCCATTCCCAAGCGCTTTGATGATGATGTTCTGGTATTCTTCCTCCGTGGTATACCTTCCGCCGTATTTGATCACGTATTCGAAAGCTTCCGCGTTATTCTGGCCGAGGGAACCGGCGGCTGCCTCCAGACTCTGCTCATTGATTGCAGCGATCACATCGGTAGGCATCAGGTCGTAGGCGGCCAGCTTCTCGGGAAGCAGCCAGATCCGCATGGCGTAGTTCTTCGCGCCGAACACCTGCACATCGCCTACGCCGTTGATACGTTTCAGCGCAGGCAGCACATTGATATTGAGGTAGTTCTGAATATAGGTCGCGTCGTAGTCTTCGTTTTCGGAAAGGACGCTCAAAAACATTAGGGAACTGGTCTGCTGCTTCTGGGTACTTACCCCCGATTGGGTTACCTCACGCGGCAACAGTGGAGCTGCCCGGGCTACCCGGTTCTGCACGTTTACCGCGGCAATATCCGGATCAATCCCTTGCTCAAAAAATACCTGGATGGACGCCATCCCGTTGTTGCTGGCAGTAGAAGTGATGTAGGTCATCCCCTCCACCCCGTTGATCTGTTCCTCAATGGGAATGATAACGCTCTCCAACACCGTTTCCGCGTTTGCACCGGGGTAATTGGCCTGAACCCGGACTGTGGGCGGGGCAATATCAGGATATTGGGTTACCGGCAGGGTGGTCAATCCGAGGACTCCCAGAATCAGAATGATAA
This sequence comes from Anseongella ginsenosidimutans, assembly GCA_029268045.1. Classification (GTDB taxonomy): domain Bacteria; phylum Bacteroidota; class Bacteroidia; order Sphingobacteriales; family Sphingobacteriaceae; genus Anseongella; species Anseongella ginsenosidimutans_A. The sequence goes on from JAJUHF010000030.1 coordinate 10,848, forward strand.
TGGAAACCACGGTGGAGAGCACCGGCCGGTCTATGAATTTCTTTAGCATTATGAAACTTATTTAAATACTACATTCAGCGTATTGGCAACACTGTCAAAGGGTACCGGTTGTGGGATAAGGGGGGTATTGTTGCGGAGTTTGCCCACTCCCTGTGCTACGATCTTTTCACCCGCTTCAAGCCCGGATGCGACCAGCGCCAGATTTTCCACCCGATCCTTCACCTCAATTTTGGTCAACACGGCCAGCGTGTCACCCTGCACCTTATACACATACACCATCCCCTGCTGCTCAAACGTAGATGCTTCGGGGACGACCACGGCATCTGAATAGGTCTTCGGAATGCGGATGATTCCGCTGTTTCCGTTGGCTAGAATCCCGTTTGGATTGGGAAAGGTAGCCCGGAAATTAACTGTACCCGTTGTGGGATTAATCTGACCGGTTACGGTTTCGATCTTCCCTTCCTCCTCGTAGAGGGTTCCATTGACCAGCTGCAGCTTTACCGGCGGGAAATTTTTTATTTTTTCCGCCAGGGTTTTGCCTTCGGCCGTTTGGAGGAAATTGAGATAGTCCCGTTCATTCATTGAAAAGAAGGCATATACTTTATCCACGTCCGATACCCGGGTCAGGGGAGTCGGGTCAGACGGACTGACCAGGGTTCCTTCCCGGAAAGGGATTGCTCCCACATAGCCGTTCACTGGGCTTTTAATGGTCGCGTAGCCAATATTGGCTACGATACTCTGGTAACTGGCTTCAGCCTGGGCCAGGCGCGCTTTTGCCGTTTCCAGCTGCACGCTGCTGATGATGCCTTTTTCCACCAGCGGTTTTAACTTTTCAACCTCGACGCGTGCGGCATTCACATTGGCTTCTGCCGCTCCTGCATCCTGCGACAAGGCGGCTGTTTCAAGCTGAAACAAGGTTTGTCCCTTGCTTACCTTTTGCCCTTCATCTACCAGTACTTTGGTGATGTAACCGGGTACTTTGGCCCGTACGGCACTGCTGATGGTTCCTTCGATGCTGACCGGATAGGCGGTGTAACCGGTCACCGTCTTAACCGGAACTTCCACGACCGGCAAGGGGATCGGGCCCTGACCCTGTTGCGGTCCCTGCTGCGGTTGTTGGCAGGAAGTAAGGAATGCAAAACTTATTAAAAAAGCGCTATAACTGATTTTTTTCATTGTTGTTTTTGTTGCTGTGTTTAATGCTGTTTGATTGTTGTGTGTAAGGGGGTATTATGCGTACTTCATCGTTTTAAAGTTTTTAGGTGGATTATATCTTCTTTATGTTGAATGCATAGGTTTTTGTGCTGTTCCAGATATTGGATGAAGCTTTCCAGGTAATTGAGCTGCTTTTGCAGGAACTGGCGGTCTCCCGGTTGCTTCACCGATTTCTTGTAGGCTATGATCTGCCGGCAAAGGGTCAATTTATTCTCGCAGGATTTGATGTGCTCGTTCATCCGGTTGATCATATCGTCGGGTGACACGGTATAATATTTTTTACGGTCCCCTGCCAGGGTATAATAGGTAATGCGTCCCTTGTGAAGAAGGATGTTCAGATTGGTAAAAACAGAGCTTTTACTGGCCTTCAATAGATCGACCAGCTCTTCAAAGGTGATCCCTTTGTGGTTATCGATGATCAGGTGCGCAAGGATGCGCGCCGCCAGGGGTGAAAGTTTATCTTCGGATTCAATGTACCTGCCGAAGTCTTCCACCAGGGTTTCTTTCAGCGTGTTTTCTCCCGATCGGGTCGTTTCGTTCATATGCGTGTTTTGGTTCGGTTAGAACCGAACTGGACGAAACTAACACGGCAAACCGGTAAATGGTTTCGGTATTTTTGAAAAGATTAGCTATTTTTTTTGTTACAATCCATGCCGGGCTGAAATCTCAAGCATCCGCTCAATGGGTCTTCTGGCCTGAACAATAAGATCTTCCGGCAGAATAATCTCCGGTTTCTCATATTCCATGCACAGATAGAGTTTTTCCAGCGTATTCTTTTTCATATGCGGACAGTCATTGCAGGCGCAATTATTATTTGGCGGCGCCGGAATAAAAGTCTTTTCGGGCGAAGCCTTCTGCATCTGATGCAGGATACCCGATTCGGTAGCTACAATAAACTCCGTTTCGGGACTATTGATCGTGTATTTTAACAGCGCGGTGGTGGATCCGATAAAATCGGCTTCCTTCAAAATGGGTTCTTCACATTCAGGGTGTGCAATGAGCTTGGCCTGGGGGTACCGGTTTTTCAGCTTGACGATCTTTTCCCTTGAAAATATTTCGTGAACCATGCAGGCGCCGTCCCAAAGGACCAGGTCCCTGCCGGTTTGCTGCGCTACGTACCTTCCCAGGTTTTTATCGGGTCCGAAAATGATCTTCTCGTCTTTCGGGAGACTTTCCACAATGGCGACCGCATTGGTGGATGTACATACGATGTCGCTCATCGCCTTGATCTCCGCAGTCGAATTCACATACATGATCACGGTATGGCCCGGATGTTGCTGTTTAAAAACACGGAATTCGTCCGGAGGACAGGTGTCTGCCAGGGAACAGCCGGCGGTAAGGTCCGGCAGTAGTACCTTTTTACCGGGGGAAAGAATCTTAGCGGTTTCAGCCATAAAATGGACGCCGGCAAATACAATGACGTCAGCCGAAGTCTTTGCCGCTTCCTGGGATAGTCCGAGACTGTCTCCAATGTAGTCGGCAATGTCCTGTATATCCGCGTCCTGATAATAGTGGGCCAGAATGATGGCATTTTTTTCTTTCTTCAGTCGTTCAATTTCAGCGAAAAGATCCAACCGGGGATCGATCGCGTAATCGAGAAATCCCTTCTCTGCTAAGATCGCTTCTGTAGCTGGCATTTTTATATTTTTTGTTCAACACCCTAGACTATCTACAATTATTTCTATTTTAAAATAGATTTGTTGGTAGTAGTAGGTTTGTTAGTTGCGTTGAGAATTCCGTGCAATACTATTTGCGAAATGACTTATTAATGTTTTATTAACAAACTCTTCACATTTTTCTAACTAAACAAGCTGCTAATCAGGCAAATTGTTTTTCAACACCAAAGTTAGTTATTTTTAACAGTTAATAATTGGTTAAGTTTGGGGTATGGGAAAGATGTGGATAGGTAGCCTTTTTGGAGGATAATAGGCGCATAACTTGGGCACAAGTTTTCGACTTCAGCCGTTATCCCCAAAAAGAGCGATTTATTCAAATTCTCTTCACACTTCTTTCCACAGTTTTTCACATTAGTTCACATACATGAGAGATGTTGATTTTTTGGTAATCGGATCCGGAGTGGCGGGTTTGAGCTTCGCGTTGAAAGCGGCGTCCCATGGAAAGGTTTTGATCGTCACCAAATCGAATGAAGACGAATCGAATACGAAGTACGCCCAGGGAGGCGTGGCAGCGGTTACCGATAAGACCGATTCCTTTGAAAAACACATACAGGATACCCTGGTGGCAGGGGACGGTTTGTGCGACCGGAACGTGGTGGAAATCGTAGTCAAGGAGGGGCCGGAACGGGTCAAGGAAATTATCGGATACGGCGCCCATTTTGACCGGGACACCTCAGGCAATTATGACCTGGCCCGGGAGGGGGGGCATTCCGAAAGCCGCGTGCTTCATTACAAGGATGTGACGGGATTGGAAATTGAGCGGACACTGCTTGAAATGGTGCATAAAAACCCGAATATTGAGATATTGACGCATTATTTTGCTGTGGATTTGATCACCCAGCATCATTTCGGCGTGCATGTGGATAAGAGTACGCCGGACATCACGTGCTTTGGCATCTATGCGTTGAATACCCGGACAGGTAAAGTGGAACGGATCGGTGCAAAAATTACGGTGATGGCTTCCGGTGGTGCGGGACATGTTTATGCGTCCACGACCAACCCGACGATCGCCACGGGCGATGGGATAGCCATGGTGTACCGTGCAAAGGGAAAAGTAAGGAACATGGAATTCATCCAATTCCACCCCACCGCGCTTTATAACCCGGGCGAGTATCCTTCCTTCCTTATTTCCGAAGCGCTGCGGGGAGCTGGAGCGGTATTAAAGGACCATAAGGGCCGGGAGTTCATGGAACAGTACGATAAACGGAAATCGCTGGCGCCGCGGGATATCGTGGCGCGTTCAATCGATGCCGAGATCAAAAAGCAAGGCGTGGAATGCGTGTACCTGGATATCCGGCATGTAAGCAAAGAAGAGCTTCTCCGCCATTTCCCCAATATTTACGCCAAGTGTTTGAGTATCGGGATCGACATGAGCAGGGAGATGATCCCGGTGTTGCCTGCCGCTCACTACATGTGTGGAGGAATTATGGTGGATGAGTACGGACGATCCAGTATCCGGAACCTGTACGCTTGCGGTGAATGTGCATCTACCGGATTGCATGGTGCCAACCGGTTGGCTTCCAACTCTTTACTGGAAGCCCTGGTTTTTGCACACCGGATTTATGAGGATGCGTCCGCCAAGGTAAAGGACGTAAAGCTGGTACCCGATATTCCGCAATGGGATGAATTCGGAACGGTTCAGTCTGACGAGGAAATTCTGGTAACCCATAATTTGAGGGAAATGCAACGGATGATGAATGATTACGTGGGGATTGTCCGATCCGATTTCCGTCTGGAAAGAGCTTTGAGGAGGTTGCATCTGCTTTACGATGAAACCGAGGAGTTTTACAAACGCACCCGGCTCTCGGTGAAACTCTGTGAATTGCGCAACCTGATTCAGGTGGCTTATCTGGTGATCAAGGCGGCCTCGATGCGGAAGGAAAGCCGCGGATTGCATTATACGACCGACTATCCTGTGAAGGATGAACGGGGAGCTTACGACACCATATTTTAAATACAGTCATGGCAATAATCCGAGCGGTAAACGGCGTGTCGCCTAAATTGGGAAACGATTGTTTCATAGCCGAAAACGCGACTCTGGTGGGCGATGTGGTTGCGGGAGCGGGTTGTAGTTTCTGGTTTAATTCTGTGGTCCGTGGCGATGTGAATTCGATCCGGATTGGTGACCGAAGCAACGTGCAGGACGGTGCGATTATTCATTGTACCTATCAACAGGCGGCGACAACTATCGGGAGCAACGTGAATATCGGACACGGAGCGGTCGTTCATGGGTGCGAATTACGCGACCACGTTCTAGTTGGCATGGGTGCGATCATCATGGATCATGCCGTGGTAGAGGAATACTGTATCGTGGCCGCTGGGGCCGTTGTCCTGGAAAAGACGGTCTGTGAATCGGGCTTTATTTATGCCGGCACCCCTGCGCGGAAGATCAAGCCCATCAGTCCCGATCAATGGAAACTGCTGGATGAGCTGCCAGGACGTTATCAATTGTATGCATCCTGGTTTAAATAAGGGGTGTTGGCTGACTATTCCGGCGGAATATTGATCGTGTATTCCTGATCCCAATTGGCCCTCAAGGCTTCTCCCGGGTCGAATACCAGTATTTTTTCAGGTTGCTGTTTTTCAAAGAGGTTACTGCCATCCCATACCCCGTTCCGGTTCCGGTCGTAAATAACACGAATCAGGTATTTTTCGGGACGAAGCGTCTGATAGGAAATCTTCCGGGACGTGGAAAGGGTATCGGATTGTACCGCCGCGAAATCGGAATTTAAAAGTTCCACCAGGAATTGTGCCGTGTCCGTATGCAAGGAATCATCCAATACGTAGGCCACGGTGATGTTACCATAGTTTTCTATCGTATCTGCCGTAAACTGTTTTTGATAGGCATTATTCCCGCTGCCGTAAACGTCCTTGATATATCCCGCGCCGATGGTGATCTGGTATTTGCTCTTTTCTTTCCAGGGGTATTCCAGAACGTATTTGCGCAGGGATTGCTGGCGGAGCACAAAACGGGAAGGCGGAACGATCACGGAATCCTCCTGTAGTTCAATGCGGTCTTTCCCCGATTGGTTAATGGGTCTGCCAAAGGTGAGTACCGGGTTTTCTCCCGGAGGGAGTGTATTTTTCTGGATGTTATCCGTGATCGTATAGGGATCCAACTGTTCCCTGGAACTGAAATTGCGGAAGAGGATGGTATCGATGTAACGCCCATTCTCCCCTACGGCCAATTCCACCGAATCGTAAACTGGGCTTGGAAGCCAGATAACCACCGAATCGGTTACCAGGTCCTTTTCTGTAAGGAGTTTCCCTTTGAACTGCTCCGGGCTGATGATTTGCAAGTCCAGACTGTCTGTTTTTTTGTTTAGCAGCAGCGTAAGCCTTGCATCCTGATTTCTGTCGTTCAGGATCTGAAGTTCCTTTTGCTGCATGTAAGCCAGGTGGATTGTGGATAGGGTGGTGTCGGACTGCAGAAGCAAGGGCTCTTGCAGGAATCCGATCAGCTCCTCGCTGTCGTCGTAAATCCTCGAGCCATTTTCCTCTTCGATCGCGTACACCCGATAGACGCCTTCCTTCAGATTGGTGATTTGAAAGTTGCCGGCGGAATCGGCATACGTGTAATATCCCGGTTTTTTGGTCATGATAAGACTGTCGGGATTGGCGATGGAATCCTGGTGCTTGTGGATCAGCACAAGGACACCTGAAAAGTCCGACTTTTTCGGGTCGGTCTTTTTCAGGGTATATCTGCCTACCGATCCCTGGATACGGAGCGAGTCAATCTGATCGCCCGTGGAAAATACGTATTTATAATTGGGAAACGGATTCCCTTCGTTCATATCCCCAATGGCCTTTCCGAAATTAATTTGATAGGTTGTATTTGGTTCAAGGGTGTCGGCAAACTTGATGATAATTGCATTCTTCTTGGTCCGAAACTCCGGGCGGGTTTCCGGGTCGGGAGAAATACTGATTTCCTGAAATGCATTTTTCAACTGAACGTATTCGTTGAATAAAAGCTCAACTTCTTCAGCGTTAAAATTCAAGGTCTCATTCGGAGGTGTGACCGAGAGAAGTTCGGGAGGCGTGGTGTCTTTTTCACCGCCCGTTGGCGTCTGCTGAACCGCGCAGGAATGAAACAGCCCCGCGGCGAGTGCAAGCAGAACGGTTTGCGCCCGGGAAAAGTGCATTTTTAATTTGAGGCCCATTTAAAGCGATTTAAGCGATTTTTGGTTTTTCTGGAGGAATAACCCTCGCGAATAAAGATATGGGCTCTGAAGGCTTCTATTGAGGTCATATTTGGATCCGGATTTATTTTCATAAATATCTGAAAATTAATTAGTTAACTAACTACCGACTCATATGGACCAATAAAATGGAAATATCCGAAGGCGACACGCCGGAAATCCGGGAGGCCTGCCCCAGGGTCCTGGGTTTCACCCGAAGAAGTTTCTCCTGCGCTTCTTTTGAGAGTGCGCCCAACTGGGTGTAATCAAAATCGGGATTGATTTCGTGTTCTTCCATTCTCTTCATTCGCTGAACCATTTCTTCTTCTTTGCTGAAATAACTCTCGTATTTGACCTGGATCTCGGCCTGCTCCAACGTTTCCCGGTCGTAACCGATGGCGATTCCCCTGAAAGCGGGATCACTATGAAGGAGATCGTTCAGATCAATCTGCGGGCGGGTTAAGAGCGTGAATAAACGGGTGGATTGCTTAATGGGTGTAGTCCCTTTCGCTTCGAGGATCCCATTGATTGAGGCGGGATCCACCGAATGACTTTTCATATAGGATACCAAAGACTCGGTGTCACGGATCTTGTTTCTTACTTTATCCATCCGTTCTTCACTGATCAAGCCCAGTTCATAACCCAGGCCGGATAAACGGATATCCGCGTTATCCTGACGGAGGAGCAAGCGGTGCTCCGCCCGGGAAGTAAACATGCGGTAGGGTTCTTCCGTTCCCTTGGTAACCAGGTCATCGATGAGTACGCCAATGTAGGATTCGGAACGTTTCAGAATGACTTCCTCTTCCTCCCTGCACTTCCGGATGGCGTTTATTCCAGCCAGAAGACCCTGACAGGCCGCTTCCTCATAGCCGGTAGTACCGTTTATCTGACCCGCAAAAAAAAGATTTGCAACAAGTTTTGTTTCCAGGCTTAGGTTAAGCTGCACAGGGGGAAAATAGTCGTATTCAATCGCATAGCCTGGTCTGAACATCTTTACGTGCTCGAATCCCGGAATAGCTTGCAATGCTTTATACTGTACATCCTCCGGAAGTGAAGTTGAGAATCCGTTAAGGTAAATTTCAACTGTATTCCAGCCTTCCGGTTCAATGAATAATTGATGACGGTCTTTATCTGCAAACCGATTGATCTTATCTTCTATTGAAGGGCAGTACCGCGGTCCCAATCCTTTGATGCGTCCTGAAAACATGGGAGAATCATCAAATCCCTCTTGCAGCAGGGCATGTACTTTTGTATTGGTATAGCCGATATAACAGCTCAACTGCTTTTCGGGAAGCAGAATGTCGGTAAACGAGAAACCACGGCGATCCGGATCCCCGGTTTGTTCCTCCAGTTTGCTGTAGTCCAAACTCCTTCCGTCGATGCGGGGAGGTGTACCGGTTTTCATCCGGCCGGATTCGAATCCCAGAGAAACCAGTTGCTCCGTAAGACCTGTAGCAGCCTTTTCCCCTGTCCTGCCGCCTCCAAAACGCTTTTGCCCGATATGAATTACCCCGTTCAGGAAAGTGCCATTGGTTAATACAACGGTTTTGCTTTGAATTTCAATCCCCATTGCTGTACGTACACCCCTTACCCGGTTGTCTTTTACCAGGAGCTCCGAAACCATGTCCTGCCAGAAGTCCACGTTCGGCGTTTGCTCCAATAAAGCCCGCCATTCCGCGGCGAATAACATCCGGTCATTCTGGGCGCGCGGACTCCACATGGCAGGGCCCTTTGATCTGTTCAACATCCTGAACTGGACCGTGCTTTTATCTGTAACAATGCCCGAATAGCCTCCCAGCGCATCGATTTCGCGAACGATTTGTCCCTTTGCAACGCCACCCATGGCGGGGTTGCAGGACATTTGTGCGATGGTTTGCATATTCATTGTAATCAGCAGCACGCGGCCACCCATATTTGCTGCCGCCGCTGCCGCCTCACAACCCGCGTGCCCCCCTCCTACTACTATGACATCGTATTTCGAAAACATTCTTTTCTTGTTTTGTTCCACGTGGAACATTTGCAAATCTGAGCCCAGCCGGCCCCTATTGTTCCGAGCCGCAAAGTTACGAATAATCAGAGAATCAGGGATTGGCGGGGCGTTGCCTTTTGAGGTTCCACGTGGAACACGATGATCAGACGGAATAGCGTGTCGAATGATCCAGCATATCGGGAGTTTGATAACAATGAATCCCCGGCCAGGATGCTTTGGCGATGTGGCAGATGGAGCGCGCTATGTCCGCCGCCGGGATGGGTCGGTATTTTTTCAGGGATCCCTGCATGAAGCGGGCCATGGGTCTTCCAACGCGTAAGCTGAGCTCTTCCATTACCCGCACTTCTTTCCGTTCGCCATCTATGAGGGAGGGCTGAAAAATGCTGATGATCTCAAAGGGTATTGCTTTGACATCCTCTTCCATCAGACCTTTAACCCGGCTATAAAAGAAGAGGGAGTTTTTATTGGATCCCACTGCCGAAACGACCATGAAATGCCTGGTTCCGTTTCGATGAGCCAGTTTGGCAAGCATAACAGGATACTCCCGGTCTATTTTCATGAATTGCTCCCGGGAACCAGCATCCTTGATTGTACTGCCCAAACAGCATATTACAATGTCTGCTTTCAAGTCCGGAGCCGTTTTTTCCATTTGATCAAAATCAATGATGAATTCCCTGAGTTTGGGGTCTTGCAGGTAAAGCGGACGGCGGGTAAGCACCTTTATTTCCAAAAAAGCCGGATCATGGAGCAATAAATCCAAACAATGACGGCCAACCAGGCCGGTGGCGCCTGCCAATAATACCGTTCTCATGCAAACATGGATTTGTAAAGACCAATATACATATCTTCTTTAATTCGCATCCGGACCTTATCATCCTTCTTTTTATCACTGTATCCACATAAATGAAGGACACCATGAATCATTACCCGTAACAACTCCTCGATTTCGGGAACACCGTATTTAACGGCGTTATCCCGGATCCGATCGATACTGATGTAGATATCGCCTGCCAATTCCGCCGGGCTTTCAGAATTGTCAAAGGTAATGATGTCGGTGAGGGTATCGTGATCCAGGTAATTGCGGTTAATCTGAAGCAGGTAGGTGTCCGAACAAAAGATATAACAAAGCCCGGTAATTCGGTATCCCTCCCTTTTGGAGGCTTCAAGGAGCCATTTCCGGATCTTCATTTTATCCCGTAGACGGAAGTCCGTGTCTTCCGAGAAAAAGTGGATTCTCTGTGCACTCACGCTGTAAAGTGTAATTCGACGCTATTTCCTTTTTCATTAAAGATACACTTCTGTGCCAATCTTTTCATGATAAGTAAACCTCTTCCACCAATCCGGTCCGGACAAGGGGGTTCCGGGACCGATCGCCAATCAAAACCATCCCCTTCATCGGTGACCCGGAAGATGAACATGTTTCCTCCGCGCCGGGCGAATTCAACGTTGATCTTTTTGGACACATCAAACCGGTTTCCGTGACGGATCGAGTTTGTAACTGCCTCATATACAGAGGTTAACATTGAGGAGAACAGCTTTGCGCCCAGGTCGTGACCCGCTTTGATCTCCTCCAGCATCCGGTCCACGCGTCGTATTTCAGAAATCCTTGATTCGATGATCATGGGAGTTGGTTTCCTTTTTCATTCAGTTGCCGAAAGTATTCGTTTATCTTTTCCCGGTAAAAAGAACTGACCTCCGGGGGAAGGGTTTGGATCAGCTCGAGCTGCTTTTCCTTTTGCCGGTTGAATTCTTCGAGGACCTTGCTGAAATCGGGTGTGAATTGCGCTCCCTGGCGCGCTTCCCGTTTTTCCTCGGTATCCCGTTCCTGTTCCGCTTTTTCTGCATCGAGCAGCCGGGTCATGATTTCCCGCTGGCGGTGGATCATTTCCTCGGTGATCCGCTTGTTATACAGTTCGGTCTCGGTTTTTTCCATTTCTTCGGCAAGCTGTTCAAGGTTTCCGAGTTTTCCCTGGCCGTCCTTGTTCAGTTCCTGATTCAGCTTTTGAAGGGAGTTGCGTATGGATTGCTGTTCCCTGGCCAGGCGCGCCAGCTCTTCGCTTTTCTCGCGTGGAACCCGTTCGCCCGGCTTCAGCCCTTCATTTAACTGGTGTAGGCGGCGGTTGAGTTCATCCTGCATTTTATTCAGCTGCGCCAGTCCGGGAGAAGGTTTCTGTCCCGGCCCGGATCCGGCGTTGTTCATCTGTTGCTGCAACTGATCGAATACTTCACTCAGCATGACAGCCAGATTGTTTACCGAGGTCATCACAAATTGTTGTTCCGCCAATACTTCCGCAATCTTGCGGTCGGATAGCTTACTCAGCGCGTTGCCGAGGTGTTCGTCGATCTTGCCGGTCTCTTTATTTACAAAGGCGGAAAGCTGGGGTACCCGTTTGCTGAGCGAATAGATGCTGTCCTGAACCAGGGTAATGTCGTCTTTCAGGGACCGCTGCCGTCGGGCCAGTTCCAGAAAAGTGGGATCATTCGGATTGACGGATTTCATCTCCTCCATCAAGCCTTCCTGATCGTAGGATACTTTCAACAGGTTATCCAGGATCTGCCTCAGCGCCTGAAGATTAATGGTTTGCTGCATGCCAGCCATTTGCTGACGCATTTCCAGCATCTTTTTGGCAAGGTCCTGCATTTGCTCGGCGGCATTTTGCTGATGTTTCGGAGCATTCTGCGGCTGTTCCTTCTGCAGCTCTTCCAGGCTTTTTTCCAGTTCCTGCTTTATGTTTTTCTGTTCTTCGTCCGGGGCTTGGAAATTCCCTCCGTTTTCCAGGGCGCTGTTCTTTTCCTCCAGTTGGTTCAAACGTTCCTGAACGTGCTCAAATTCCTCATTGATTTCCTGCTGCTGCTCCTGCAATTGTGCCGGGTCCTCCCCGTCTTCTCCTGAGAGCTGCTCTTCGGTTTGCCTGGCCAGCTCCTGCTGACGTTCCGCCAACTGTTCAAGCAAATCGGTGCTTTCCTGCAGCAATTGATCAAACTCGAGCTGTTTATATAGTTCAAGCAGCCGGTCCAATTCTTTCTCGAGGGTTCTATTATCGAGTTGCAATTGTTCCAGTTGTTCCTGGGTGAGGTTCTTGTTGTTTTCCTGTAATAATTTCTCCAGCTCGGCGATGAGCTTTTTTGTCTCCTCATCCAAAACCTTGTCGAAAAGCTCCTGGATCTGTTCCTGTTTTTCCCGGATGGCTTCATTTTGCGCGGGATTCAGCTCGGATTGCTTCAAGTCGGCCTTCGCTTTTTCTTCCCGCAGTTCCTCCAGGAGTTCTTCCAGTTCCTGCTGCTGACGGATCAGGTCTTTTACCTGGTTCTTTTCTTCATAGCCCAGGCTTCGCTTCTGGATAAGCAATTCGTTCAGTTTTTTCGTGTTTTCCTGTAGACGCGCGGCCTTTCCGGCTGCTTCCGACAGTTTCGATTTGACTTCCGACCGACTCCTTTCCACCTCGGCCGCTTGTTCCTCCCGCGAGGGCATATTGAGGGTCATAAGTGCGGTCCGCGAAGACTTGGGCCCGTTCACCCCGTCGTTATCGGTTACTTCAAAATAATAGGACAGCGTTTCGCCGGCTTTTATATCCAGCTCGGCCGCATTGAGGTAATAAAAAAAGGATGCAGTGGTTCCGCCCCGATCAAAGTCAATGGGAACGGATATAACATTTCCGTCTCCCTCTCCGGCCCGCGTATAGTTAAAACTAAGCCCTGTTAAGCCATGATCGTCTTTAATTTCTCCGATATAATAAATGCGCTGGTTGCTGATGGAATCGGTCCGCTGCTGCACCCGGATCACCGGATATTGATCGGGTACCACATTGATTGAAAATCGAACCGGATCTGTATCGGTTACGCGCGTGCTCTGTGGCTGCAGGGCGTAGTTGAGGGGTTTCGATGCGTTCAGGCGATATTCGAACCGTCCGGGTTCCACGATTGAAGCTGTATCGGGTTGATCGTTTAAAAAGAAAAGCAGCCGTTCGGTGTTCTCCGAACGGACATCCCAATGAATGGCGGTGCCTTCCGGTACTACCAGTTCGCCGGTATTTTTAAGCCGTTCGGGACCTTTCCCAAGATAGGCCGGATAATTCAGCTTCACCTCAAAGCTAAGCAAGGCCGGATTGGCCAGTACTTCCAGCTCGTATTCCCTGGAATAAAACCCTCCTGCATAAAACCGGAAGGTTCTGTTTTTCTGAAGGTTCCGGAAGGCATATTGATAAGAAACCTTGTCTTCTTTATCCAGTTTATAACGAAAACCCTGTTCATCCTCTAAAAACACTTCGTTGGGCAGGGTTTCCCCCTCCATTTTCATATGCAATGTGAAATCCTCATTCCGCACGGCCAGCAAATCACTGTTCAGCAGGATGAAATTAAAAGGAGCGGGTTTCTCAAAAAAACGATTGTAATGCACCAGCCGGTAGGTTCCGTCCCGTAACACATGAGGAGCCGCAAAAAGCATAAACACCAGAACCGCCGCCGGCACAAGGGCATACTTGAGAAACCGGCGGTTTTCCCGCAAATCCACCGCCGCAGTAAACGGAACGGGCCGCAATTCCGCGATCTTCTGGTCAATGCTGGCCAAAATCAGTTCGCGGCTTTTTTCTTCCCTGCCGGCCATTTCCTGTAATTGCAGGGTGTTCAGCAGTTTATCCCGCACGCCGGAAAAATGCGTTCCGATAATCCCGGCGGCCGTTTTATGGTCAATTACCTTTCCCAACCTGAAATAGGCAAGCAGCGGCAGCATCACCAGCCAGACGAAACTCCCGGCTGCGATGGCGACGAAAAGAAAGAATAGCAAGGTCTTTGCCTGCACGGGCAGATAACTGTAATATTCCAGCAGACTAAGCAGAAAATACCCCGATAGTACGATGGCAAGGGTAAACAGGGTCCCTCTTATCAGCTTATTCTGATAATATTTACGGATAAACTCATCCAGTTTCCCGATCAGCAGACGATAATTGTTTTCAACCCCGCTCATTTTACTCCGTATACCCTCAACGAAATTACCAAGAAATTTCTCAATTGTGAGATTCCGGGCAAGAAATTTCATTCAATCATAAAAAGCTTGTATTTTTGCGTCCCTTAAAGGTCCCGGTCCCGCCTTGTTTTAGAGCAGGACCCGACAGCAAATTCCCGCTGTCCGCTTCCAAAGGTCGCAGAGACCTACACAAAGCGTCGGACAAAGGATCGGGGTGTAGCGTAGCCCGGTATCGCGCCAGCATGGGGTGCTGGAGGTCGTCGGTTCAAATCCGGCCACCCCGAC
>JAJUHF010000031.1 GCA_029268045.1 Anseongella ginsenosidimutans
ACTATTCGATTTTACCCGCGCTTCGGAGCACGGTAGCCTAAAATGCCAAAATTGAGCCTATTTCACAAATAAAACGGCGTCTTCGGGTAGCAAGTTAAGCAAAACCGGGCCATAAATGATACTATTTTGGCAGATTGGAGCCCCCATTCGGCAATAATCGGGCACTGTCCCGGTCCACAAACAGCATGGCCTTTGGATGGGTTCTCAGGATGGTAGAAGGAAATTGTTCATCCACGTCTTCCAGCAAGGTGTTCCGCACCGCCTGGGCTTTATTGCTTCCGGGTACCATGCAGTAAATGGCGTCCCCTGCCATGAGCGCCGGAACGGTCAGGGTGAGTGCCTGGGTGGGCACGTAATCGAGCTTTTCAAAACAGCCGTCATTTACCTGTTGCCGCCGGCAGGCTGCGTCCAGGGTCACCACTTTGACCCATTGGGGGTCCCGGAAGTCGGCTACATGCGGATCGTTGAACGCGATGTGATTATTTTCTCCGATCCCCATGCATACGATGTCGGTGGGAAAAGACCGCAGCAACGCCCCATACCGGTCGCATTCGGCCTGCAGGTCCGGCGCGCTGCCGTTTAGGTAATGGACGGTCCGAAAAGGCACTTTGCCGAACAGCCGCTCGGCCAGGAAGTTCCCGAATCGCTGTGGAGCATCGGGAGAAAGGCCAATGTATTCGTCCATGTGAAAGGCGTTTACGCGGGACCAGTCGATGTCCTTCTCTTCAACCAATGCTTCCAAAAATTCCTGCTGAGAAGGTGCGGCGGCAAATACCATATTTACTTCCGGTTCGTTGCCGGAAGAAAGCAGGTCCCGGATGGCCGCCGCTACCTCTCGCCCCGCGTCCCGGCCAAGCTGGGCACGGTTTTCATATTTTCTGACTTCCATCGTTGTTTCCCCTGTAAACCTCTTTTCCGTTGATAATCGTCCGCTGGATGACGATCTGTTCATCGAAGACAACCAGATCGGCGTCCTTCCCGATTGCAAGGGTCCCTTTGCGGTCTGCCACGCCCATGATCCGGGCGGGTGAGGTACTCATCATTTTTACGGCATCGGTGATCGGGACACCGGCCTGGTACACCATATTCCGGACCAGCCGGTCGGTTGTGGCAACACTTCCCGCGAAGGCACTGCGATCGGGTAGCTTGGCCACCCCGTCCTCCACGATCACCTTCAACCCGTTGCGCAGGGATCCCAACACGCTTTCACCAGGAGGCATGCCCGCGGCCCGCATGCTGTCTGTGATCAGCGCAATCTTATCGGGTCCCTTGATCTTATAGACCAATTTTAATAAAGGAGGAGGCAGATGCACCCCATCTGCAATGATTTCCACATCCATTTCATCAATCAGGTAGGCGGCCTCCACGACACCCGCGTAACGGTATGCATTCCGCCGGGTCACCCCCGTCATGCAGGAGTACAGGTGCGTGGCCAGGGTGTAGCCGTTCTCAACCGCCTCAACTACTTCTTCGTAAATCGCATCGGTATGGGCAATGGCCGCCAGGATCCCTTTGCTTTGCAGGTATCTGCCAAACGCCTTGGCTCCTTTTAGCTCCGGCGCTGCACTCCAGCGTTTGATGGCGCTGGAATGTGCAATAATCTCTTCGTATTCCGCCGGGTCCGGGTCGCGGATGTATCGCGGGTCCTGTGCTCCCCGCTGATTCATGGCAAAATAGGGCCCTTCTAGATGGATGCCCAGAAACTGCGCGCCGCGTTTATTGGCCGCCTTCGCGCGTTCGTACAGGCTGAGCGTTTGCAGCAGGTCCTCCTTTTCGGCCGTGAGGGTGGTGGGAACCATCGCCGTGGTACCGTAGCTGGCATGCGTTTCGGCTATTTCAAGGAACGCCTCTTCACTCCCGTCCATAAAATCGTGGCCGCCACCTCCATGCACGTGGATATCGATAAAACCCGGGCCCAGATAGCATCCACCGGCATCGATCTCCACCGTATGCCGCCGGTCCGCCTCAGGCTGTGATTCCTTGCTGCCGGCCCCGGCGTCCGGGTCATTCGTCGTGTTGCCTTTCTTTTCTCCTTCAAAAATCGCAGTAATTACCCCGTTCCGGGCCACCAGTGTTCCCTTGGGAATGATCCGGTGCGGTGTAATGATCCGCGCATTGCTTATTTTCAGTATTTCAGTCTGCATCTTTTCGGTTCCCCTTGAGTTATCATTTAATTTCGAGCAACGACCGGCCAGCGTCGGATACGGTAGCCCGCAAAGGCGTAAAATACAAGATACACATAGCATGGGGTCAGCACCCAATAGGCTGTACGCACATCGAATAGGTCTGCGAAGTGCCCGTAAACCAGGGGCATGATGGCGTTCCCGCAAAGCATCATGATCAGGATCGAGGCCCCCAGTTTGGTAAACCGGCCGAGACCATCCATGGCGAGCGGCCAGATTCCTGCCCATATCAGCGAATTTGGCAGGCCGAGCAGCACCACAAACCAAATGGAAAAGTCGGTCGAATGACCCAAAAAGCGTACCGGCCCACTAACCAGCACAATCAGAAGCGATAAGATCAGCCCCAATACGGTGCACACCCGAAGTGCCTGCAACTGATTGATAAAACGGGGGATCACCACGATACCGGTCAGGTAACCGCATATGGTGATAAACAATGTATACGACGGAAACACCTTGGCTTCCAACAGGGAAACTCCCATGGAACCGGCGTAAGGGATGATGGTATCCACCGCAATCACCTGGGTGCCTACGTGAAGGAAGATCGCCACGGCTCCCAGAATCAGATAAGGAAACTGGAAAATGGATTTCTTGTCCATATTGGCCGCGGCCACTTCACCGCTTTCATGTTCGGTATCAATCTCCGGAAGCGGAGAGTACCGCACTAGCAAACCCCATCCCAAAAGCACGGTACCTACCACCGAGTACGGTACGATAACCCGTCTTATCAGCTCGTCCAAAGCGGCGTTCCGCGCTGCTTCGGTCATCAGGGGTAGCTGACTGAAAAGCTGTTCGTCCGTGGGCCTCAGAATGGCTGCTGCAAATAAAATGGGAGCGAGAATTCCCGCGCCCTTGTTGCAGATGCCCATGATGCTGATCCGCTGCGCCGCGCGCTCCCGGGGTTCCAGGATGGTGATGTATGGATTGGCCGCCGTTTGCAAAATCGCCAGCCCGATGCCGATCAGAAACAGGCCGAGCAGGAACAAGGGGTAGGTGCGGCCCATGGCCGCCGGCACGAACAGGTAGGCCCCCGCGGCCATGCAAATGAAGCCCACCATCATTCCTTTTTTAAAGCCCATTGCCTTCAGCAGAAAGGAGGAAGGCACCGACATCACAAAATAGGAAATATAAAAAGCGAAGGCGACCAGGTAAGAATCAAAATTGCTCAGTTCGCAGGCGATCTTGAAATACGGGATTAGAATGGCGTTGATCCAGCTTAAAAACCCGAACAGAAAGAAAAGCGACCCAATGATCAGGATGGAAATACGGGTATCCTGTTTGCTAAGCGCGCGGACGTCTACGGCGGCGGTCTGTTTCATATTGAATAAACTTGGTTAGTGATGCACTTAAACCACCGGCTCCCAGCCGGGCTCGTATTCCCGTTTCCATAATTCCATCGCTGCCGGGTCCTGGAGGATATGTCCGTTGGAAGGATCCACCTTCAGTGTCCGCCCGGTACGCTGGGCGATATTGCCCAATTGCATCAGCAGGGTGCTTTGGTGACCACCCACGATGTCGGATTTCAGGGGTACCCCACGGCGGATGGCATCGAAAAAGTTCTGGATATGAAAGGCGTCCAGCAACTGGGAAGGATTGCTCCGATTCAGTGGATCCACGGCGATTTCGTTTTCGACCTCCTTGATCAGGTTATTTTTCAGATCGTATAGTTTGTAGGCATTCCCTGCCCCGATTACCACGGTGCCTTTTTCACCATAAATGGCTACGCCCACACTGCTTCCCTCCACCGAGCGGCCATTGCAACTGCGCCCCTCCCAGGTCATGGCCGTGTTATTGTCAAATTCCAGGTTAATAACCTGGGTATCGGGGGTTTCCCAGTCGTCCTGGTACCGGTAACGCCCCCCCGCCGAGCTTACCCGGATGGGATAGGTCACACCCAGAGCCCAACGCATCAGGTCGGCCATGTGTGTTCCGTTATTCAGGGCCTCGCCGGTTCCCCAGTGCCAGAACCAGTGCCAGTTATAGTGGATCAGGTTATCCTGGTAAGGCCTGCGCGGAGCAGGACCCTGCCAAAGCTCAAAATCCAGCCAGCCGGGCACGGCTACTTTTTTTCCCGTCCCGATGGATCCCCGGTTGTTGCTGTACCAGCCTTTGGCGAAGTAAGGCCGTCCGATTACGCCCTGGCGTATTTCTTCAACTGCCGTGGCCACGTTCGGCCAGGACCGCCGTTGGTTGCCCATCTGCACCTGGCGTTTGTATTTTTCGGCCGCTGCAATGACCAGTTCCCCCTCGTGGGGACTGTGGCTGCAGGGCTTTTCCAGATAGACGTGCTTGCCGGCCTGACAGGCCAGGATGGCAGCCGGCGCATGCCAGTGGTCGGGAGCGGCCACCACCAGCGCATCCACGTCTTTGTCTTCCAGCGCTTTCCTGAAATCGGGCGCCAGCCGCGGCTTCTTCCCTCCCACCTCCATCACCTTTGCCGCACACTGATCCGCGGCTCTGGAATCCACGTCTGAAATATAGTTCACCTGGCAGTTTTTCTGCAACGCAAAATTGACCGCCAGTGCGTTTCCGCGACTGTTTACCCCCATAACTGCTACCTTGATCCGGTCGTTGGCTCCCAGGATGTTTCCGTAGCTTTTTGCGCTGAATCCGGGTAAAATTGCACCGGCTGAGAATGCGGTAATTCCGGCGATTGAGTTTTTGATGAATTTGCGGCGCGAATCGTCGATGGGTGTCATTGTGGGTTCGATTAGTTTCCGGTTTTTCGTGTACGTACCCGAAATTAGGTATTTCGGATTAAACAACAAAATCGGGCGGAGTCAGGGTGTTTGCTGAAGCCTGCGCATCGCTTTGGCGAATCGTTTACCCAACCGGCAGGCAGACGGTGAATCAAAATGCGTTCCATCTCCTTTGTGCTTCAGACCTTTCGAAGAAACCACCGCCGTGCGGGGAACCGTTCCCGGCAACCGATCCAGTTGCCTGTTAATCAGTTGGTAATTTTCCCGGTAGCGTCCTAATTGTCCGGCCACAAAGGGCAGGCTGTCGTTTTTTGTTTCCTCCCGGAGACGACCAATGAGCGCTTCCAGTTTTTTCAGCCAGTCTTCGGCAGCCTCCGGTTTGCTGTCGCTTTCACCCTGATGCCAGATGATCCCTTTGATTACCCCTGATTTCATCGCCATTCTGATCCGGCCCAACGCGTCGTCGTAGGGATGGGTACCTGTTGCCTTATCAAACGCGCCGGGATTCCACCGGTCGATGGAAGTTCCTCCCACCGCACAAGGAACCAGTCCAATCCGGACATTCCGCTTGCTTTGAGCCATGCGGATCCCGAAAGCCAGCCCCGGGCCCACCCCCGCCATCCGCGGTTTGTCAAAATGAAGCGGATGGCGGGCAAGCTGCCATGCTCCCTGTTTATCCAGCATCCATACTCGCCGATGGCTACGTTTCGCGAACGGCCCGGCAACCTCGCCCCGCCCGGCCATATTGGACTGGCCCATTAACAGGTAAATATGAAAATCCGGATCAGGCGCGTCCTGCCGGGGACTCATCTGGGCTGTAGCGGAAAAGCCCATCAGCAGCAGAAAGAGTAGCAAGGGTTTATCGGTCATCGATTCATTTGTTTTTCGGAACCTTTAAAATACCTGCCCGGGCGGCGAGTTCCTCCATCTTTGAAATAATCTGCGCTTCGACATTCCAGGACCACGGGCCGGGCAAGCCGTACACCATCTGCGAAACCGCACCCTCGTAGCCTCCCTCCCTCAAAATGCGCAATGAAGGAATGTAGCCCATGACGTCGTTCGAATAACCCAGCACGAAAATGTCCTGGCCGAACAAACGTTTGAGTTCAATCGCGTATTCGACTACGACCTCCCCTCCCAGGGCCAGCACGGGTTGATCCCCCAGCTTCCAGGCCTGCAATGGATAAGGGTAGGAATCCATCACCGGATCGCCTGCTTCGAGCTGACTGAGCAGACGTTCCGCCCACCGTTTCATGAACCCGGAGGATTCCGATGCAATCCGCGCCACCTCTTCTCTGGCAGGCGGGGCCGACAGCTCCAGTCCGATCTCAGCATACGCGGTTCGAATCCGAGGTTCCAGCTCCCGAAGACCATCACTTAGCACCCGGTCCACGGCAGCCGCCAGGGTCCGTCCGTACTGCCTGGCCAGCGCGACCGTGTGCCGAGGCATGGGATTTTGGTCACCACCCGCGCCTTGAAAAAAAAGCGCGGTAGCCCCAGGATGCATTTGCTCTAGCTCCAACTGGGCGTAACCGGGGTAATCCCCCGACCAATCATAACCGCTTAATACGGTAGCGTGACAGGCATACCCGAACGCAATGGCCATGGGCTTTCCCTGCTGGTTCTCTACCAGGATTACCGGTACCGCGTAATCATTCGGACCTGCAAGATCGGTCACCGAACCGATCTGTGACTCGTTGTTATTCCTCCGATTCACCTGAAACCGGGTAACGCCATTGCCGGCATACACCCGCGCCGGCGCGACCGATCGCAACGCGTCGCCGGCCACCTGAACGATCATTTCAACCAGCCGCTCCGAGTAGGCATTGATTTTCTGCGTTACCTCCGGGTCTACCGGATTGGCATTGGCCAGGCTTCTTGCCAGCGCCGGCCCGGAATGCGTATGGGAGCTGTTCAGCATGACCGCGTCCCGCTCCAGTCCGAATAACGCTTTTATCCGGCCGCGTATTTTGCTGGAAAGCGCCGCGGGAATACCCAGCAGATCGGTTGTGATCAGAAGCACCCGCTTTCCGGTCGCATCTTCCAGGGCGAGCGCTTTGGCCCAGAGCTCAATCCCGGTTCCCTCCGCGGGGCGGTTGCGGGCCGCGTACCCACCCATCCACATGGGCTCATCCGGCGTAATCCGGATCCGGGCTACTCCCGCTTTCCACCCGCCATTTCCAGGAAGCGCCGCCGCGCCCGGCGTATACACGACCAGAGACAGCAGACAAATGATCTTTGCAAGATACTGCATTTTACCGTGCTTTATTCTTCAATGGTTTCCAATGGCGGGACATTCCGATGGTCACCGTCATACCCTTTGTTCTGATTGATTACACCCATTGTGTTGGCGGTGATCACACTTGCGGGAACAGGCCATAACACGTGAAAAGGCGCAATGGCTGCGGTTCCCCCACTGTTGGAGAATACTTTCTGTTCGTACAGGATATTGACGCGCATCAGCCTGTCGTAAAAGTAGTTCTTTTCGCTAAAGTTATTCAAACTGTAGCCGTTCCGGTTCAGGGCTGCCAAAATATAAGAAACTCTCACCAATTCCGAATGCCGCGGTTCTTCGGCATACAATTCCCTTGCCCGCTCGTCGAGTATGAAATCGATCGTCACCTCTCCGGCCTGTACCGGCAAGGCCTGGGCCCGGCCGCGGACCGCATTCAGGTCGTCGGCGGCTTCGGATAAGCGATCCTTCCAATAATAGGCCTCCGCCCGAAGCAGGTAAGTATCCGCCAACCGGAATACATACCAATCGCCGTGCCCTCCGTATGGAGGAGCCTGCGGATCCTTTTCCAGGACCATGGTTTTATACACGGGCATCGCATACAAAGTAAAAAAGGTGTCGGTGGCAGCGGCGAAATTCCCCGGATCGATGACCTTTCCGTAATCGACCGAAGCCGGATTATTGTAAAAAAGTTCATCCAGATCCTTCCAGTTCCCATCGCTTCTGCGCAGATCCGGTGTATTTTCCCAGGTATGCTCCCCGTCGTTCCAGAGATCGTACTGGAAGTGTGGCGTGGGACGCACGTTCGAATTCCCCCGGCCGAGTGAATCGTACATGGGACCCGATGCGACCGTACCCCGTTTACCCTGACTATCCAGCACGGTGGCCGCATGCCATGCGCTGTGATAGTGACGCATGGTATACAGGCCTTCCGACCGGGCCACCGGAGGCGCGTCAAACCGATCCACAATCGCCAGGATCGTTTCGGTATTCTGCGGAATGTTAACATTTTCTGACCGGTGCAGGTCCCAAATCAGATCGTAGGCCCCCTGGTCGGCATACGCGCCGAAGCGTTGGGTCATGAGCCTGTACGGCCCGTCGATGACTTCGGTTGCGGCCTGAATCGCCTTGTCGAACTCCAGATTGGCAAGGCAGACCTTGGCCAACAGGTGATATCCCGCCCCCCTGGAGATCGCGTTCGGCGCAGCCTGTTCCGGGAGCCATTGCACCGCAAACTCCAGATCGGCCTGGATCTTGTCCAGGATGGCCCATCGGCTGTGGGTCTGGTAATCCAGTTTCGCTCCCAATACTTCCTCTCCTGTGAAGGGAACGTCACCGTAGGTGTTTACCAGGCGGTAATACCAGTAAGCCCGGTGCCAATACGCTTCGGCCAGGAGAACGTTCCGGTCTTCTTCTTTCTCCCACTCCACCTGATCGATCCGGGAGATCAGCACATTCGCGTTTCTGATCACCACGTAGGCGTCGGTGAATAAGGAAAGGAATTTGTAGTAACGGCTGGTATTCGGTGTCAGATTGAAAAAATCCAGTTGCGTCAAGGGTACGGCCAGGTCCGAGGCGGCAAACTCGGAAACAGTGAAGTTCATCGAACCGGTGTATTCGGTACGCAGATTCTTCCGCATGGTGATCAGCAGCGCTTCAAAGCCCGCTTTGTCCACAAACACATTCTCTGGTGTATAAAATGAATGGGGCTTGGGCTCCAGCCAGTCTTCCGAACAGGAACTTTGCAACAGCAATACGCCTGCCGACACGATCAGTATTTTTAGGTAAGCTTTCATTTCCATCGTTTTTATTGATTAGGCTACAGGGACAATTCAACGCCAAGACTATAAGTGCGAGGCATGGGAGAATGGCCAGACTCGGGATCCCAGCCGGGCCAATTGTCAAAGCTATGCAGATTGCGGACAGCTCCGAAAACCCGGAGGCTGTTCAGGCCAATCCGGCCGGCCGCCCCGCGCGGGAATTCATAAGACAGGGTAACGTCCTGGATCCGCACAAAAGATCGGGGCTTGTAGACCATGATGCCGCCGCCAAAAATATTTTCGTTTACATTCAGACGTGGAAAATCGTTGATCGGGTTTTCGGGCATCCAATAGGGAATCGCATACGCGTTGCGCTGATGATAGGTTTCCGACCCGCGGTGCAGCGCCTGCGAAAAGGATCCGATATGCCCCAGTTCAGCCCGGAGGAAAATGGATGCGGTCAGGTATTTAAAGAAG
The DNA here is from genome assembly GCA_029268045.1 of Anseongella ginsenosidimutans. GTDB lineage: Bacteria > Bacteroidota > Bacteroidia > Sphingobacteriales > Sphingobacteriaceae > Anseongella > Anseongella ginsenosidimutans_A. The sequence continues at coordinate 9,353 of JAJUHF010000031.1, forward strand.
GTAAAATCGTTCCGGAGTCCTGCACGGTAGCGGGGTTCCCGGTAGCCGATGAACACTTTATCGTCTAGCGCCTCGTAAACTCCGTCGCCGTTCAGGTCCCGGGCTTTGATGTCTCCGGGCACCGACCGGTAAACGGAGGCTTCTTCCTCTTCGCCCACTTGCCATATTCCCAGTATGTCGTAATTCCATACCCGGTCAATCGCCTCGCCGGGAAACCATTCGTTGGAATAGTCCGGCACTTCCCTTCTGACCATTTTTCCGTCCACTTCGACTTCCTCGTAATCGCCGAATAGCTTGGTGATCTTATTCCGGTTGAAGTGGAATACCAGGCCGGAACGCCAACCAAAATTCTTTCGGTCCATGTTGACCGTGTTTAAGGTTAGTTCGAAGCCGGTGTTCTGCAGTTCACCCAGGTTGGAGGTCACGTTTGAAAATCCGGTGATCCGCGGTAACAACCGGTTCATCAGCAGGTGATCCGTCGTGGCGATGTAAAAGTCCGCGCTGAGGTCGATCCGGTCGTCCAAGAGCCCGGCATCCAACCCCACGTTAAACGATTCGGTCCGTTCCCATTGGAGGCCGGGATTGGCCAGGCTGCTGTTGAACACGCCCGGGCGGGTGGTGGTGCCGTCGTAAAAGAAATTGGGCGAGAGTTGCGCCAGGGCAGCATACACTCCGATATCCCGGTTGCCGTTTACACCCCAAGACAAGCGCAGCTTCATGCGGTTAACCAGGGAAGATTGATAAAAAGGCTCATCCGATAGTTTCCAGGCAAAAGCCCCGGCTGGAAAGAAGGACCTTGGATTGCGTTGTCCGAAGGCGGAATAACCGTCCCTTCTTACCGACAGGGTGAACAGGTAGCGATCCAGCAAGGCGTAATTCACCCGAACCATGGCGGCGTCTCCGGTCAGTTCGGTATCGGAATTCCCAATGTAGGGATTGGATCCAAACTGCAATCCATGATAGCCCAGGTTCTGATTGGGCAGGAACGTTTCGTTGGAAAGATTGGACTCCCAGGTTCGCGTCTGCTCGGCGCTGTAAAGCAGGGTCACATCGAACTGATGAGCCCCTACCTGCTTGTTCCAGGTAATCAGGTTATCCAGGATCCATTCGTAGAGCGACGATTCCCGGCGGGTACCCCGCCCCTGCGAATAGGTGCTTCCTCCGGTAATCGTTTCGGACGACCAGAAATTATAGTCTTTTATAAAATCGTACCGGGGCTGAAAGGATAGCTTGTAGTTGATGCCCAGGGGAAGGCTCGCCTGGGCGTATGCGGAAGCAAACAGGGTATATATTTTCAGCATCCTGTCCTGACCGTAATAATTGATCAAGGGATGCTGGGCAAGTTCGTAATCGTGCGGATACCATTTTAACTTCCCATCCTCATCGTACTCACTGCCGTACGGGCTGGTGGTACTCATTCCGTTCATATTGGCAGGTACCGAACTCTCGTCCCGGGCCGATACCTGGGAATTGATCCCCACCTCCAACCAGTCGGTCACCGTAAAGCTGGTATTCAACCGGGAGCGGAAAACCGAATAATTGTCTCCCAGCACAATCCCTTCGTTGTTGTCGTACCCAAGCGACCAGAAATAGCGCGAGCGGTTCGTCCGTCCGCCGATACTCAGATTATAGTTCTGCCGCACCGCGGTTCTCATGACCATATCGTACCAGTCTACGTGCTTTCCCTCGAGGTAATTTTCGATTTCGACCGGGAACAGCCGAAGCCGGCTGAGCCATTCCTGGGTGTTGTCTTCCTGCGGGTTGTTGCTGGCATTCCGCCATTGTTCCAGCGTAACCCCTTCGGGCAGTTCATTGGGATTGAAGTAATAAAAGTCCGGGTTATTGGTGGTATAGCTTCTCAGCACGTCGCGCCGGAACCGCAAGTAGCCTTCCGGGCCGTAGGGGCTGAAATCGCCTGCCTTTTGGGCCAAGCCCACCTGTGCCGAAAAGCGGATCGTGGGCTTTTCCGTTGTTCCCTTCCTGGTAGTGATCAGAATTACGCCGGAAGCTGCCCTTGCTCCGTATACGGCGGCCGCGCTGGCATCTTTCAGAATATCGATCGTTTCCACATCTTCCGGATTGATATTCCGTAGGTTACCATTGTAAATAACGCCGTCCAGTACGATCAATGGATCGGTCCCGGCGTTGAGCGAATTGGGTCCTCTGATCTCCAGGCTTCCTCCCCCGGCCGCCGATGTTCCCTGGTTCGTGCTGAACCCGGCCACCGTACCGGCCAGCATTTCCGTGATCTGGACCATGGACTGGCTTTTGAACCGGTCTGCCTCAACCCGGGCAACCGACCCGGTCAGATCGCCTTTTTTAGCGGTGCCGTAACCAATCACCACGATCTGATCCAGGTTTGCGACATCTTCTTCCAGCACCACGGCTAGCGATTCACCGGCACGGGCCTGTATTTCCAGGTTTTTATAACCCAGCAAAGAAAATACAAGGACCGGATCCGTTTCTTCGGTTTCGAGGCTAAAACTGCCGTCCGCTCCGGAGGCTGTTCCCTGCGTGGTGCCTTTGACCGACACGTTTACACCCGGCAACGGCTCCCCGGCCGCATTCGTGATTGTTCCCCGGAACACGCTTTGGGCCCAAACTGCCGGTGGCAACAGCATAAGCGTGATCAGGATTGAAAGCCTCCAGAGAGCTCGCTGGATGGGATCTTTTGCTTCCATTGTGTTTAGTTTTAAATAATTAACTGTGCGGGTACGTACCCGCAATGGGTTAAAAGGTTATTTGCATTTCAAATGATGTCTATCATGGGATTGTTTCGTTTTAGACCATTAACCGCGTCCGGCTGTTTTCAGGACCCGCTCCAGGGCGACGGCAGCGCCGTTTTTCCGTTTACTTTCATCAGCAGCCTCCATAAAGGCAAAAATCTCCAGCGTTTCTTCCTTACTTACCGGCGGCTTGCCGGTTTCGAAGAAAGCGGCTATTTGTTCCAGAAGGGGCATATACCCCTGGTAGGGCCCCAGCACGAGGTGACCGTCTTCACCGTGAACTGTACCTCCGTATTCATGTTTTCCGGTGCGCGTACCGCGGAAGGTTCCTATCCGGCCGTCCTCCCACACGCCGATAACCAGGTCGGTACCTTCGGTATGGATACGCGATACGGTTTTACATCCGGTGCCCATGACGGTGAAAAGCATTTCCACCCCGTGCACACCGTACCAGAACAGATCAGGATGTGTTTTTTCAATGATCGCCGGACTAAAAGCATGGGCTCCCAACACATTCCCTATTTTGCCATCGCGTACTTCCTGCGCATGGTTTATGTACCGCAGGGAAGAGGCCGAAAACACGGGGACCCGGTATTTTTCAGCGGCTTCGAAAATCGCAAGGGCATCGGCCAGCGAAGCAGCGATGGGCTTATCGATGAAGACGGTTTTCCCTGCCCTGAAAACCGCAAGCGCCTGTTGCAGATGAAGCCGGCCGTCATTGGTTTCCAGCAACACCACATCCACTTTGTCAAGTAATTGGTCGACCGACCCGGTAATTTCAACACCCAATTCCAGGACCTCCTTCGTATAACGGGGAATACGGCTGACGCTTGATTCAATGTCCTTGCTTCCATGAGGATAGGCGGCCACTACCCGGTACCCTCGCAAAGCCGACGACGCCCCCTTGTCATTCATCGCCCGGGCGAAAGCGACACTGTGGGAAGTGTCCAATCCAATGATACCTACCCGTTTTCCTGCCTGCGGGGCGCAAGCGGCAAAAACCGGCCCGGTGAATTTTGTGATCACTCCCATACCCATACCCATACCCGCTGCGGATGCGGTTCGGATAAAGCGTCTCCGGTTATAGGTAGTTTTCATGGCATTTACGGTCAATCATGGTTTAATCGTTAGCGTGTACGTACCCGAAACTACAAAAATTGATGGAAAAACAAAATTTATTTTCGTTATTTTTCGGATGCGCCGTTGGCCAGGGGATTGGGGAACCGGATCAGGTCCTGGATCGTTTTGCCCTGATGCTCGAACCGGGCCAGCGTATACAGATGCCGGTCGGGACCCAGCGCGATGGAATTCACGTAAGTGGGGATGCCACCGTCGGCGTACAGCACGGGGCCGTGATCTTTATACTGGCCGTTGGGAATGCAATAGGTCACCAGATGCAGATGTTCCAGGCCGCGGGCAGCCCCTTTTGCAATCTGATCCACCCCGGCGACCCGTTTTCCGTTGCGGTAAACCGGAGCGCCGGTCAGGTAATAGAGCGTGCCGTCCCGGGGTGCCAGTTGGAATCCCAGGTAACCGTAGCTGAACTGATCAAACATGCCGCTTTTTTTTGAGGGAAGGGATGTAATACGTTCCACCAGTTCTACTCCAGGGCGGCGTGGATCAAACCGAAAGAGGTAGCCTGAATTTCCGTGCACCCCATAGGCCACTTCCTCGGGTTCATACCAAAGGATTTTTCGCCAGTTATAACCCATGCTGCCGGGACTGCAAGGATCGTATTTTCCAAAATAGTCCAGCCTCAGGTCCACCCCGGCCAGCTTTTCAGGCTGCGGGGCCCCCGGCCGATAAGCAATTACATCTCCTTCTGAGGTGGATAGATACACCACCCCGTCGCGCGGATCAACCAGGAGTGACCGGCAGAGGACCCGGTAGTCGCTGCCGGGTATGCCCGCTTCACCCCGTTCGGAAACCGTCCCATGCTCGGTGAGCTTCCCCGTTTCAATGCAATAGCTTAAAAAATACCCGCTGGGCCAGGTCAGCGCATAAATGAATCCGCGTACTGCATCCAGCACCATGGTCAGAATTCCCTCGCCGTGCGGCGCGATGGCGTGGTCGGTGAATTTCCCACTGCTTAGCTCGTAAGACAGGATATGTCCGCCGGGGTAGCGGCCCAGGCCTCCGGGCGGATTTTCCGGTAACCGGTCCATCCCCTCAATGATTTCGTAAAAACCTACATGGGTGGCGAACCACAGTTTTCCGTCCCGCTCGTAGAATTCCACATGGCTTTTCCCCTGGGGAACAGCCCGCGCATGGTGTTCACCGCAGATTTCAGTCAGGTCAGCCAATATTTCGGTCTTATCGAGCCTTGGATCATACCGGCAAACTTTCCCTCCTTCGTACGGGGACTCCGAGCAGAGCACGTAGTAAATATTCCCGTCACTGGCCGCACCGATTGCATTGTAGGTGTCGTGAGCTTGTTCAAAGCCCGAATAATAAGGTACTGCTATCATATGATGATCGTTTTTCTTATACCTGAGGGACCCAATAAGTACAGTAGGCGCTGGCATACACGGGCCCTTTGAATAGGCTGCACCCACCGCAGGAGCCTTTTTTTGCCGGAGGAAGCCAGAGGTTGCAGTTTTCGCACCGGCGGTCAGGCAGGGGTGACTCCTCTTCGTATCCCAGCCTTTGCCTGGCCTTGAGGTCTTCCGGGGTCAGATCCGACCCGTCACAGGGGTCCTTTGCTTTTTCTTCCGGGCTCCGGGGGGAACAGCCAAGGGCCATCAGGATCCCACCGGTTGCCGCCGCGGTCCCGGCCAGCGATCTTCTGATAAAGTTCCGTCTTGAACAGGCATTTTTCATATCGTTTTCTTTTCTTTTCATCAGTTGCCGGCGGGTGTCAATAATTGATCGATCAAGCGCGCCAGGCCGGGTGACGCCCCGGTCTTCAGCGCCTCCAGCCGGTCTTTGATTTCCGCTACAGCCGCCCCGCGGTTCTCCCGCCTGCCTATGCCACGGATCATCCCCTGGAGCACCGCATGCATCCACTCTTCCCGGGAAAAGGCCTGAATCGTTTCCAGCAGATCCGTGGCTTCCCCAGGTTGTGCTCTGGCAGCAGCCACATAAGAAAAATCCTCAAGGAATGCGGCCCGCCCTGGAGTTGTTTCCGAGAAAAAGCCGCGCCTTGCAAGCGCGTCAAGCATGTCCGGCGAGGCGCCGGCCTCGGAACTGAGGACAGCCAGCCGAAACCAAGGGTCGCCGGCATGCCGTTCCAGTACATCCGCCAGAACCGGGATGGTCTGCCCGGCAGGAAACTCCCCCAGACTGAGACAGGCCTGCAATACCACGCGTGCCGAAGCGTCGCCGGCACATCCGATGACCTGTGGAAGGCTTTCCGGAAAACGCTCGGCAAGGATGAGACCGTGCTCGCGGACACCCCCATGGGGATCTTCCATGGCCCTTATCACCAGTTCCAAGCGCAATGCCCCGAGCCCTTCCAGCGTGTACAGCGCATGCAGACGCGTCCGCGGATCGTCATGCCGGAAAAACAGATCCGTCAGCGCGGGTACCGCCGATACATCCTGCCGCTCCACCAATTGCTGCTGCGCGCCGATCCGCCACCAGCGATTGGGATGCTTCAGCAGGTTCACCAGGGTTTCGGTTTCCATTGCATCAAATGGCCTATCCGGCGGGGAGCTGCCGGCGGGCGTTCCAGACGCCGGACCGTGTCCGTTTTTCGGCACAATGCGGTAAATCCGGCCGCGGTCGCTCCCGTTCATAAAATCCATATCTGCTTTCAGATCTTCCGGAATGGAAAGCGGGGTTTCAATATGCTGGCGGTACATGTCAATCACATACAGGAAGCCGTCCGGGCCCGTTGCAAAGCCGACCGGCCGGAACCAGGGGTCACTTGAACTGAGAAACTCCCGATCCCGCTCGGACTCCGCCCGGCTTGCGCGGTATACCGGACTGTCGTCCGGGAGCGAAAGGATGTCCCGGTGCACGAGATTACCCGAGACGTCACCCGTGAAAACGTTTCCATAGAATTCCTCCGGAAATGCGTCGCCTGCGTAAATCGTCCCTCCGGAGGCGCCCGTAAAATGATCCTCGGCATATTCTTTCCGATCCAGCCCCCGCTCTTCGTACTCCCGCTGCCTACGCCGGGTCCGCTCCGCGCGCCAGTACGGCGCCGGGGTCTGCTGAAACATGGGTAACCCGTGGTCGGAAATATCGGTCGCCGCCCGGTCTGACGGCAAATACGCATGCCGGTGGAGGTAACGCCAGGGAATTACGGTCTGTTGGATGTGAATGGTGTTCTGAGTGATAAAACGATGGTTCCAGTCATTGAGTGCCTGGCCGAATTGTGCAGGTCCCGTTTCGGGTTCAAACAGGTTCCGGTCAAGACGGAACCGAAAGTCGGCCCCCCCGACCGGCACCGCCGGCGCATCCGGCTTGCGTTGAAAGCGCACCTCCCCTGCCTGTCCGTGGTTGGACGCGTAGATCCAATTGTCCACACCGAAACGAAGATTGGTGATCTGTGCTTCCGAATTGTTTTCAAAAAAGCCGGAAAAGAGTACCTCGCAGCTGTCGGCGCGACCGTCGCCGGTGGTGTCTTTCAGAAATAGGATATAGGGAGCAGTGGTCACCAGCAGGCCCCCTTTCCAGGGAAGCACGCTGGTGACTTCCGACAGCCGGTCGGCAAAAACAAAGGAAGTATCGGCCCTTCCGTCGCCATCGGTATCCTCCACCAGGCGGATACGGCCTTTCTCCTCTCCCGGCGCGGGTTTAAACGGATAATCTTCCATCTCCACCACATAGGCCCTGCCGGGCCGTTCAAACACCAGTTCCACCGGGTCCATGACCAAGGGCTCGGACGCGAACAATTCAATCCGGAATGCACTGTCCAGCTGAAAGCTGCCCAGCGCCTCTTCTGCCTCAAGCGCGTCGGGATAGTGACCTGAAGTACAGGATGCTGCCGTCAGCGTGAACAACAGGAAGACGGTCGCAGGATTATAGCTTGAATAATTTTTTCGCATTTTGGTATAGGATTTTGCGGCTTACCTTGCGGTCAGGTGCCAGGCGACGGATCGAGTCAATGGCCTGTGCCCCAGAGCATGCGGCGCCTTTTCCCGCCGCATCACTGCAATCGCTTCCGTACAGGAGTTTATTCTGGTGACGATCCAGAAAGCTCCGGGCATGCGCTTGGTCGCGCAGTAACGCGTTCAGACCGGACCCGGCCGAGAGATCCCCGTATAGGTTCGGATAGTCCGCCAGCAGACGGTCGGTAAGCCCGCCCGGGGTGACCTGCGTTTTCGGATACATCACACGCTGATCGCGGTGTTCCCGGTCAATATTCGCCCACCAGGTCTGCGCATGCCCGATGAATTTCACCTCGGGGTATTTCGCCAGCATGGTATGGAAGCGTTCCAGATGGTAACTGTACATTCCATGCTGCCAGTGCATCAAAACCGGCACTTCGTATTTTCCGGCCAACTCGTAGATCCGCTGCATTCCGGGAGCGTCGCAGTCCAATCCGAATTTCAACTCCCCGATGACCTTTGCCCCCAGTTTCAGGTACTTCTCAATCTCCCTGGCCGCGCCAGGCAAGTCGGGGACCTCGTTGGCTCCGAAGACGAACTCACCGGGGTGTTCCTGCGCAATACGATAACAGACTTCGTTTCCCGAACAGCCCGCCTGCAGCCCGTTGGAAATCCCCTGGTGCGTGGAGGGCGAGTTTACCGGGCTGCCCGCCGGCAGCAGCACCGTAAGGGAGACTCCCAGGGTCCGCTGATGACGGATCAGCTCGGTATTCGGCCGGCCCGAGTAATCGGTGTGCTGATGGATGTCGATAATCCGATCCCGGGAAGCCGCTTGGGGCGCGATGTCATCCACCGGGATGCCCCGCGCTAATTTCAGCGTCGTCCCGGCCAGGAGAACCCCGGCGCCGGCGATAAAACGGCGACGGGAAACAGCGCTGTTAGTTTCCATTTTTCCGGATTCTGTCTGCATTTTTCCGGATCTTTTCGATCGCATGGGCAACCAGTTCCATGTCATTCCGGCTCCCCAACAATACATTCTGCGGAATCCACACCATCTCCTGACACAGCCGGTCGTTTTCGGGACACTCGTTGCGCTCCAGGTATGCCGCGATGTCAAGCGATTCGGGGGAATACATCTTTTGGAAGTTCTTGGTCTGAAAGGCATGTCCCAGGTAAGGCTGGTTGTTCAGCGGCGTATATCCACTTAGACAGGGAACTCCTTCAGCCGAGAGCGCTTTCAGAAAGGTTTCCCGGGGAAGGTCGTTGAACTCCGCGCTCCGGTAACGGAAGGGGAAAAGATGAAAAGCAGCCCGGGTCACCTTTTCGTACAATTTGTAGGGGACAATCCCTGGAATGTCCAGGATCAGCTGTTTCAGGTAGGCAGCGTTTTTGTTACGCAGATCGGTCTGCTCTTCCAGTCTTGCAAGCTGGGCCAGTCCAATGGCCGCCTGATATTCGGTCAGGCGAAGCTTTGTTCCCGCCATGACGGTGCCGGCGCCCACCGCGCCTACCAGGGTACCGTAGGGCATCCCGTAACTATGGTAGGAATGGCAACGGTCCATGAAGCCGTCGTCGTCGCTCACAATGGCCCCCCCTTCCCCAATGGGCAGATTCTTCGAATTCTGGAAACTGAAACAGCCTGCATCCCCAAAGGTGCCGGCCTTCTTCCCGTCGATTTCAGCCAGCCAGGCTTGACAGGCGTCTTCAACCACGGCCAGGTTATGCCGACGGGCAATTTTCAGAATATTCGTCATATCGGCCGGCAGACCCAGGATGTGCACCGGAAGAATAGCCCGGGTCCGGGGCGTGATCTTAGCCTCTATTTTCCGGACATCAATCTGATAGGTTTCCGGATCGGTGTCCACGAAAACCGGCATGGCGCCGGTTGCCAGTACGGCGATTACCGTGGCGATAAATGTATACGGGGGCACAATCACTTCATCTCCCCCGCCGATGCCCAGCTGCACCAGCGAGGCAATCAACGCGTTGGTTCCGTTCACCACGGTCAAGCATCGCTTCACCCCCAACGTAGCCGCCCATTTTTCCTCGAACTCTTCAACCAGGTGGGCTCGCGACCACACCCCGCTCCGCAATACGTCAATCACCCGCTGTTCGTCCGTCTCGGGATTCCAGATGGGCCAGGAAGGCCAGCTTCCCGACTTTACCGGACGACCACCCAGTATGGCCGGCACGTGCCCTTCGGGGTGGGTCATCACGGGTGCCGACAGCGTTCCGGCCAGTGCCGGTACCGTATGGACGGCCACTACCGCACCGGCCCCCATAATTGCTCCCTGTTTCAGGAAGGTCCTTCTTGAATAGGAGCTGCCCGATGTTTTATCCTTTTCCATGATCTTTACTGTTTATTCGTCTTGAACCGAACCGCCGATTATCTGCGAATCCGACGTTCGTGTACGTACACGAAAATAATAAACAGAAAACTATTTCAAAATTTTTAACGATTAATTTTTATAAACGCTGTAGTTTTCCCTGGCCACGATGTCGATGGGCATAAAGTGGACTTTCTCAACCGGTTTGCCCAGAACCTGACTTTGATAAAGGTTCCGGATACCCAGATAGCCCTGCTCATCCGGCTGCTGGCAGATGAGAAAATCGATGATCTCCTTCTCAAGGTATTCGATGTTTTTCTCAAGGAAGTCGTATCCGATCAGGATCACCGGGTGTTGCCCCTTGTTCGGGGTATCCAGGTATTTTCCCTCCCGCCGTTTTTCAAAAAAAGCGGCGACCGTCGAGATCCGGGAGTTGGTGACAAACACCGCCCGGATATCGGGGTGATCAGCAAAAGTCCGGGACAGCGCGGCCGCGACCGATTCGTAGCCGGTTTCCCGGATATCGATCTTATGGATCTCGTTGGCTTTGCCATGGTCGGCGAACCAGGCCCTGAACCCTTCCTCTTTGCGAAGCAGGTGATGATGGTTGTCAATTTCCTTTGAAATGTTCACTACGAGGATCTTCCCCTCACCCGTCCCGTAACTGGTGAGGCGGGCTCCAAGATACCCGCTGTGGAACAGGTCCGGGCCGATATAGCACAGACTTTCCTGCTCCGGAATATCGGAGTTGATGAACACATAGGGGATGTTCCGCTGACGGCATTTTTGGACGAAGGGTATCGATTCGTCGATAAAGGAAGGGGCCACGAGAATTCCGTCCGGATCGCTTTCAAGGACACGTTGAGCTTCGCGGGTGAAGGAATTCTTATCATTCAGGTCGAAGAAATACTTGTCAACTGTCACCCCATACTGTTTTATTTCGGACTCAGCCTGTTCAATACCGGCAAGGGGAGCCTGCCAGTAGTCGGTTTCGTCGGAAACAGCCGGGATCAGGGTGGCAAAGCGGAAAACCCGACGGGACGCCAACCGGCTGGCCAGAATATTGGGCTGATAGTTCAGCTCCTTGATAATCTGGTTGATCTTGTCCCGGGTCTTGACCGCCACACCCGGCCGGTTATGGATGACCCGGTCGACTGTAGCGATGGACACATTGGCACGTCGCGCAATTTCCTTGACGCCGTAAAATTCCGCTTTCTTCTTCTTTCCCATAAGATGAAGCAATTATAAAGATATTTTCAGAAATGTCCGGGCATCACCCAGCGTAGCGGTCGGAGCTAGTCCAGGAGCGCCAGCGCTTCCGCATCGTCGTATTTCCGGATGAGTGAGACAAGCTGCTCTTTCAAATCGGATGCAATCCGGTCGTACCGCCTCTTGCCATATAAGTTGTTCATTTCACCCGGGTCTTTTTCCAGGTCATACAATTCCCAGGACTCTACCGCGCCGTAAAACCGGATGAGCTTATACCGCGCGGTCCGTATGCCGAAATGAGGGGAAACCGCGTGTTCCCCATGCTCATAATAATGATAATATACCACTTCCCGGGATCCGGCTTGTCCCCGCAATACCGGCAGCAGCGACTGTCCCTGCATCGAACCGGGAACGGGAACGCCGGCCGCCTCCAGCAGAGTAGGCGCAATGTCGAGATTCATGACCGGTTCATCGGAAACAAGGCCCGGCGGGATGTGGCCGGGGTATTGCATCAATAGCGGGGTCCGGAACGACTCTTCGTACATAAAGCGTTTGTCGAACCAGCCGTGCTCGCCCAGATAGAAACCCTGATCCGACATATAGATCACCATCGTATTTTCGGCAAGCCCGTGTTTTTCCAGGTAATCGAGGGTCCTGCCCACGTTGCGGTCCAACGAAGCCGCGGTACTTAAATAGTCCCGCATGTAGCGCTGGAACTTCCATTCGGTCAGCTCGCGGCCTCGCTTGCCCGAGCGTTCCAATTCCCGCTGGATCGGGTCATAGTAGTCCTTGTAGGCCGCCCGCTGTGCGGGATTCATCCGGGTAAAATTCCCGTCTTTTGTATCCTCCGGATACATTTTAAGATCGTAATCCAGCAGCATGGTGGTGGCAATGCTCATGTCCTGGACCCGTGCCGCCTGCCGGTTAATATACCGGTCATAGAAATTGGATGGCAATGGAAACTCGACCTGGTCAAACATTCCCAGGTCGGCGGTATCGGGCATCCATGTGCGGTGAGTCGCTTTGTGACCGATAATCAGGCAGAACGGTTTTTCCCGATCGCGATTCTCCAGCCAACGCTCGGCCGCCTCGGTGATCAGGTCCGAAACGTATCCTTCGACGCGCTTCCGGCTGCCGTCCATAAATAAAAAATCGGGATTAAAATAATGGCCCTGTCCCGGCAGGATCTGCCAGTAGTCGAAGCCCTCCAATTTATTTCCCAAATGATATTTTCCGATCCATGCTGTTTGGTATCCCGCAGCCTGCAGGCGCTTGGCAAAAGAGTCCTGTCCGGCATCGAAATGAGAATCGGTGTTTGATTTATAGCCGTTTTTATGACTGTACTTGCCGGTTAGCAGGACGGCACGACTTGGACCACAGATGGAATTGGTGACATATGCCTTCCCAAACAGCACCCCGTTTCGGGCAATGCGATCGATATGGGGTGTTTGCATCAATTCGGAACCGTATGCACTGATTGCCTGGTAGGCGTGATCGTCCGAAACGATGACAACGATATTGGGCCGATTTGCACGGCCGGCGCCTGCAGACTGCGCGAATGACTTGGTTACAGCCGGACCGGCTCCCCACCCCAGAAGCGCAACTAAAGTAAGTGCCGAAAAATAAATACTGCGCATGGCTTGCTGTTTACTGTCCCAGATCCTTGATGCGGATATTCCGGAAGCGGACAATCGAGCCGTGACCCAGAAAGCCGATATGGCCCGATTTTCTCTTCAGGCCGGGATGATCCCGGCCATCCATGGTGCCGTTCCTGGTGACCTCGGCAAGGTCGCCGTCTACAATCACCTCGCCGTTCAGAATTACCTTTACCCGGTTCCCTTTTACGATTACTTCCTGCTGGTTCCACTCCCCGACCGGCTTCAGAAACCCGCGCTTTGCGGGGATGATCCCATACACGGAGCCGTGATACTGATAGGGCTCCAGGTTTTTATAGATATCGGCGGTATTGTCCAGAATCTGCAGTTCCATGCCCACGTAAGCGGCATCGCCCTCCAGGGGCGCCCGGATGCCCAGTCCGTTGTTTGCGCCGGGGGTCAGCATAAATTCAAAGCGGAAGTTGAAGTCCGCGTATTCTTTTTTGGTAAAAAGGTTTCCATTGCCTTTCTCCGGGTAAATGACGATGTCACCGTCTTCCACCACATACCCTTCGGTGTTTCCGGTCCACTGGTCCAGGTTGGTTCCATCGAACAGCACCTCGAAGCCTTCGGCCTGTTCCGCTTCGCTGAGGGAGAACTTCGCTCGGTCCTCGTCCAGCCGCCGTACGTAAATGTCGCGATAGGCCACCCGTGTGCCGTGTGCTTGCAATTCCAATTGTTCCACTGGAAAAATCGGCTGGTTGCGATCCCAGAAATTTTCCATAGTCACCTCATCCACGACCAATTGGCCGTTGAGGTAGACCGTCACCTTCTCGCCTTTCATCACAATATGAAAGGTATTCCAGTCGCCAATCGCATTGTCGGCCAAAACGAGTGGTTTGCTTGGATGTTTCTGATTATTATACAACCCTCCCGAACCTACCTGCGCGCCCACGTCTACACGCGAGGTGTCCCAGATCTGTACCTGGGGCGTTCCACGGAGATAAATCCCGGCGTCGCCCTCCTTTTCAATCTGCCAGTCGACGTACATTTCGAAGTCACCGTATTGATCCACGGTGCAGATGTTATCCCCATGACCGGTGAAAATGAGTTTCCCATCTTCCGCATACCATCCCTCCCGCATGCGCTGATCGGCTTTTTCCTGCTCTTTCGCCAAGGTGGCCGCATCCATTTTGGCCCGCTTGATGGGATCGGCGACCAGTCCTTTCCATCCACTCAGATCCTTCCCGTTAAATAGTTGAACAAAGCCCTCGCCGGCGGGCATATCCGTGAGCAATTTGCGAAGCGCCTCTTTCTGATAGTCGCTATCCTGCCCCTGAAGGGTCTGAATGGTTTTGTTTACCAGCTCGCGGACCGCCGTGCCGTAATATTCCTTGTGATCCAGCGTAATGTTCATGACTGCCTGCGCCGCGGCCTGTTCCAGTCCCGGTTCGTCCAGGTAGCTTCCTACAAACACCAGCGCAGGGAAGGTACCTGTTTTCTGCGCTTCGGCTATGATTCTTTTTTTCTGGTCCAGATTACGCGCATTTTCCATGGCCTTGCGCAGCTGCAGAAGGCGCTGGGCCGGCGGCGCGTCGGACCGGTTGACCAGTCCGATGTAACCATCGAGCGCTTTGGCGGCAACCGCTCCGTTCGCCTCCGTGCTGATCCGGTACAATACCCCGGCCGCACCCTCGTCAGTCCAGCTAGTCAGCGCAGCCAATGCAGCTTCCTTCTGATCGGCGTCCCCCCGATCAAATGCTTCCGATACGGCCTGCAATGCTTCCGGCCCACCCACGCTTGCCAGAATACGGAGGTATCGGGATTTCTTTTCCGGCGAAGCATTCTTCATGTCGGCCAGCACGCGCGCACCGCGTTCCGAGGGCTCGTCAACATCCTGAAGCGCGGTGATCAACGCTTGCTGGACCTGATTGATTTCCTGCTCATTTTCGACCTGACTGAGCAGCCTGAACAAGGTTGGAATGTCGTGGGCGGTAGCCAGGGTACCCAATGCATGGAAAGCCGAGGCCCTCACGGCCGTGTCGGGATTTCCGATTTCCGCCAACACCACATCCAGGTAGTTGTCTGCAGCACGCAACCCAAGCACCTCGATCAATGCCGGTTTTGCGCCCGCCGGCATATCCGGTAGTGCGGCCGCAACCTGGCCGGGGAGGTCTTCGCCGTCCATAACCAGCAAGGCTTGTTTTACGGCCTTGATTTCCGCTGCTCCTCCGCTGCGCATCACATCCAGCAGACTACCCAGCGCGTCGGTCTGCCCGATCCGTTGAACCGCTTTGATCGCCGACAGCCGGACCTCCTGGTCCTCGTTGGTGAGGAAAGCGCTTACGGCAGGTAAAGCCGTCTGGACTTCCGCGTGACCGAGCATGGTGATGATCTCGGCCTGTACGGAGGCATCGCGCGTACGTTGGAGCTGACCAATCCAAGCTGCCGTTGTGGCCGCATCGCCGTTAGATTCGCCGCTGAGCATGCTGCCGGCCATTTTAAGCGCCGCCCGCCGGTATTCCGGGGCTGGGTGTTTCATGGCTTCAAAAAGGTATTTCTCTGCCCCGCCGGCCTGCACGAGCAGGCTGAGTGCAGCAGTACGCGCATGGATCTG
>JAJUHF010000032.1 GCA_029268045.1 Anseongella ginsenosidimutans
ATGGCCTACGATTTCCTCTTTAACGCAAAGGGGGAACCGGAGATCTGTGAGATCAGCTACACCTACCTGGACCGCTACGTATACAACTGTCCCGGTCACTGGAACGGCGCGCTGGCATGGATTGAAGGGCATATGTGGCCTGAAGAAGCCCAGGTTCAGGATTTTATCAATCTACTGCAAACAAGGTGAAAAAAAGGAAACGCGTTCTTATCGTCCTCGGATTCGGAGAGCTCGGTGGAGCCGAGCGTCAGGCAATTTATCTTGCCGAAGGGCTTAAGAACAGCGGCCATCGGGTTTCGGTCCTGAATTTCGGCCCTCCGGGCCGTGCCAACCGCATGCTGGACCAATCCGGCATCCCGAATTCCAGCATCGTCATCCGGATCGGCGGAAAACGGAAACACCTCCGGCGGGACCTGCGAAAACTTTACTTCCGGATCATCCGGGCGCGACCCCACGTGGTGATCCCCTATACCAGACACCCCAACGTATACTGCAATGCCCTGGGCCCGTTTATGCCCTTTACCCGGGTGGCCTGGAATCAGCGCGATGAAGGCCGGGAACTAACCAGGGAGCCGGTGGAGGAGTACGCCATCCGGAAAGCCCGGTGGATCATTTCCAATTCCACGCCGGGAAAGCAAGCCTTGATCGAAAAATACGCCTTAAACCCCGGTCGGGTGATACTCATCCGCAACGGCGTAGCGCCCGTCGAAGAAAATGCAGCCTCCAAACACGCGTCCGGTTCCTTGGTCCATATCGGAATGATCGCGAACCTGCATGGGAGCAAGGATCACAGTACATTGATCAAAGGGTGGCATCTTTTCAAGCAACGGCATCCGGCGCACAGGTTTCAATTGCTGATCGCTGGCCGGGACGATGGCCTACTGTCCGCGTTGCGAAAACAGGCCGAAGAGCTGGGTGTTGCCGGATCGGTAACGTTTCTGGGCCAGGTAACGGCAATTCATGATTTTATCCGCCGCCTGCATATTGGCGTACATTCCAGTCTGAATGAAGGATGCCCCAACGCCATACTGGAAATGATGAGCCATGGCCTGCCCGTTATCGCAAACGCGATTCCGGGGAATATGGATGCGCTGGGTACCGGCTATCCGCTGTATTTTCAAACGGGGAACAGTCAGGAGCTGGCGGACAAACTTGGTTTGTTGATCGGAAATGAATCCCTTGCCGCGTCCTTGGGTGAGCAAAACCGCCGCCGGGCCCGGAACGGGTTCTCCATCCAGCAGATGATCTCGAATTATCAAAAATTACTACATTTATAATTTATAGTCTTGCACAATGAAGGGTAAAGGATACGTAATTTTTCTGTCCGTGGTGGCAGCATTGGGCGGATTCCTCTTTGGATTCGATACAGCAGTCATTTCGGGCGCGGAACGCGCGATTCAGCACATCTGGGGCTTGAACGATCTCATGCACGGTCTGGCTGTGGCCATCGCCCTGTATGGCACAGTAATCGGAGCGCTTTTTGGCGGCGTGCCGGCAGACCGGTGGGGAAGGAAATCGGCCTTGTTATGGATCGGCGTCCTTTATTTCGTTTCTGCGGTCGGTTCGGCCCTGGCGCCGGAGGTGTACAGTTTCATGGCCTTCCGGTTCATCGGGGGGTTGGGCGTAGGCGCCTCCTCGGTTGTCGCACCGATGTACATCAGTGAAATCGCCCCTGCCAGGAACCGGGGCGTGTTGGTTGCGCTGTTTCAGTTCAATATCGTATTCGGGATCCTGATGGCCTACCTATCCAATTACCTGATCGACTCCGCGGGGCTGGCTGAGGCCTGGCGATGGATGCTGGGAATGGAAGCGCTGCCGGCCCTGATCTATACGCTTCTTATTTTCCGGGTACCCAAAAGTCCGCGCTGGCTTATCGCCCGACAGGGAAAAGTGGAGGAAGCCCGGCGCATCCTTCAACGGACCGATCCCGAAGGGGTGGACCAGGCTATTTTACTGGCCATGGAAGAGCGCGAGCGGGCCACGGTCAAGCCGGGGTTCGGCGCCCTTTTCCATCAACAGTACCGCACGGTGACGATCATGGCCGTTCTGATTGCATTTTTCAATCAATTATCCGGTATCAATGCGATCATTTACTTTGCCCCCCGAATATTTGAAATGGCAGGCATCGACGCGGGGAGTGCGCTGTTATCGACCGTGGGCGTAGGGGTCGTGAACATGATCACCACCATGCTTGGACTTTATCTGATCGACCGGATTGGCCGGAAAAAACTGATGTACATCGGCTCGGTGGGTTATCTGGTATCGCTGACCCTGATCGCCTGGTCCTTTTCCGGGGGCGTGGTCAGTTCCGCCTACCTGCCTTATTTCGTCTTCCTATTCATCGCTTCCCATGCCGTAGGCCAGGGAAGTGTGATCTGGGTATTTATTGCGGAGATATTCCCCAACGAGGTACGCGCATACGGGCAATCCATCGGCAGCTTCGCCCATTGGATCCTCGCCGCGGTAATTGCGAATATATTTCCCTTTTTCGCCACCCGCTTCGGCCCCACGGGGATATTCGCGTTTTTCGCCGCGATGATGCTGCTTCAATTGCTTTGGGTCGCGATGCGGATGCCCGAAACCAAGGGCCGGTCCCTGGAACAGATCCAGCGGGAACTGCGGCGTTAGCGCGTGGCCTGCCGCGGGATTATTCCTGGGGAAACTGGCTTATATCCATGTAAGCGATTTCCCATTGATGTCCGTCCGGATCGGCGAACGCATGCTGGTACATCCAGCCGTGATCCTGGGGTTCGGAATAAATGGTGGCGCCCAGTTCCTTTGCTTTGGCGATGGTCTCCTGCACTTCCTCGCGCGACGCGGCATCCAGGGCAATCAATACCTCGGTGGTTTTGGTCGCGTCGCTCACCGGCTTTTGGGTGAATGTCTGAAAATAGCTTTCGACCAATAGCATGGCCGTAATGTTGTCACTGATCACCATTGCCGCGGCATTTTCGTCGGAAAATTGGGGGTTGAATTGATAGCCAAGCCCTGCGAAAAAAGCCTTTGATCTGTTCAGGTCCTTCACGGGCAGATTGATAAATACTTGCGTTGCCATAATTGATTATTGTTTGTTCAGAAGCAAAGGTAAGACGGCCTGCCGGAAATCTTCCTGTGTGATTGCGACACATTCCGGGGTAGTATACGACATAAATAATCTTCGATTGCAATCTCCGCGTTGGTCTGCAGGAAGAAAATACTTAATATTGAAATCATGAAAAGAAGATCAGCCATCCGGCACCTGGCGGTAATTGCCGGGGGAATCGCTTTATTGCCTTCCTGTATCGGCAGCGGAGAAAGCGCGTCCATTCAGCTTAGTCAGATAACAATCAGTCCGGAACAGGAAAAGCTGCTTGCAGAAATTGCCGGCACCCTCATTCCAGAAACCGGCACGCCCGGGGCCAAAGAACTGGGAGTCCATCTGTTTGTATTGAAAATGCTGGATGATTGCTATGAGAAAGGCGACCAGGAACAATTTCTTCAGGGTCTGGACCGCTTGGAAAAGATCGCCAGGGAGCGGTATGGAAAGGGATTCATTGGCTGCTCCACCGCCGAGCGGGAGCAGCTGCTGACTGCCATGGAAAACAACGAGGGGCTGCCTGAAGAAATCGCTACGTTTTACCGGATCATGAAGCACCGCACCGTGCAGGGATATCTCAATTCCGAATACGTCATGACCCGTGAACGCGTCTATGAAATGGCCCCCGGCCGGTACAATGGATATTATCCGGTAAAAGAAAATATCGCATCCTAATTCCGCATCCTGATTATGGCAAATCTGAATATCGACAGCATCAAAGACCGTACGTTTGATGCCATTGTAATTGGCTCGGGAATCAGCGGCGGCTGGGCAGCCAAGGAGTTAACCGAAAAGGGCCTGAAAACGCTGGTACTGGAACGGGGACGCGACGTCCGTCACATCAAGGACTATCCCACGGCAAACATGTATCCCTTCGAATTCGAGCATCGCGGAGAACTGCCGCTTTCGGTCCGGAAGGAAAATCCCATCGTGAACCGATGTTATGCCTTCGATGAAACCACACAGCATTTCTTTGTCAAAGATCACGAGCACCCTTACATCCAGGAGAAGGAGTTCGACTGGATCCGGGGGTACCAGGTGGGTGGACGCTCCCTGCTTTGGGCCCGGCAGACCCAGCGCTGGAGCAATTACGATTTCGAAGGCCCCGCGCGGGATGGTTTTGCAGTTGACTGGCCCATCCGTTACGAGGACATCGCGCCTTGGTATAGCCATGTGGAACGCTTTGCGGGTATTGCGGGGAACCGGGACGGTCTGGCCGAACTTCCCGACGGCGAATTCCTGCCTGCATTTCCGCTCAACGCGGTAGAAGAATATTTCGGTAAACAGCTTCGGGAAAAATTCAAAGGCCGGCACATGATCAGCGCCCGATGCGCCCATTTATCCAATCCGCAGCCCATTCACCTGGAACAAGGAAGAGCCCAATGCCTGAGCCGCACGCTTTGTAGCCGGGGCTGCCCGCTGGGCGGATATTACAGCAGCAATTCCTCTACCCTGCCCTGGGCGGAAAAGACCGGCAACATGACGCTCCGTCCATTTTCCGTGGTCCATTCCATTCTGTATGATGAAAACAAGGGAAGGGCTACCGGGGTCCGTGTCATCGATTCCAACACCAAGGAAG
The DNA here is from genome assembly GCA_029268045.1 of Anseongella ginsenosidimutans. GTDB lineage: Bacteria > Bacteroidota > Bacteroidia > Sphingobacteriales > Sphingobacteriaceae > Anseongella > Anseongella ginsenosidimutans_A. The sequence goes on from JAJUHF010000032.1 coordinate 4,656, forward strand.
ACATCGAATTTTATGCAAAAATCATTTTTGTGAATGCAGGCTCCCTGAATTCGAACCTGATCCTGCTTAATTCCACTTCCTCCCGCTTTCCCAACGGTTTGGGCAACGACAACGGATTACTTGGAAAGTACATCGCATTTCATAATTACAGCGCTTCCATCAGCGCAGAGTACGAGGGATTCAAGGAACTCACGACCGATGGGCGAAGACCCACCGGCGGCTACGTGCCCCGTTTCCGGAACGTCTTCCGGCAGGAAACCCATTTTCTCCGCGGTTACGCTGCCGGCTTTTCAGCTTACCGAAGCATGGAAACCGATCAAAGTGGATTCGGAACCGTATTGAAAGACAAGCTGTTGAACCCGCGTCTGGGTCCTTGGAGAGTAGGCTCGCACATGATGGGTGAAACCATTCCGAAGGAAAGCAACCACGTGCGGCTGGACAGCGAACAGAAAGACCCCTGGGGTATCCCCCTACTCCGAATATCGGTCTCCTACGACGAGAACGACCGGAAACTCAAAAAAGACTATCATGAACAATTCCAGGAGATGTTCCATGCAGCGGGTTTCACCAACATACGGCCCCATGACCAACCCAGGGCACCGGGCCTGGATATTCATGAAATGGGTGGAGTCCGCATGGGGAAGGATCCCAAAACGTCTTTGCTGAATAAATGGAACCAGTTGCATACCTGCAAGAACGTATTTGTAACCGATGGCGCCTGCATGACCTCCACAGCCACGCAGAATCCCTCGCTGACCTACATGGCCCTTACGGCAAGGGCCGCGAATTACGCGGTGGAAGAATTTGGGAAAAAAAATCTTTAGCATGAGATCATGAAATCTGCAGCAGTAGTAAACTATGCGCCCGAAAAGGGCGCAGTGGAAATCCGCGAAATAGACCGCCCCGCGATCGGGGAGGACGATGTCCTGTTGGAAGTCGCCCATGTGGGCGTATGTGGAAGCGACCTGCATCAATGGACCTGCGATCATAGCTGGCCGGTCAATTATCCGGTGGTACTTGGGCATGAATTCGCCGGCACCGTGGTGGAAACGGGCAAACGGGCGGTCGGATGGAAGGAAGGAGACCGGGTGGTGAGTGAGACCGCGGCAATCATTGACCTGAACAATCCCCTCTCGCGCTGCGGCCAGTATAACCTGGATCCTACCCGTAAAGGATTTGGGTACGGGGTCAATGGCGCCATGACGCGTTATGTAAGCGTTCCCGCCCGTTGCCTGCATCGCATTCCCGATCAGCTCCCCTTCGAGTACGCCTGCCTTACCGAACCCTGCTGTGTGGCCTACAATGCCACCGTTGGCAACGTACGCATCCGCCCAGGGGACCGGATCCTGGTGATCGGTCCCGGAACCATTGGAATTCTGTGCGCGGCCATGGCCCGCCTTTGCGGCGCGGAAGTAGCGCTACTGGGTCTGGAAAGCGACCGGGGGCGGCTTGAAATTGCACGTCGGTACGGCTGTGAACCGCTGATTGGGGATGCCGCTCCGTGGGCGTTGCAACGCGATGGACTGGGTGTGGACGGTGTCGTGGATGCAGCCGGGGCCAGCAGCACCCTGCAGATCGCGCTGCAACTGGTCCGGCCCGGCGGGTTTATTTCCAAGGTGGGCTGGGGACCGCAGCCCCTTTCGTTTTCCCTGGATCCCTTGGTTCAGAAGAATATCAGTCTTCATGGAAGCTTCAGTCATAACTGGCCCATGTGGGAACGGGTAATTGCCCTGCTCACCAGTGGACAGTTGGACGTGAAACCCATTGTGGGAGGGATCTGGCCGCTGACCCAATGGCGCGAAGCCTTCGAGTCCATGCATAGCGGAGCGGTGGTTAAAAGTGTTCTTAAACCCATCTGACATGAGATTAAATGAAAAAGTAGTTCTCGTTACCGGCAGCTTTACGGGCATCGGCAAGGCAATCGCCGCCGCCTGCCTCCGGGAAGGCGCCCGGGTGCTGCTTCACGGACGGAACGCTGGCCAGGGCGAGGCGATCCTCCGGGAGCTGGAAGGCATGGGCCCGGAAAAAGTGGCCATGCATGTGGAAGACATCACCCTTGCCGGAGCGCCGGAACGAATGGTAGCCAGTGCCCTCGGCGCCTTCGGCCGCTTGGACGCAATCGTGAACAACGCGGCCCTTGTCGCCTCTTCTAACATTCACACAACCGATCTGGAATTATTCCGTCAGGTACTGGAGACCAATACGTTGGCCCCCTTCGCCCTGATCAAGGCGGCGCTGCCGTCCCTTCGTAAGCAAAAAGGTTGCGTACTCAATATCGGGTCCGTCAACGCCTGGAGCGGCGAACCCAATCTATTTGCTTACAGCGTATCGAAAGGCGCCTTGATGACCCTGACCCGGAATCTGGGGGATACGCTGCACCGGGAAGACGGCGTCCGGGTAAATCAGCTCAACGTAGGCTGGGTGCTTACCGAAAAAGAGATTGAGCGAAAAAAGGAGCATGGACTGCCCGAAGATTGGTATACCCAATTGCCCCGGGTGTACGCACCGGCCGGGCGCATCCTTCAGCCCGAAGAGATTGCCATGGCAGCTGTTTACTGGCTGGCCGATGAAAGCGGTCCGATCAGCGGGCAGGTAGTTGAACTGGAACAGCATCCCATGATCGGCCGTAATCCACCCAAGGATCCCAGCACCATACCTTCGTAGGCACCCCCAAGAAAGAAATTGCAAACCCCCTTCAAAATAAATACCAGACCATGCCTCAATTAGCTGCCTTCCCAAAAGCCTTTATGCAGGCGCTTTGCAAAGATGGGTCCATGAAACTGGCCGAATGGATCGCTTTAGCCTCGACGCTGGATATCGACGGCCTGGAGTGGTATGCCGGCTTTCTGGAAATGGCCGACGAACGCAATTGGGTGGATTTCCGCCGGCAGGTGGAAGACCGGGGCCTGACTATTCCCATGATGTGCTGTTCACCTGATTTCACGCACCCCGTGGCTGAATTCCGCAAAAAGGAAGTGGAAAAGCAAAAACGCTGGATTGATATGACCCACGCGCTGGGCGGCAGCTTTTGCCGGGTGCTTTCGGGTCAACGGCGTCCTGAATTGAGTATCCCGCAGGGCCTGGACCTGGCGGCGGAATGCATCGGCGAGTGCCTTCCCTACGCGGCAGATTACGGGATCACGTTGATCCTGGAAAACCATTACAAGGACGATTTCTGGGAGTATCCGGAATTCGCACAGAAATCAGATGTGTTTTGCCAGCTGGTAGACCGGATCAAGCACCCTAATTTCGGCGTGAACTACGATCCCAGCAATACCTACCTAGCGGGAGAAGATCCTTTGGAGCTGCTCCGCCGGGTTTCAGACCGCGTCGTTACGATGCATGCCAGCGACCGTTACCTCCTTGAAGGCACCTTGGAAGACCTGCGGCGGGAGGAAGGGGGAGCTACCGGATACGCTAGGCGCCTTAGTCATGGGGAGATCGGAAAAGGGCTGAACGATTACGACGCCATTTTCACCGAACTCAAACGGGCAGAATTCGATAGCTGGATCAGCATCGAAGACGGGGTGGAGGGAATGGATCAACTGGAACGCAGCGTCGCCTTCCTCCGCGGAAAAATAGCGAAGTACTGGCCTTGACCAGCGCCTTCTTCAGCCGGTTTACCGGGCCGGACTAAATAATCCCCGGGTGTAATCCAGCAGTTCGGGCCCGCCGACCGCTCCGTGACCCGGGATTACAAGTTCCGCTTCGGGGTACTTCGTCCGGATGTTTTCAATCGTCTGAGGCCAGGATCCGACATTGGCATCGGCAAGATTGCCTTCTCCGGCGCCCACTTCCTTCACCAGGCATCCGCCGAAAATCACCTTTCCCTTAGGATAATAGCCAATGACGTTATCGGGGGTATGCCCTTCACCAAAAAAGCCGGCCAAAACCACCTCCCCACCGGCGGTCAGTTCCAGGGAGCCTTGAAAGCCATGTTGGGGAAGCGCGGCCCCCGGATCGCGTGCTTTCAACAGGGAAATCGTGCGCTCGTTGGCGTAGGACGGTATCTGATGCGCATGGAATTCCGCCAGACCCGCCACGCAATCCACATGGAAATGGGTAGCGACCACCGCCTTGACCGTATAATCCATCGTTTCGGTGAGATAGCGCACCAGCTCCACCGAGCCTTCCACGGTGGTGGGCGTATCAAACACGATTGCCTCGTGGTCTTTCACCACGATCATGCCGTTGCAGGGCACTTTCCCGAAATCCCCCGTGTTCAGATAGGAAATATGCTGAAAAACATGGTCGGACAGTTGTTTGACGATCAAATTGTCGGACTCGTACCGCAGTGAGTCCCCGCGTAGGGCGCCCGTCCGGTCCGCTTCCGCGCTGCCGGTCCGGTTCTGACAGGATACAAGGATCCCTCCTGCCAGCATGCATAAGCCAATGATCAGTTTTTTCATGGATTGTCAGTTTTCAGCCCAAATAAGGGTCGGATAAAACACACCCTTCGAATAACCAGTTCGTAAAAGGCCAGGCAACCAGCCAGAGTAAAAAGCAATAATAAGGCAAACTGGACCTGAACGGGTAAATCCAGCCGAAAGATAAACAATGATCCCAGGTATAAAAAGACCATGTGAATAATATACACCGGATAAGCCGCCTGACTGAGATAGCGCAATACCTTACTTGGCCGGTTAAGGCCGTGGTATCCAAACGCGAACACGGTGAGAACCCAGCAATTGGACTCAATGGATACCAGGTAGTTTGGAGCGGGAACCCCTAAAAGCGTAATCCGCACGACGAACAACCCCGCGGCCAGGGCCAAAAACAGCCACTTCCATCGCAGCAGCATATTCCAGAAAACGGATCCGCACCAGACAAAGAAAAAACCGAAGAAAAAGGCAAGCAGTCCCAGAAAAAAGCCGTGCCAGGTCATGGCGTACATTTCAAAAGGCTGCGGACCCAAAAGGAGCGCTTCCAGCACAAACAAGGCAACTACCGGAAGCAGTCCCAATGGGCTACGCATCCACCCCGCCGCACGCTGGACAAAAGGCATTTTTTCCCGGGCTGTAAGATCCTTCTGTGAAACGACGCGGTTCCGCTTCAGGTGCTGGAAAAGCGGCATCAACAGAAGCACATAAACAAAAAGATTGCCCAAAAACCACAAGTGGCCCGGACCCGGCCGATAGTCCGTCTCAAACCCCTGATGGACCTGCCACAGATAGCTATGCAGCGGCACCACGGCGATCATTCCAAAAAGGAAAGGAAGCAGTATCCTTCGGGCCCGCTCGGGAAGCAACCGCGCCCAGGTCCGCCGCCGCAAGGCAAAGCAAACACCCATTCCGGAAACAAAAAACAACAGCGGGATGCGCCAGACATTGAGCATGCTCATGGGAATCCACAGCGATGGCCAGGATCGCTCCGCCGTGATGAATCCAATCAGAACTCCCCAGGATTGAAATCCGATGGCCACGTGATACACCAGCAGCAATCCGATGGCGATGACCCGGATCCAGTCGATGTCGTATCTTCTTTCTTCCATTGTTGACTTTTATTTCAGCATGTCTGCAATTACCGGACGGATCTTTTTCAGGTAAGCGTAATCCAGCTTCAGTCCCAGCGGTTCAAGTAGGGTACCCACCATGTCGTAGGTGCTTTTCATTTCCTCAAACGGGCTGGCTACCGATTCATAGGCGGTGGCGCCGTATTTATTTTTGACGGTTTTGTCGGCGCCGGCATCCAGTAACAGGCGGACAATTTCCGGACGCCCGAAGAATGCGGCAGACAACAGGGCGGTGGACCCCTCCTTGTTGCGGAAATCCAGATCCGCCCCCGATTCAATAAGCAACCGGGCCATTTCGGTTTTACCGAAAACAGCCGCGGTAATTAAAGGACTCGACCCGCCGAAGGGATCCGCCGCGTTAATATCTGTGCCGGCTGCCAGATGCTGACGTACTGCTTCCTCATTCCCGGTAGCCACTGCCGTGTGGATATCGATATGCGGTGTCGCGGCTTTTTCCGTGCGGGAACCGCAGGCAGCCAGCAGGGTAAAAGACAGAAGGCAGATGCAGATGATAAGATCTCGATTGTGACGTGGATTGTTCATGATTCCTTGTAATTAAGTGTTAAGATGTTCGTTGCTTGTTTTGATAAAGCAAAGCTCGGCGTCTGGGGAAGACCCGGTTAGCACTTTTGCTCCCAAAAGCATAACGTTTCATTCAGGCAGTGAAAATTATGACGCACCGATATAAATTATGATGCAAATACTCGTTCCAACCGGTATATTTGTTAGACATGTCCAATCTGTCTCCCGCTGATAAAAGTTTTCTGGACCAGGCGACCGACGTGGTCATCGAAAACCTGTCTGACGAAAAATTCGGCGTGTCGGAGCTGGCAGCTAAAATGCACATGAGCCGGTCCAGCCTGCTGAGACGGATCAAACAAAATGCGGGTATTTCTGCCAGTCAGTTTATCCGGGAGATCCGTTTGAAACAGGCGAAGGATCTGCTCAGCGGCGGGACGCGGACCGTGTCGGAAGTTTCCTATCAGGTGGGGTTCGGAGGGACGTCTTACTTTATTAAATGTTTCCGCGAATATTACGGCTATCCGCCCGGAGAAGTGGGCAGATCCGAACCCGTCCGGCCTTTAAACCGTAAACGCGGATTATGGCTGCCGCTAGCGGCTGCGGCCGGGATCGGGATTGTGGCCTTTCTTGTCATCCGCGCCATTGCGCATTACACAACACGGCCCGAACCGGAAGCCTTTCCCAAATCCATTGCGGTACTGCCGTTTAAAAATGAAAGTGACGATTCCAGCAATGTATACCTGATAAACGGGCTGATGGAATCCACGCTGAACAACCTGCAGAAGATCAAGGATCTCCGCGTGGTAAGCCGGACCTCAGCGGAAAAGTACCGGCATGCAACCAAAACCGTGCGGGAACTCGCCGAAGAACTTGAGGTCAGCTACGTGGTGGTAGGAAGCGGACAGAAACTGGGCAACCGGATCCTGTTGAACATCCAATTGATTGATGCCCGCCAGGACCGGCATCTGTGGGCAAGGCAGTATGAACGGGAGGTAACCGATATATTCCGTCTGCAGCAAGAAATCGCTAAAGACATCGCCCGGGAAGTGCAGGCCTTTGTCACCTGGGAGGAAGAAAAACGGATCGAAAAAATACCCACCCATAATCTGGTGGCGTACGACCTCTTTCTGCAGGCATCCGACCTGATGCAGCGGGGCGGGTCGGAAAACCTGGAACAAGCAATCAGTTACCTTCGCCAGGCGATCGAGCGCGATCCCGAATTCGCGCTGGCTTATGCGTCCACAGCCGTCGCGTACTACTATCTGGACCTTTTCCAGACACAGAAACTTTACGGAGCCCAGCTGCAATCCTTCGCCGACAAAGCGCTCTTTTACGACCCGGCCTCTCCCGAGAGCCTGTTTGCAAAAGCGCTGTACTTTGTTCATCAGAAAGAATACAAATCGGCGATACCGTACCTTGAAAAAGCGTTGGAGTACAATCCGAACTCCATTCTGGTCATTCATTTCCTGTCCGATTTCTATAACAGCATGGTGCCGAACACTGCAAAATACCTGGAGTATGCCCTGCAAGGCATCCGTCTGGACGCCACCGCGTACGACAGCGTGACCACCAGCTACAATTATCTCCATCTGAGCAACGCCCTGATCCAGACTGGATTTGTGGACGAATCACTGCGCTATATCGAACGGTCCATTGCGTACTTCCCGGAAAACCCCTATGCCGGCTGGGTTAAAGCCGCGGTGACCTATGCCAAATACCGCGATCCGGCCCAGCTGGAAAAGCTCCTTTTGATCGAGATCGAAAAAAACCCCGATGCCTTGCATATCCTTCAGGAACTCGGAAAACTATATTACTTCAAGGGCGATTACGTAACGGCGCAGAACTACCTGGAACGTTTTATCAGGCTTCGCGAGGATCACGGTTTGAGTATCTTTCAGGCCGAGGATATCACCATTGCCGCGGTGTGGTCCAAATTGGGAAGGCACCAGGAAGCCGAAGCGTACGCCCGGCAGTTCCTGGAATACGCCACCGAAGACGAATCCATTTACAAACATTTTCTTCTGGCCATGTACTATACCTACCGCGGGGATGTCCGGCAAACCGTCAGCCACCTTCAGGAATTTGCCCGCCAGGACAATTATCAATATTGGGTGCTGTTATTCAAAGACGACCCGCTAACTGCCGCCTTCGCGGACAATCAGGCGTTCAATCGGGTAATCCGGGATATCGAGACCAAGTTCTGGAATACCAACCGGAAACTCCGGGGTACCCTGGAAGAAAAAGGATTACTGTAGGGTCTGGATCATTACTTCCATACGTGTAAAACCCAATCCTGCACCTCGCGGGTTCCCGGATACAAGGCCGGGGACGCAAATGCGCGGATGGCGCCCCCTTCTGTTGTTTTCGTTTCCAGGGTCTCTCCGGTGGATGGATTGAACCAGGCGTAGTTGAACGTACCGGCCGCATCGCGCATATCCAGCTTAATCACGCCGCCCCAACGCAGATAAAGTACATATTCGCTGCCCGGATTGGCCAGGCAATAGCGATCCCGTGGATATTCATAAACAAGCTCCGGGCGGGGAAGCATTTCCCACCAAGGGATCTGCCTGAAAAAGCCCGCCAGGTATTCCATGGAGCGCGCCCCCTGATAATTGAGGGTATTGTCCTCAAAACCGGCATCCAAAGGCCACGGTCCGCCGCCCGCCGGCGACTCAGGCAGGTGTGCAAGCCACACGTGTCCACCTCCGTAACTGTGTCCGGCCGCCCCAGATAAAATGGCCGACCAGGCGCCAAAGCGAATATCGCGACCCGTGGGGTTACCTTCCACAAATTCATACCAGGGCTCGGTGACCACTACCGGCTTCGCCGGCTTTTCGGCAAAGGATGCACGCACAATTTCGGGAATCATTTCGTTTGCCATCCGGCCGTGCCCAACCTGAATTTGATTGTAGTCCATCCAAGGCGCCTGGTGGAGCGTCTCGGCGGTTGACCATTGCGGGGCTTCCGCACCTCCATCCCAGAAAGGAGGCGTATTGTGCACACTCACGATCCGGCGGTAGGGATCTTCACTTTTTACCATGTGCCCCAGGCTGTCCCAGAAAGGAAGTCCCAGATTGCCGTAATTGTACATATTATACTCCCCGGCCAGCACCCAGATCACATTATAGGCTCCCAGGCGGCGCACCAGGTAGCGCCACCAGCGCTTGATTTTTTCTTCTCCGATGGTTTTATCCATGTCTTTGCGGCTCCACCAAGGGTGAACCCACACGGTAATCCCTTTGCTGTTTGCATACACGATCATGCTGTCCACTTTCCGCATAAGATCTAGATCGAGCACCGTAAAGGAGGTATCCAGCAGCGAAGCGGACCGCCCCCAACCATTGCCGGCAACAAACAGCTGCCCCAGGTTGAATCCTTTTTCCGCCCGGTCATCAACCAAGGTCTTGTACGATTCAAATTTAATTTCGCGCTTGGTCCAGTTCCACCACGTGTCGCCTATCCACAGAAAGGGCGTTCCGTCCGCGTATTGAAAGTGGCGGCCGGACCCGGCAACCTGAACCAGTCCCCGCCGCGTGGGGTTTTTCGCCAAGGCTTCTTCCTCCCACTCGACCACCCTGAACTTCCCTTTTTTGTTACTCAGCCCCGGATCGGTGGAAAAGCTCCGGTATTCCCAGGTCCCCGGAAGAGGCGGCGCAAACCGTACTTTCCAGGTCCGCCCTCCGTCCCAGAACCCCGCTACGGTAAACTGCTTTCCTTTAGCCTCCCCCCCGGTCCCGGTAAAACGGACTTCCAGGAGAACTTCCTTTGTATCGGCCGAAATGGCCGCGTACGGATTGGGATCGGCCCGCCTGGCTTGGAGGGACAGTTCCACTATTTCCCAAAGCCGCAACGGATCAGAAACGCTTGCCTGAAGCGGTGGCCCGCCCCGAAGGCAAAGCGTAATACAAAGTGCAATGCGAAAAAGGTGAGCGTTCATTTTTGTAGGTTTAAGTGCTTGAAACTCAATAATACGATTTTATCGGCAAACCTATATTGACTCATTCCGCCCCGTCATTTGTCGCAAAAGACCCCGCCTGCGTTGCCACGTACGGCGTATGTTTGTATTTACACAATTAAAAAAGTCACGCCATGCAAAAGATCATTCCCTGTCTGTGGTTCGACGGCCAGGCCGAAGAAGCAGCAAATTTTTACACATCATTATTCCCCGATTCAAAGGTGGGTCCCATTACCCGTTATGGGAAAGAAGGATATGAAGCCCACCGGCAGCAGGAAGGTACCGTAATGACGGTCGATTTCGACCTTGCGGGGTTTCAGATGCTGGGATTGAACGGAGGTCCGCTCTTTAAATTCACACCGGCAATCTCACTGTCTGTCGTCTGCGAATCGGAAGCGGAGCTGGATGCGCTGTGGAAGGAACTGGTCAACGGCGGACGCGCGCTGATGGAGCTGGGAAAATACGAATGGGCCGCGAAATACGGATGGGTCGCCGACCGGTACGGACTTTCCTGGCAATTGTCCCTGGGAAGGATCGCCGATGCGGGACAACGGATTACACCCTGCTTCCTTTTTTCGAACGAGCAGTACGGACGCGCCGTGGAAGCAATCCGGCATTACGTAGCGGTATTTAAAAACGCCCGGACGGGAAATCTGTTTCATCGCCCGGACGACGGTGGGAAAACCCTGTTATACGGCGATTTCTACCTTAATAATGAACGGTTTGCCGCCATGGACGGACCCAGCGAACAAAGCTTCAGCGAAGCGTTTTCCCTGATCGTGAACTGCGACTCCCAGGAAGAAATTGACCATTTCTGGGATAAACTGACCGAAGGAGGTGAAGAAAGTTACTGCGGCTGGTTGAAAGACCGGTTTGGCGTAGCCTGGCAGGTCAACCCTTCTATTCTGAATGAAATGCTGCTGGATCCCGACCGGGAAAAAGTTGCACGGGTTACCAACGCGTTTATGCAGATGAGGAAGATGGATATTCAGCAATTGGAAGCCGCCTACCGGGGCTGACCGTTCCAATCCGATTTTTTTATCTTTGTAGCCTTACAAAAAGGCTTATGACACAATTATCCTTGTTATTGCTACGGATTGGCCTCGGTGCGTTGCTGCTGACCCACGGCGTGCCCAAACTGCAACGCCTGTTTGCCGAAGGCCCTGTGCAGTTTTCGGAAGTGCTGGGAATGAGCGCCGGCCTATCGCTCGGTCTGGCGGTATTTGCCGAATTTCTCTGTTCGATCCTGATCATGGTGGGCTTGTTCACCCGGTACGCGGCCGTTGTATTGACGGTCCTAATGGTGATTATTGTCTTTGTCGTCCATGGCGACGACGGGTTGAGCAGACAGGAGTTGCCTTTGCTTTACCTGCTTGGATTTTTGGTTGTTCTCCTGAATGGGGCCGGAAAGATTTCGCTGGATCACCTCATCTGGGGGAAAAAAGGATCTTCCCGTTATTAATGAGACTTTTCCGGTTGCGATCGGCTTCAGAAAAAGGTATCTTTAGGAAGTATGCTTGATATCGTAATCGCTGCAAGGAAAGCTTCCATCAGCGCCAACCTGGCGGTAAACCGCATTCTTCCATTCCGGATGAGAAGAATGGTTGGTCCCTTCATTTTCATGGATCACGCCGGACCCGTGCAGGCCCCGCCATCCGAAGCCAGGGAATTGGACGTCCTTCCGCATCCTCATATCGGGCTGTCTACGGTCAGCTACCTGTTCGGCGGAGCGGTTACACACCGGGACAGCCTGGGTGTGGAGCAGGTGATCAAACCGGGGGAAGTAAATTGGATGACCGCCGGCAGCGGCATTTCCCACAGCGAACGGTTTGAAGATCCTTCGGTCCTCGCCGGGGGGCAGTTGGAAATGATCCAGACCTGGGTGGCGCTGCCTGAAAAAGACGAGGAAACGCCCCCTTCCTTCCATAATTATTCGCCAGATCAATTGCCTGTATTTACAGACACGGGCCTTTGGATGCGATTGATCGCGGGCAATGCCTATGGCCTGCAAAGCCAGGTGCATACGCATTCCCCTATGTTTTATCTGCATGTTGTTCTCGATGCCGGCACGCGATTCGGCCTTCCCAAAGAGCACAGCGAGAGGGGTGTCTATGTAGCCAAAGGAAGCGTGGAAGCAGGCGGACACACCTACGGTCAGGGAAACTTGCTGGTATTTTCCAAGGGAGTGGATCCGCTGATTGTTGCCAGGGAAGAAGCTACCCTCATGTTATTGGGCGGCGAGCCCCTGGGAAACCGGTATATCTGGTGGAATTTCGTATCCAGCCGGAAGGAACGCATCGAGCAAGCTAAAGAAGACTGGAAGCAAGGAAGAATCCTGCTGCCCCCCACCGATAACGACACGTTTATTCCGCTTCCCGAAGACAAATCCCGTCCAAGCGACCCGCCCCCTGAGGTACTTTCCTAGAATCAGAGTCAACCATGGCAAAACCAAGGGAAATAGATCTTCATTTACATGCCTTCCGACGCAATACCTCCGGGATGAGTGCCGAAGCGATGCTGAACTTCAGTATCGACCGGATGCGGGCTGCCCTGGAAGACGCCATCGACCGGGGCGAGCGCGAAATCCACTTCATTCACGGCCATGGAAAAGGCGCGCTCCGGGATCGCGTTTACAGGGAACTGCAGACCTACGTACGGGATGGGGAGATCCAGTCATACGAAGCCTCGTTCTTTAACCCCGATATTGTCGTGGTGCGGATCCAATAGTGCTACCTTCTGCTTTTCGCTTTCAAGCAGGCGCTCCAGCAGGGCAATGCGCTCCTCATACAGCTGAATTATTTTTCGCATCGGGTCGGCGCTCCAATCCAGCGACTTCCGGTAAAGGCCGTCCTTGCAATACTTCCTGACTAAACGCAGCATCGTTTCCGTATCGAAATCGCTGAGCGCTTCCACCGGCACACCCAGCGCCCCGGACAACCGGTTCAACAGGCTGGGTGGAATAAATTCCTTTTGCTCCAGGATGGAAATTTTCTTTTGCGTCCAGGTCTCCCCGAGCCGTCCGGCCAAGACCTGTTGCTTGATGCCCAGCATTTCCCGGAATCGCTTTACGTTTCTTCCTTGGTGGATTTTCCGTTGCATAGCCGTAAAATTTGGCCAAGGGTTCGTTAAGATAGGTTGTCATAGCGTAGGAAGACAAATATAGGGTTTGTTTGCAGTATGGTCAAAGAATTTGCATCCCGGCTACCCTGGAACAGGCCTGAATCGGTTATTCGGACTTGCCTGATTGAAACAGGTCGAATTTGGTCCGCAGCAAGCTGACCGCGTTGGAGCCGCCGATTTTTTCGCCGGTGATCTGCAGATCAAGAAAAAAACGTTCGGGATGGTCATCCGGGCGTGCCACCGTGAGAAATGCAGAGGTGGCCCGCTGTTCGCCGCAGCGCTTATCGCCGCCGGCTTCCGATCCGGCCTCCAGGGCGTCCATAAGGACTTCGGCAAGGGGTAATTTTCTTTTCCGGGCGGCGGAGGCGGCCTCCATCATAGCCGGAATTACATGGCGGCTGCCCAGGGTATTGCCCTGCGCAGCGATCCCTTCGGCTGTCAGGGCCTTTTTATGGAACCGCGTCTGCTTTCCGGTGTAGGTGACCGCAGCGTTCAGCTGGTTCAATGTAAGAATTGCGTATTGCTGTTTCTCCGGGTTGAAGAAAGGCTTGCGGATCGCATCGAGGATCTGTTTGGGCGTGGCGCCCCGATCCATCAGTTCCAAACCTTTGTCCCTTGCATCGGTATTGCTCCTGGCCTGCACCACAATGGCGCCCTTCCCGGGTAGGATACTGCAAATGCCGCGGCAGTCAAACGTGCAGGATGCTCCCGCAACACCGATCTCGCGGGTATGGGAATCTGCTACGATAATGGACCAGGTATGACCGTCTTGCCGACACATGCGGACCCAATATACGCTTTTGCGTGCTAAGCTGTGCGTCTAACCGCGCTCAGGTAGGCCCAGATGATGAGCAATACCTGAAAGGGTATCCTGAACCAGAGGTAGGACAGGCCGGGGCCGTCCGCCAGACCGGTTTCGTAGTTGATGTGATGGATCGCCGCATAGATATTGGCAGGTAAGACCAGGGCGAGAAAGAGCATAAGCAAGTACCCCGTAAGTCTCCTCCAGGCTGGCACAAGCAGGCCGATAGCAGCTGCGATTTCCACAAATCCGGTCAGGTAGACCAGAAATTCCCGGTAGGGTACTCCCTCCGGCAGCATTCCCGCCATACCTTCCGTAAACATAAAATGCCCCAGGGAGGTGAAAAGCAGCATGGCCGACAGCGCGATCCGGCCTGGGAGGCGCCACTCAAACTGCTTTTTGATTAATCTGACAACAAGAACCGCGATTGCAAATGAAATGAGGAGCACAAAAAGTGGTTTCATTCCCCATTAACAGAGTGCATTTCATATGGTTTCCTTTTTTTCAGATCGTCAGCCGGCCGGTGGCGAAGGGATGGCCATAATCTTTTCCATGACGCGGTTTACCATCGCATCGCAGTAAATGAGATTGAATTCAAACAATTCGTCCGCACTGTAGTATTTTTCCACTTCCCGTCGAAGGCGGGCTTTTGCACGCGCCAGCCGGACTTTCACATTGGCGGGACTGATTTGCAATGCCTCGGATGTTTCACTCACGCTCATGCCGTTCATTTCCCGAAGAACGAATACCATTCTGTAATCGGACGGAAGACGCTCCAGCGCTTTCTCAATGACCAGTCGCAGCTCTTTATTCATAACGGTTCGATTCGTGTCCTTGTCACCGGTTCGGAAAAAAACTGGGACCATCTCTTCCCCGATCCCGGAGGCAATTAGGTGCGTGGTGTTCCATTTTCGCCGCTTACGATAGCAGTTGTGAAGCATGATCCGGACCAGCCAGGTCCTGAAACTGCTCCGTCCTTCGAACTGGGCAAGATGGGTATAGGCATTTACAAATGTATCCTGCATCAAATCCTGCGTGTCTTCGTGATTGAAGGGGTACGCCCGTCCTACTTTGTAAAGATAGCTGTTGTTTCTTCGGACCAAAAGCTCGAATAGCGGCGTTTCACCCTTTAGGATCCGGTGGATCAGGGCCTGGTCGGTAAACCCGGGTTGTGTTGACTCACTCGCTGACATGGCGCTGGGCTGGTATATTTACATAGAGGCAGGCTGAGCAGAAAAGGTTACAGAAGTTTCCGGCACCAGGCCGAATACAAGTTGGCGCTGCCGTACAGGGAGGGTCGCTTCGCAATCCGCTCCGGAGCGCTGAATCCGGTTGAAAGAAAAATCTTCTCCGCACCCGAAAACCTTATCGGATAAGGGACCCAGGGATTCGGCCAACGCTTTTCGTATTCCACCAGGATAAATAGTCCTTCCGGCTTGAGGTAAGTTCGCAATTTCTTCAGCAGCGCTTGTTTATTTTTGACATAATGGAGGGAATTTGCCATGACAAGACCATCCAGCGCGGGAAGGGCAAGGTTATCTTTTTCGAAATCTGCCTGAATGAATTGGATGCCCGGTTCTTTTAGTTCCTGAGGATGGCTGTCCACCGCCCATACCGTGCTGCCGGCGGGTAATAGATCGCGAAGGGCTTTGCTGAATAATCCGGCGCCGCAACCCAGGTCCACCCAGGTTTGAAATCCATCCGGTTTGAGGGCCGGACTGTTGATTAATTCGCTGGCTTCCGAAATGGTCAAACCCTTAACCCTCAGTGTGGTTTAAAAAAAGGTCCGGCTACTTACGTAGCCAGACCCACATCTACCTATGAAAAACATGCCCTTGGGTGGGCAACAGCTAAGATATTAAAAATATCTCAGTTGTCAACTACTTTTTTTTATTTTTTCGAAATAATTCCCTATGGACTCCGCCAGTCTTATTCAAATTCCACTTGGCCCCGGATCTCACCCGGACCATACTGTTCGGTGTGAATATTCACATACCATTTTCCAGCCAGCAGGTCGGCCCGATCACTTTCCGGCACGGTAACCGTATTGCTGACCGAACCCGAAGCCTCGGCAGGAAATCCTTCAATCGGGATTTTTACGCCGGCATCTTCCCCACGTGCCGCGGGGCCGTGGAAATGCATCATGGTAGGTGCACCGGTGAGATCGCTCCATTCCAGCGTATAGGTAAGTTCACCGGTCGATTCGTCATAAGTTGCCTCCAAGGTGCCACTGCCGTCTGAGGTTACTTCGGCGGTTTCCTGACCTGGATCAAGCGTTGCTGTGGTGTTCACTACGGTGGAAGCCATTTCCTCCTGGTGGTTCATTTCAGCATCGCTTTCGGAAGCGTTTCTGTTGCCGCCCGGACCACATGCCGCCATCAGGAATACGCTGGCGGAAAGAAAAACGCTGGTGAGAATTCTATTTGCAATCATCTTTCTAAAAATTGGTTTAATTCAAATCTACTATTATTTTTTTAAAATGCCCTGCCTGCTTAAATAATGTCGCGATAGCCCCGTGTACTTGTCGCTTCCGCGCATCACGTTCGGTTACAAAGGCCCGTAGATTTGTCCCGTAAACAATTGAGAAATTAAATCGACACGACAATGAAAACAAATCAAAACGCTAAGGGAAGACGCTGGACAGCATGGGTGCTTAGTGGCCTCGTCATCCTGTTTATGCTTTTCGACAGCATCTTCAAACTCATTGCCTCTCCCGCCGTGATGGAATCCGCCCCGGACCTGGGATTTCAGGCGCATCATATTATTCCGCTGGGAATATTGGGCCTAATCTCTACGGTTTTGTACCTCATTCCCCGCACGGCCGTATTGGGGGCGGTGTTGCTCACCGGTTATTTCGGCGGCGCAATCGCGACCCATTTCCGCCTGGACAACCCGCTTTTTTCACATACCTTGTTTCCGGTATATCTCGCGCTCTTGATGTGGGGTGGCCTTTGGCTGCGAAATGAAGGGCTTCGCAGGCTGGTTCCCCTGCAAAAATCCGACAACCCTTAATTGTCCAGGGCATCCCGGGGCACAGAAGGCTGATCGTTCAGGAGCCTTCTGTTGCTCCTTATTGCGCCTGTGCTTTCAGCTCTTCATACCGGGCGCGCATCTCCTGCAGGCGTTCCGCATGCTGGGGCAGGGCGGCAAGATTGGTCGTCTCCTGCGGATCCATCTCCAGGTCGTATAACTCCTCGTAACCGTGTTCTATGAATTTCATGTACTTTAATTCGCGGCTAACCACCCCTTCAACCTGTGGAAGCCGCGGACTTCCCAAAAAGGTATGCTCATAAAAAAAATCGGTTCGCCTTTCCTGCTGGTCGAGCAGGGAAAGCAGGTTTTGTCCTTGCATGGCGCTGGGTTGCGGTAGTCCCGCCAGCCCCAGAATGGTGGGGGCAATGTCGATATTCAGGGCAATGAGATCCGGTGTACCCTGCCTGCCCCCGGGCCGCGGGTCGTAAATAAGGAGCGGAACCCGGATGGATTCCTCATGGCCGTACCATTTTCCTTCCATTCCGTGCTCGCCGAGATAAAAACCGTTATCTCCCATAAAAATGATTACGGTATTCCGATGCGCGCCGAGGGCCTCCAATTGGCTTCTCATGGCTCCGATCACTTCGTCCACCCCGGTTATCAGCCGATAGTAATTTTTTACGTTTTCCTGGAACAGTTCCGGTGTAGAGAAAAGCGCTTTCCATCTTTTTCTCGCCAGGTTTTCTTCGGTCCGGAAAAAATCGGGGAAACGGTTCCAGTATTCCGGAGCAGCGGTAAGCGGAACCGGTATTTCCTGGTCTGCATAGAGATCTTTGAATCGCTCCTGGACCGGATACGTGGGGGGATCGCCGTCCAGTTCGTGAGGCGCCTTAAAACTAACCGAGAGACAAAAGGGTGCTTTTCCTTCGCCCGCGAATTCGTCGAGAAATTTCCGGACGATATTCCCGACGCTGTCTGTATGATGAATGATCCGCCCCTTGCCGGTGTCGTATGCATAGGGAGGCTGCCCTTTGTTGGTACACTCCCAGAAGTCGAATCGTTCCTGGGGAGGATCGTTCCCGACTCCGTATTTCCCGGCAAAACCAATCACATAGCCTGCCTCCTTCAGTAAAATCGGATAGGTTTCGGCAAGCGCTTCGGGCGTAAAATTCGTCGCAAAATCCTCGATGCCGTGACGCGACATGTACTGCCCGCTCAGAATACTGGCACGGCTCACCGAACAAATGGCCGTGGTAACGTAGGCATTCGGGAACATGAGTCCGTCGTTGGCCAGGCGGTCCAGTTGCGGCGTCTGGATGATGGCATTGCCCATCGCCCCCAAGGCATCCCACCGATGGTCGTCCGTGAGCACGAAGATAATGTTGGGTTTTTCGCCGTCACCGGCGGCTCCTTCCTTGCTGCGGGAATTGGTACAGGCGGTGAAAAAAAACGGACCGGCTGCGACAGCCAGCAGCATGAAAAGATTACTTGGGTTTGTTTTCATTAAATTGGAGTCAAGTCGTTGTTGGCACCAAAATAGAAAATTATTTTTGTTGTTTCCTAAATGCCGGCATCACCAGAGCACGTGCGGGAAATATTTTCTGCGAGCCGCGTCCGCTATGCGAGGACCAGGAAGTAGCGTGAACGGGAAATGTGTATTTCAGGTGTTTGTGCTTTAATATTTCCGGGTCCAATACGTCAAACAAGGCGGCCCAATCTGAAAAATCCGGCTCCGTTGAACTGGCATGAGGTGAAATGCGGTAATACGTGTTTTGTGGTACCGATAAAACCGGAACAAAAAGCGCGGCATTGCGCAGATCCAGCCGAAGCGTATCCAGATATCGATATGCTTGCTTAAGCTCTTCAATCCCGCGCGGGTGAAAATAAGCTCGTGCCTGCGCGGATAAGATCAGGGTGTCAAAACGGGACTGCTCATCAAACACCACGAGATAAGAATAGCTGATCACGGTATCCAGGGGCTGGCCTGTTTTAAGATGAGTCGTGTGCAGGCGGACCGTGTTCCGAAGAACAAAACGTTCCAGCGTGGTTGAATCGGTCCTTTGCTGACCGGAAACGGCTGTTTGTGTCATCACCAGCAGCAGAATCGCGGCAATGGATACAAAAAGGGACCGCAATTTTATCATAAGGAAAGGTAATACTTTTTCTACTTTTTTTAAAATTGCCTACCCATGGACCCCAGCACTCTGACCAGAACGCGTCTTGCCCCCACACCCAGCGGGTTTCTCCACCTGGGAAACGTGTTGTCATTTGCAATCACTGCCGGGTTGGCCGAACGATGCCACGCCCGGATCCTGCTGCGGATAGACGATCTGGACAGGCAGCGGATAAGGAAGCAATACGTGCAGGATGTGTTTGATACCCTGAACTTTCTTGAAATTCCCTGGCACGAAGGCCCTTCCGACCCGCGCGACCATTGGAAAAATTACGCACAGGTTCACCGGATGCACCTTTACAAGGAGGCCTTGCTTCGTTTAAGGGAGTCCGGGCGCTTATTTGCCTGCACCTGTTCCCGTACCAGCGCGCAGGGATTGAATGGCTGCCGTGATAAACAGATCCCGTACAATACCGAAAATGTGAGCTGGCGTCTCCGGACAAATGGATCAGGCGGCCTGGCGGAATGCGGACTGCCCGCTTCCATGCAGGATTTCATCGTTCGCCGGAAAGATCGTCTCCCGTCCTATCAGCTCGCCTCGGTAGTCGACGATCTGTATTTTGGGATCGACCTGGTCGTACGCGGAGCGGATCTACTGGAATCAACAATTGCTCAACGCTATCTGGCCGCCGTGTTGAAAGAAACCGGTTACGCGGCCGGTCCGGCAGAAAAAGCGTGGCCGGGCCGTTTTTCCCAGATCGCTTTTCATCATCACCGACTGGTCCTACATCCGG
>JAJUHF010000033.1 GCA_029268045.1 Anseongella ginsenosidimutans
TCGGCATAGTCTCCCCAAAGGTGTTCGGCAATGGATTGCCGGGTGAGCACCCGGTTTTTATTGGTCAGAAAATAGACCAATAACGCATATTCCTTCCGGGTCAGGTCCAGCGTCCGGGGACCGACCCGCACTTCCATGGTATCCATGTTGATGTGAATCTCATTGAAGGCGATTTCCTTGTCTCCCTGGATGTATTTTCTTCGATACAGGGCCTTAAGCCGTGCATTCAGTTCAGGCAGATGGAAGGGTTTGGTCAGGTAATCGTCCGCTCCAAGCTCCAGCCCGCTGACTTTATCGTCCAGCGAATTTTTAGCGGATATGATAAGGATGCAACTGTTGATTTTTTCTCTTTTGGCAAACCGGAGGATGTCCAGGCCGTCTCCGTCCGGTAACATGATATCCAGTACAATGCAATCGTAGGCAAAGGCTCCCAGTTTGTCCACCGCCCGGGAATGATTATCGGCAAGTTCGCAGACATACCCTTCCCGTTGCAGGTATTCGGTCATGTTTTGGGCTAGTTCCGGATTGTCCTCTATGACAAGAATCTTCATGATCAGAAGCAAATCTATCGTTTATTTTTGAGGTAATCTTGAAGAGTTCCAGGGTATTGGTAATTTGCGACGTGTTTTGGATTGCGTTCATCCTGTTTGTGGTTTCCCTGCTTGCGGTTTTCAAACCGCCTTTCTACCAGGCCTGGCTGGTGTCGGTTGCGGTGGCGGGCCTTCCCTGGTTTTTCGCGCTGATTTCCCTGGGCGTATTTTTAGCTGGTCTGTTCGGGATGCAAGCCGCCTTTAGTCTCTACCCGGCGGCTACCCTGGTTTTCGCCGGGGCCTCGTTCTTATTGTACGCGGCGCCTATCGCGGCTGCCTTTCGGATCGCTGCGCGCTTACCGGAACGCATGGAACGAGTCCTGGAGCTTCCGCCGGAATCGGGGAAACGAACGCTTCCGGCGCCGTTCCGGTTCCGGCGCATGATCACGGACCCGCTGAAGGGAAACGTTCCTTTTCAGACGATGCCTTATTGCAGCGAATCCTTGACCCTGGATTTCTACGCCTCGCGAACCAACGGGCGCTGCCCCTGCATTCTTGTTATCCACGGCGGCTCGTGGAGCAGCGGCCATAGCAGGCAGCTTCCGGAGCTGAATGGCAAGCTCGCCCGGGCTGGATACCACGTAGCCGCCATCAATTACCGCCTGGCGCCCGGCTTCACCAGCCCGCTTCCGGTGGAAGATGTGGGCAATGCGGTGGACTTTCTGCGCCAGCATGCCTATCAACTCCGGATCGCGCCGGATCAATTTGTGCTTTTGGGCCGTTCGGCCGGCGGCCAGATCGCTCTGCAGGCCGCCTATACATCGCGCGATCCCGGTATCCGGGGCGTAATTGCCTTTTATGCGCCGGCAGACATGGTATGGGGATATTCCGCGCCGGCCAGCCGGCTGGTCATGGATTCCCGGAAGGTGATGGAAATGTATCTGGGTGGAAGTTATCCGGCGGTCCCGGAAATGTATCATGGCGCTTCGCCGCTGGAAGCCGTGGCAGGCCATGCGGTCCCCACCTTACTCATTCACGGAAAGAACGACGTGCTGGTATCGTACGAACACAGTGTCCGGTTGGAAAAAGCCCTTCACGCAAGGAATACGCCCTGTTATCTACTGGGTCTGCCATTCGGAACCCATGGGTTTGATTATGTGCCCGGCGGCCCGGAGGGTCAATTGGCTGCCTATGCGGTTCATCATTTTTTACGGTTTGTAACAAAAAGAACGTGAAGGTTAACCCAACCAGGATAATTCGTTTAACTTGTGGTAGACTCAAGCGCTCCCTGGGCTGGCTGTGGGAAGGTGTAGGGTTGGGTCTCAACCATTTGAAAATGAGTAGTTTGGCTGGTACCCGGAGTGGGACTTGAACCCACACTGCCTTTTAGGGCAACAGGATTTTAAGTCCTGCGTGTCTACCGATTCCACCATCCGGGCGGGAATCCCATAAAATGAAAACCCCGCTTGGAGCGGGGTAGAGCGAAAGACGAGACTCGAACTCGCGACCCTCACCTTGGCAAGGTGATGCTCTACCAACTGAGCTACTTTCGCTTGCTTTGATCATTTACCGACCCATCTTCCGGATCGGGATGCAAATATACTGAATAAAGAATAGCTGTCAATAGTGTTTTTTATTTTTGCCGGGAAAGCAAGCTAAATTTTTAAAAATGTGTGCGAAATCGTTGATCACCGACCGCAAAATCGCCCTGGAGAAAGGAGCCAGGTACTGCGCCTACCAGGAAAGAAGCCAGCAGGAAGTCCGGAACAAGCTTTACGAAATCGGTGTGGTCTCTTCCCTGGTGGAAGAGGTGATCGCCGAACTGATCCAGCAGGATTTTATCAACGAGGAGCGGTTTGCCCGGGCCTGGGCAGGCGGAAAGTTCCGCGTGAAAGGATGGGGGCGGATCAAGATCCGGAATGGATTACAGCAGAAACGCGTTTCGGATTATTGCATTCTGAAAGGATTGGCGGAGATCGACGAGTCGGACTATCAGGAGAAACTCAGGGAAATCCTTCGTTCGAAACTAAGCGCTTCGGAATCAGATCCGACTTTTGTGCGCAACCGGAAGGCCGCGCGTCACGCCATATCCCGGGGGTACGAACCTCCCTTGGTTTGGGAGCTGCTTCGGGATATCATGCCGGAATAAAAAGCGCTCCCTAAAAAATTTATTTGCAAAATGAATTCCGGTTTGATAGTTTTGTGCTGAAATGTTAAGAACACAGCAAATCATTCGCGCTATCGTGATTATCCTGGTCGTCGTCATTACGTGACGGAGCAGGAATGGTTTGTTTGATATAAAACTCGTAAAAGGGCCATTCTCGTAAGAAAATGGCCCTTTTCGCATTTAATGGCGATTAAAACAAAACCAATGAACCCTACAGATGCTTACCCCGGGCTGGCAAACCGGATTGTGGAGTGCAGCCGGCAGATCAGCGAGGTGGTTACCCGGACCCCTTTACAGCGGATTCCCCGTTTGTCGGATAAGTACGGCGCGGAAATCTATTTTAAAAGGGAGGATCAGCAGGTGGTGCGTTCCTACAAAATCCGCGGAGCCTATAATACCATGATCCATCTGGAGGAGGGGGCCAGCGCGCGGGGAGTGGTTTGCGCCAGCGCCGGCAATCACGCCCAGGGGGTGGCCTACAGCTGCCGGCTCATGCAGGTCAAAGGGCACATTTTCATGCCCGAGGTTACTCCGCGGCAGAAACTGGAAAAGGTACGCAGCTTCGGCGGGGAGTGGGTGCAGATTGAATTGACCGGCACCACCTACGACGAGGCATACGAACAAGCCATTCAGTTTTGCCAGGCCCAAAATATGACGTTCCTGCATCCGTTTGACAACCTCCATACCATCATCGGGCAGGGAACCGTGGGTGCCGAAATATTCGCCGATCTGCCCGATGTGGATGTGATCGTGGTTCCGGTTGGGGGAGGTGGATTGCTATCCGGTGTGAGCGTGGTGGCAAACCACTATAATGCCGGTTGCAAGGTCATCGGGGTGGATCCGGCCGGTGCGCCCAAAATGGTGGAGGCGCTTCGGGAGGGCGGGCCGGTCCGGCTCGACTCGATTGACCCTTTTATCGACGGCGCCGCCGTACGGCAGGTGGGCTCCATTCCGTTCCATATCTGCTCGCTGTATGCCCACCGGGTAATCGCCACGCGGGAGGGTAAAGTCTGCAGTACCATGATTGAGCTTTACCAGCAGGAGGGGATCATTGCCGAGCCCGCCGGGGTGTTGTCCATTGCGGCCCTTGACCAGTTGCAAGAGGAGATCCGGGGCAAAAAGGTGGTCTGCGTTCTCAGTGGCGGCAATAACGACCTGGCACGCTACCCCGAGGTAATCGAACGAAGTCTTGTTTATGAAGGTTTAAAACATTACTTTATCATCGAATTCGCGCAAAAGCCCGGCGAGTTAAGGACATTCCTCAACAACGTATTAGGCCCCGATGACGACATCGTCCGTTTCGAATACTTGAAAAAAACAAGCAAGGAATTCGGGCCGGCCCTGGTAGGCATTGAGTTGAGCCGGCCGCAGGATCTGCAGCCCCTCCTGGAACGCTTTAAACAAGCGCATTTCCGCTTCCGGAATGTCACAAACGACGATATGCTGCGAAAGTATTTTATCTGACCTGTGGTCTGGTTGTCATAAATCGAAGATTTTTTTAAACATATAATCAACTTAAAATCAATTAGATATGGAAAATAATAGCCAAGTTGTCAGACGTTAAACATCGTAAGATAGTACGCAGCCCTTTTGAGCGGACACAAATTCATTAGTAACTATGTACCGGAATGCAAATAACGGTACGCTAACAGAAATCAAAATAACGTGGAAAAAAAACTGAACAAATATAGCAGTGTCATCACCCAGAACACGGAACAGCCTGCGGCGCAGGCCATGCTCTACGGCATCGGTCTGCGGGAAGAAGATCTGGATAAACCTTTCATCGGCATCGCCAGTGCGGGATACCAGGGGAACCCTTGCAACATGCACCTGAACGAGCTGGCCGTGGAAGTAAAAAGGGGAACCAAAGAAGCCGGTCTGGTGGGATTGATATTCAACACCATTGGCGTAAGTGACGGTATTTCCATGGGAACCGATGGAATGCGTTACTCGCTGCCTTCCCGTGACCTGATCGCCGACTCCATTGAAACGGTCGTGGGCGGGCAGTCTTATGACGGCGTAATTTCCGTCATGGGCTGCGATAAGAACATGCCCGGGTCGCTCATCGGCATGGGCCGTCTGAACCGTCCCGGGATCATGGTCTACGGCGGTACCATCCATTCGGGAAACTACAAGGGAATGACCCTGGATATCGTATCCGCCTTTGAGGCGCTGGGACAGAAATTTGCCGGCAACATCACCGCCGAAGACTTTAAGGGCATTATTCAGCACACATGCCCCGGAGCGGGAGCCTGCGGAGGAATGTACACCGCCAATACCATGGCTTCGGCCAGCGAGGCCCTGGGCATGAGCCTGCCTTACAGCGCTTCCTGGCCCGCCGAAAGTGACGAAAAGAAAAAGGAATGCATCGCCGCCGGGAAGGCCATCCGCGTGTTGCTGGAAAAAGACATTAAGCCACGCGATATCATGACGGCAAAGGCATTTGAAAACGCGATCACATTGACCATTGTGCTGGGTGGATCGACCAATGCCGTGCTGCATTTGATTGCCATCGCCAAGGCGGTGGGTGTGGACCTAAGCATCGGTGATTTCCAGCGGATCAGCGATAAAACCCCCATGCTGGCCGACTTCCGGCCCAGTGGGAAGTACCTGATGGAAGATTTGCAGCAGATCGGCGGAACGCCGGCGGTCATGAAATTCCTGCTTGAGGAAGGCATGCTGCATGGCGACTGCCTGACCGTGACCGGTAAAACGCTTGCCGAAAACCTGGAAGAGGTTCCCGGCCTGAGTGAAGGCCAGACCATCGTTCATCCGCTGGACAACCCCATCAAGAAAGACGGCCATCTGCAGATCCTATACGGGAACCTGGCTGAAGAAGGCTCGGTGGCCAAGATTACCGGAAAGGAAGGCGAACGCTTTGAAGGGCCTGCCCGGGTATTTGACCGGGAGCAGGACATGATCGATGCCATCAGCCTGGGCAAGGTACAGCCGGGCGATGTCGTCGTGATCCGCTACTGCGGCCCGAAAGGGGGACCGGGGATGCCCGAGATGCTGAAGCCGACCTCGGCCATCATGGGAGCGGGGCTGGGTAAGCGAATCGCGCTGATTACCGACGGAAGGTTCTCCGGAGGTACGCACGGCTTCGTGGTGGGACACATCACGCCGGAAGCACAGAATGGCGGTTTGATTGCGCTGCTGAAAGACGGGGATCGTATTTTGATCGACGCGGTGGAAAACCGCCTGGAAGCCCTGATTGACGAGGAAGAAATCCAGCGCCGGCGCGAGGCCTGGCAGGCTCCGCCGTTGAAAGCTTCAAAAGGAATATTATACAAGTACATCAAATCGGTTTCTTCGGCCTCCCAAGGTTGTGTAACTGATGAGGATACGTCCGTAGACATTAAAAATAGAAGTTATGAAAAACCTGAGCTCTGATATCCTGACGGAAAAGGAAGAACAGCCTGCGATGGAATCGGCAACCCCTATCAGCGGTTCGGAAGCGGTGATCCGTTCGCTTATCGAGGAAGGGGTGGAAACGATTTTCGGGTATCCCGGCGGGGCCATCATGCCGGTTTACGATGCGCTGTATCATTTTCAGGAAAAGATTCATCACATCCTGGTACGGCATGAGCAGGGCGCGGCCCACGCGGCGCAGGGATATGCACGGATTACGGGTAAACCGGGCGTTTGCCTGGTAACCTCCGGACCGGGGGCTACCAACCTGGTTACCGGCATTACCGATGCCATGATGGATTCGACCCCGATGGTGTGCATTACGGGCCAGGTATTTGCCAATCTACTGGGTACCGACGCCTTTCAGGAGGCCGACGTAATCGGGATTACCGCCCCGATCACCAAATGGAGTTATCAGATTACCGACGCCGACGAAATTCCGGAAATCCTTTCCAAGGCATTCTACATCGCCTGCACCGGTCGTCCCGGCCCGGTACTGATCGACATTACCAAGAACGCGCAAACGGCCCTGATGACCCGGGAATTCGCCTATGCCAAATGCACGAAGATCGTCAGCTACCGGCCGCGCATGCAGCCCAAGGCAGATCAGGTGGAGGCTGCGGCGCGCCTGATCAACGAAGCCCGGAAACCTTATCTTTTTGTCGGACATGGCGTACTGATTTCCAAGGCGGAAGAGGAACTGAAAGCCTTTGTGGACAAAACCGGTATTCCCGCTGCCTGTACCTTGCTTGGACTATCGGCTATTCCGGCCGATCATCCCCTGTATGTGGGCATGCTGGGAATGCATGGCAACTATTCGACCAACCGCTTGATCAACGAAGCCGATCTGATCATTGGATTGGGGATGCGCTTCGATGACCGGGTGACCGGCAAGGTGACCGACTTTGCCCCCCATGCCAAAGTGATCCATATCGATATCGATCCTTCGGAGATCAATAAGATCATTCCTGCCGATGCACCGGTGGTGGGCGATGCGAAGGAAGCCTTGAAAGCCCTGCTTCCGCTGGTTGAACAACGCCGTCACGACAGCTGGCTTGCCGAGTTCAAGGAGCTTGATAAGCAGGAATACGAGAAAGTCATCAAAGACGACCTTTACCCGGAGGAAGGACAGATCAAGATGGGTGAGGTGATCCGGCGGTTGTCTGAAAAAACCAGTGGAAAGGCAGCCATTGTGGCCGATGTGGGCCAGCACCAAATGGAGGCTGCCCGGTACTACCGCTTCAGCCAGACCGACGGATACATTACCTCAGGCGGCTCCGGCACCATGGGATTTGCGCTTCCCGCCGCTTTCGGCGCCAAGGTGGGCTCCCCCGAAAGGGAAGTAGTGGCCATCATCGGCGACGGGTGCTTTCAGATGACCCTTCAGGAGCTGGGCACCATCTGGCAGAGTGAGCTGCCCGTGAAGATCATTGTGCTGAACAACAATTACCTGGGAATGGTACGGCAGTGGCAGCAGTTGTTTTTCGACCGGCGTTATTCCTTCGTGGAACTGAAAAACCCCGATTTCATAACCATTGCAAAAGGATTCGGCATAGACGGAATGCGGATCTGCGAACGGGAAGACCTGGATTCGGCACTGGATACGCTGCTGGAAAGCGATAAGGCTTTTCTGCTGGAAATACTGGTGGAAAAGGAGTTGAACGTATTTCCCATGGTTCCTGCGGGTGCTTCGGTTTCGGCGATCCGGTTGGAATAACAGATAAAATTAAAGGTTAAAAGTGGAAAAATTATATACCATCTGTATCTTTACCGAGAATACGCTGGGTTTGCTTAATCGCATCAGCGGAATTTTTACACGGCGAAGGATAAATATAGAAAGCCTAAGCGTTTCGGAAACCGAACGCAAAGGAGTTTCCCGGTTCACAATCGTTATTAAATCCGACGAACGGGAACGGGTCGAAAAAATAGTACGCCAGATCCGGAAGATCATCGAGGTGCTGGCCGTGTTCGGATACGAAGATCACGACCTCACCTACAACGAACTGGCCTTTTTCAAAGTCGATGCCGAAAAATCGGCCGGGGTCAAGGAGTTGCTGGAAGGCTATAAACGGGCGAAGGTGCTTTTTGAAGACCAACGGATCCTTATTATAGAAAAAGCCGGTACCGAAGAGGAAATTTACGCCTTCTTCTCCCGGCTGAAGCCGTTCGGTATTCTGGAATTTGTCCGTTCGGGAAGGATCGCGCTGCCCAACAACGAAAAGGGCCTTGCACAGTACCTTCCAGAAGTGGACTGGGAATATTATATGTAATAACGAAAAACAAATACAAACAATTAACGTATAAACATGGCGAAAATCAATTTTGGAGGTGTAACTGAAGAGGTAGTTACCCGCGAAGAGTTACCAATGGAAAAAGCGAGGGAAATCCTGAAAGACGAAACCATCGCGGTAATTGGTTACGGTGTACAGGGACCTGGTCAGGCACTGAATCTAAAAGATAATGGCTTTAACGTGATCGTTGGGCAGCGCAAGGAATCCAAAACCTGGGACAAGGCAAAGAACGACGGATGGGTAGAAGGCAAAGATCTGTTTGAGATCGAGGATGCCCTGGAAAGAGGTACCATTATCTGCTACCTGCTCTCGGACGCCGGACAGATCGCGCTGTGGCCTACCGTGAAAAAACATTTGACCCCGGGCAAATCACTTTATTTCTCACACGGGTTCGGTATTACCTATAAAGAGCAGACCGGCATTGTTCCCCCCGAAGGCATCGATGTATTCCTGGCTGCGCCGAAAGGCTCCGGCACCAGTCTCCGCCGGCTTTTCCTCGAAGGAAAAGGACTGAACTCCAGCTACGCGATCTTCCAGGACGCTAGCGGAAAAGCAAAAGAAAAAGTAACCGCTATGGGTATCGGCGTCGGATCGGCTTATCTATTCCCCACCACCTTTGAAAAGGAAGTGTACAGCGACCTGACCGGTGAACGCGGAACCCTGATGGGCGCCATCGCCGGAATTTTTGAAGCCCAGTACAACGTGTTGCGCGCCAACGGCCACAGCCCCAGTGAAGCCTTCAACGAAACGGTTGAAGAACTTACCCAAAGCCTGATGCCGCTGGTTGCCGAGAACGGAATGGACTGGATGTACGCCAACTGTTCTACCACCGCCCAGCGGGGAGCGCTCGACTGGCGTCATAAATTCCGCGAAGCTACCCAACCGGTTTTCGAGGAGCTTTACCAAAGCGTGGCCAGCGGAAATGAAGCGCGTATTACGATTGAGGCCAATAGCAAGCCCGATTACCGCGAAGGTTTGGAAAAAGAGCTGAAGGAATTGCGTGAATCGGAAATATGGCAGGCAGGAGCGGAGGTTCGTAAATTAAGACCCGAAAGATCCTAATCTGTTTAAGATTCTCTCTTCATAATCTGTACCAATGCCCGTGTCCGATGATCCGGAACGCGGGCTTTTTTATTAATTTTAGGGCGAATTTGAACCAGAACTTTGCTTTGTACACCATCGAAACCATTTCCGGAATTCTTTCCGCCCGGCCCTACATCCAACAGGATCAGGCTTCGATCCTGTATCTGGCTACCGATAGCCGCCGGATCCGCTTTCCCGGCCAGTCGCTGTTTTTCGCAATTAAAGCGGCACGCGACGGTCATGACTTTATCCGGGAAGCCTGGGAACAGGGCGTGCGGAATTTTGTGATCTCCTCGGGTGATTTTCCCGTGGAAGCCTATCCCGAAAGTAATTTCCTTTTGGTTCGGGACACGCTGGCCGCCCTGCAGACCCTGGCTGGAAGCCATCGGCGGAAATTCGACTACCCGGTCATCGGCATTACCGGCAGTAACGGGAAAACCATCGTGAAGGAATGGCTGTTCCAATTGCTTTCGGTCGATAAAAACATTGTCCGGAGCCCGAAAAGTTACAATTCGCAAACCGGTGTTCCCCTTTCCTTATGGCGCATGGGCAGCGAATACGATCTGGCGATCATGGAGGCGGGAATCTCCAGGCCCGGAGAAATGGAACGTCTTGAAAAAATGATCCGGCCCGACATCGGCATCCTCACCAACATCGGTCCGGCCCACGACGAAGGCTTCCGCACCCTGGAGGAGAAGATCAGCGAAAAACTGAAATTATTCTCCCATACCTTTCTTTTCATTTATGAAAAAAAGCTTCTGGACAACTACGCCGGGCCGCTGCCTGGCCAGGAACATTTCACCTGGGGATACCGCGGGGATGAGGACCTGTATATCCGGGCGGTAAAGCCCACCGGCAAGGGAAGCAGACTCGAAGGCAGATGCCGCGACGGGGAGGTGCGCATTGAAATACCCTTTACCGATCCGGCCTCCCTGCACAATGCCATCACCTGTTGGTGTCTGCTACTGTGGATGGAATATCCGTCGAACGAAATAAACAAGCGCATGCATCAATTGGCGCCGGTTTCCATGCGCCTGGAACTGATGCAGGCCATCAACCGGTCCAGCTTTATAAATGATACGTACAATTCCGATCTGGGTTCGCTGGAAGCGGCTTTAGATTTTCTTGTCAGGCAGCAGCAACATCCGCGCAAAACCGTTATTCTTTCCGATATTCTGCAAACCGGCCTAAACCAGCAGGTATTGTACGAAAAGGTTTCGGGACTGTTGCAGGCGGCCGGCATCGATCGGCTGATCGCCATCGGCGAAGCTCTTGGACGGCATCGCGGCCTGTTTTCGCTTTCGGAAATGCAGTTTTATGATAATACGGAAGAATTCACCCGGAGTTTCACTCCCTCCATGTTCGGCAATGAAGCGATTCTGTTGAAAGGAGCGAGGCCTTTCCGCTTTGAACGCATCAGCCGCCTGCTGGAGCAGAAACAACACGATACCACCCTGGAGGTAAATCTCAACGCGATGGTGGGAAACCTGAACTTTTACAAGTCCAGGCTCAGCCCTGGTACCGGTGTCATGGCCATGGTAAAAGCGTTTTCCTACGGAAGCGGAAGTTATGAAATTGCAAGCATGCTGCAATTCCACAAAGCCGATTACCTGGCGGTAGCCTATGCGGACGAAGGGGTGAGTCTGCGCGAAAATGGAATTGAGATGCCTATTCTGGTCATGAGCCCCGAGCCCCGGAGTTTTGACGCACTGATCGAGTCCGGCCTGGAACCGGAGCTATTCAGTTTCCGGCTGCTGGAGGAATTTCTCTTGTTCCTGGAAGAGAAGAATCTGGAGGACTATCCCATTCACATCAAACTGGATACGGGGATGCACCGCCTTGGATTCACCGAAGAGGATCTGGAAAGGCTGGCCATTTTGCTGAAAGAAACGTGTGCCGTGCGGGTGCGCTCTGTTTTTTCGCACCTTGCGGCCAGTGAGGATACCGCAGAGGATGATTTCACAAGGAAACAGATCGCGCGTTTTGAGGACTTCTCCGGACGCCTGGAAAAGGCGCTTTCCTATCCATTCCTCCGGCACCTTGTGAATTCAGCGGGTATTTTACGTTTTCCGCAGGCGCACTACGACATGGTGCGTCTGGGCATCGGACTGTACGGGATTGGCG
Organism: Anseongella ginsenosidimutans; assembly: GCA_029268045.1. Taxonomy (GTDB): domain Bacteria; phylum Bacteroidota; class Bacteroidia; order Sphingobacteriales; family Sphingobacteriaceae; genus Anseongella; species Anseongella ginsenosidimutans_A. The sequence goes on from JAJUHF010000033.1 coordinate 11,607, forward strand.
GGGACACAGAGGCAGCAGGAGCGCTGCAGCCAGTTGGCACCCTGAAAACCTCCATTTCCCAGATCCGGGAGGTGCAGGCCGGGGAGTCGGTTGGCTACGGGCGCAGCGGAAAGGTCAACCGGGACTCCCGCATTGCAACCGTTAAGATCGGTTATGCCGACGGGTTCGACCGACGGCTCGGAAACGGCGTTGGGGAAATGCTGGTAAACGGCAAACGCGCGCCGGTGATCGGGCCGGTATGCATGGACATGTGCATGCTCGATGTCACGGAGATCGACTGCCGGGAGACCGACGAAGTGACCGTATTCGGGGAAGACCTCCCGATCCAGGAAATTGCGGCAAAGCTTCATACAACACCCTATGAAGTGCTTACCGCAGTTTCCCAACGCGTAAAACGGATCTATACATACGAATAGCAAACAATACCAATATGGACAGAAAAAGTTACTTCCGGGTTAAAGTGGTCAATACCATTCTGGGATTCTTTTTTAGGGGACTTTTGCTGGTGGTGCCCATCTGGGTCAGCGGCTATGTCATCTACTGGATCCTGATAACCCTTAACGAGGCTTTCGACTTCTTTGGCGTTCCCGGTCTGGGCCTGCTGGTGGTACTGCTGGCCATCACCCTCATTGGAATGCTGGTCAATTACATGGTTACCGATCCCATCAGCCGCTTTTTCAACAGCCTGCTCGACAAAATGCCGGTCATTAAGATGATCTATACCACCATCCGCGATTTCATGGAAGCGTTCGTTGGCGAGCAGAAGAAATTTACCGAGCCGGTCTTCGTGGAAATGAGCAACACGGGGATAAAGAAAGTCGGTTTCATTACCCAGAAAGACCTGACCGGCCTGGGTCTTCCGGGGCACGTCGGTGTGTATTTCCCGCACTCTTATAACTTTTCCGGGAATTATTTCATTGTCCCCGCCGACAAGGTCACCCCCATGCATGCCAATGCGGCGGAGATCATGAAATACGTAGTCTCCGGAGGGGTCAGCAGACTCGAATAGGTCCGTTAGGCCATTTTTTTGAATACCAATATGCCGTAAACGAGCAGGCAGGCCACCTTGATCAGCTCCATTCCCACGTAGTAAAAATGAAGGTAGGAAGGACCCGGCGGCGTGCCGCTGATGTGTGCCTCGGCCCGTGCGTCCAGCACGGGAAGCAGCCAGAAAGTCTGCAGCAGGAGAATGATCATTAGCCCCGGCAGGAACAGACTGATCGCCGAACGCCAGGTTCCGTCGGCAAGCACGCAGGTGAGGATGGCGATCATAAATACCCATTCCACTTTGTTCAGCGCGCCGAAAACCAACCGGCCAATGCCCAGGCCCAGGGGAACGGTCACGCCCGGAGCGCGGAATTTCAGCCAGGCTTCCATGAAGCTGATTGCGCAGACAAATCCGATCCAGGTAAAAACGCTTGCAATGATTATTGGTCCGTACTTTGACATCGCTTTGTTTATTTCAAAGGTTTATTTCCCGTTTTGCGGATATGTTCCAGTTTGAATTGAAACATTTCGGCCATTTTCCGGGCCCGGTACTTTGCTTCCTCGGCTTTCGGTCCGGCAAATAATTCGTCCAGTGTTTCATCAAAGTAATGAAGCCAGCGATCGAAATGGGCCCCTTCCACCGGCAGATCCACGTGCTTCAGAAAGGGGCTGCCGAAATAACTGCGTTCTTCCAGCAGGACGGTGCCCCAGAAGCGGTACATGATGTTCAGGTGTTTTGCCCAGTTGTCCTGGATCTTCGCCTCGAAAATGGGTCCGATAAGTTCGTCTTCCCGTACCTTACCGTAGAAGATATCGACCAGTTTTATAACGTCGTCCATCGACCGAATGTCGTTTTGCGTTTCCATTAGATCATTCCTTTGTCCCAATACATGACTAAATAAAAAACTCCCCAGGCGATAAAGATAATCAACAGCGCCCAAACCCAGGCCGGAATGGCCTTCGGCGTTTCCGATCCGGTTACAACAAACAGATCGCTCCGCTCACTTCCATAGGCGTTAATGGTCAAGGGAATCCGGCTGTCTACCACGTCGTTTTCCTTTAGTCCAACCACCGAGATGGAGGGTCCGTTACGCACTTCGAAAGGAATGATCCGGATGCCTTCCTGTCCGCTGGATGAACGGGCCACCACTTTCAGGGTATGCGGCCCGTCTGGAAGCCGCGTCGTGTCAAACAGAAATTTGGCCGGAGGGCTGAACGCTGCGAACGGTTCCGGATCGTCGTCCACGAATACTTTAATAATACGCTTGTCGTCCATAAAAGTTTATTTTTCAACCACCATGTTTTTAATATGTCCCGGGTCGGCTTCGTCCGGTTTGATCAGAAAACGGAGGCTGTATGCCAGGGTTACCAGCACGATCACGGCCGCCGCCCCGATGATTACCATGTCCCAGTTGCTGTCCGGTCCCGGCCCGTGAGTGATTCCCCGGAGGGCTGCCGGTTGGTTTTTTTCACATACATCACAGGCCTGCCCCGCATGCGGGATCCCAAAGATCAGAAGGGAAGCAAGTAAAATCAGCTTTTTCATTGGATGGTTTGTTCGATGGTTTCACGTATTTTTTGAACTTCTTCGGCCGTAACCGGCGCCGCGTCGTTACCCCAGCTGCTCCGTTCGTGTGTGGCGATTGCAGCCACTTCCTCATCGCTTAGCTGGCTGGCAAAGGGCGGCATGGCAGCAAATTCCGGGCGGGCATCGTATCCCTGAAGAATGATCCGGATCAGCGTTTCGGGATCGGAATCGTTTACAATCGGACTTCCCGCAAGCGCGGGAAATGCGCCCGGAAGCCCCTGTCCCTGAGCCTGGTGACAGGCTGCACAGGTTTGGGTATACAAAGCCGCCCCATCGGGAAGCCCTGCAGGGACCTCCCCGTCGGTTCCGCCCGTCTTTTTCCGGGATGGGATGAATCCGGGGGAAATGCTTTCCGGAAGCGGCTCCTGTTTCAATGATTTGAGGTAAGCAACCAGCGCAATCGCTTGGTCGCCTGCGACGATCTTTGTTTTGCCCGTCCCGGAGGAGGTGTCGCCGGGGAGGTTCAGGACAACGTCTGTTGCCGCGGGATCTTCTTTTTCCTCAAACAGCCAGGGATAGGAAGGCATGACCGATTCTTCGACTACCAGACGGGGATTATACAGATGAAGGTAATGCCATTCCTCGGAGGGTTGGCGCGCGCCGATATTGGTCAGATCCGGTCCCGTGCGCTCGCTTCCCAGGATGGAGGGCGACTGCCTCCAGAAGTCCATCCGCTTCTTGCTGTAATAATAATCCGAAGGGATGGATGGCCGGCTTCCCCAGGTCTTATCCATCTCAATCGACCGCACCTGCTGGGTGTGACAGGCCACGCACCCTTCAGCTATATATACGCGCAAACCGTTCAGTTCCAGATCCGACAGTTCCGGCTGGCCGGGCAAGGGCGCATTCTGTTCCTGCATCTGAAAAGCAGGGAGCACCGCAATGCCCGTGCTGAGCAACAGGAATACAAAGAAAGAAACCAGAACAAGACGTCTGTGATTTTTGTGGAAGTTCATATCGCTTGTGTTTTTGCTTTTCGTATCGGTTTTAGCATGGTGTAAATATTCCAGGCAAAGACCAGGTGGGAAAGAAACATCATGGTTCCCCCAATCGCCCGCCAGATCCAGAACGGGATCATGAGCGTAACCGACTCAATAAATGGTTTCCCCTCAATCCAGCTCATCCCTTTTAACGATCCGCCGATCATCAGCGGAACGGTATAAGCCAGCAGTCCGATAAAGGCAAGCCAGAAATGCATTCCAACCATGAGTTGCCGGGGTTCTCTCAGCGACAGACCCGGTACAATGGCGTATATACAGGCCCAGAGGATGAAAGAAATGATCCCGTACATGGTCATGTGCGAGTGGGCCACATTGAAATCGGTAAAGTGCCACAGATCGTTTGTGAACCGCAGCGACTGCACGCTGCCCTGGGTGGAACCCACGAAATAGAAAATGACACCGATCAGGAAGAAGGGCAGCACGTAACTGCTAGAGATTGCTTTCCAGCTTCCTTTCATGGTCATCAGGAAGTTGGTCGTGCCGGCCACCACGGGAATGAACATCCCCGCGCTGAATACGATGGCGACCGTCTGCAACCACCAGGGCAGGGGACTGAATACAAAATGGTGTGTCCCGATCATCGTGTAAAAAAGCATCTGGGTCCAGAAGGCCAGCACCCCGAGCGAATAGGAGTAAATGGGCTTATTCAAAGAGGAAGGCAGGTAGTAATAGATCAGTCCCAGGGTGAAAGTCATAAACCACATGCCTACCCCCTGATGCATGTAATACCCTTGCGTCACGGTTTCGCCCAAGCCTGAAAAAGGCAGGTAGCCGATCACGGCCAGCACCATAGTCCAGAGCAGACCGGCCAGGATATACCAGTTGGAGATGTAGATCTCCCCGATCTTGCGCCGGGCAATTGTTTTATAGAAATTAAAGAAGGTAATCAGCAGCGCCAGGATAAATAGCAGGGCAACCGGCCAGATGTATTCGCGGTATTCTCCGCCGCCGTTGTTGATCCCGGCCATCAGACAGAGATTCCCTGCCACCACCATCGTGTTGATCAGCCAGAATGCCGTCCAGCCCCAGCGGTAGCTGTAAATGGTATTGTTGGAAGTCCGGGTCACCACGTAATAGGCCAGCCCGATCATCGCAAGGGAAGACCAGCCCCAGAATACCGTATTGGTGTGAACTGGCCGGAGTCGGCCGAAAGACAGCCAGGATAGACTGTCCAGCTCGGGAAGTACGAATTTCATGCCCAGGTATTGACCCACCAGCGTCCCGAAAACCAGCCAGAACGTTGCACCTACCAGGTAGGCCATGATCAGCCGGGTCAAAGCGGGGGGTGTATGTACGACTTTGCGGTCGGTTTTTTTCTCGGAAAAAAAAGGCCGGTCCGGATCCTGGCTTAATTTACTTACCAGACCCCGTTGGTCCACCGGTTTCAGCGCGGTCCCCAGTTCTTTTCCGGTTAAACGGAAATGGAGCGCTTTCCGCCGCGCTTCCAGCACCTGATCCACTTCTTCGGATTCGAGGTTGATCAATTGTTCACTAAATGCCAGCTTATCTTTCGCATTCGTCTGTTTCTGCATTTTCTCCAGGTATTTGTTCACCTGGGCAATCAGAATGAGCGCCGCGGCCCCCAGTACAACCAGTGTAAGTACGACCGTGGTTACAATACCGGGGCTGAAGAACCAATGATCCATGCTATTCATTTTTAAAATATATTAAGACCCTTTTATCTTTTTTTTTGATTTAAAAAAAGCCGACGGTTTCGTCGATCAATTTTTTTTCAGAAATACAAGCCCTTTTTCCAGATTCTGTGTGAGTTGAAGGACCGTTGTTTCCATGAGCATTTTTTGAAGCGAATCCCGAATGGATTTGAATTTATTGTGGATGGGGCAGGGGTGCAGTTCGGAACATTGCTTTAATCCCAGTCCGCACCCGGTGAACAGACTGTTTCCGTCAATGGCTTCCACAATTTCCATCAGGGTGATATTGCGCTGCTCATCTTCCATGAAAAAGCCGCCACTGGGACCTTTCAGGGAAGAAACCAATTTCTTCCGACTAAGGTCCTGCAGGATTTTTGCAGTAAAATGCTCGGGTGCCCCGATGGCATGACAGATATCCTTAATGGACATTTTCTCACCTTCCTTACTGGCGGCGGTGATATAGATCATTGCCCGGATGCCGTACTCACACGCTTTGGAAAACATAGCCAATTACGCGCTTAGTTGCTTTTCCATTTCAATTGCCCGGGGGAACAGCAGGTTGTTCTCCAAATGGATGTGCTGATGCAGATCCCTTTCGAACTCTTCCAGTTTCGCATACGCCGCCCGGTAGGTTGCACAGGAGTCGGCCGGGGGAGTATAATTATTGCTCAACTTGGCGATCTTCCGGAATCGTTCCCCTTCGGCATCGTGATCGTGCATCATCATCCGTACCGGGTGTTGCACGGCTCCGGCGGCCGAGGGTTCCACGGATTGTCCTTTTTCCTTCATTCTGGACAGTTTCCGGATGAACGGAAAGAGGATAAGTTCTTCCTTTTTCATGTGTTTGGTAAGCTCACCAGCCGATTCACTAAAAATGGCTGCGATCGTCTCCAGTTCCGGATGGGCCTGTCCGTGTACCATTTTGATTTTTTCCAGGTAACGGCATAAGGCCGGAAGGTTTCGCTCGACGTACCGGTGGTGTGTCTTTTCGATGTAATCGGCCAGCAGATCCAGGGGCCAGGTCCGGAAGTCCGGGCCGCTGACCAGGTTCTGTTCTTCGGCGCGCTGTTTGCGCTCCAACAGCTCGGTCCGGAGTGTTTCAAAGGAAATCTGCTTTTCTTCACAGGCCGCCGCCAGGGTTTTGTTTCCGTTGCAGCAGAAATCAATCCCGTACTTTTCAAATACGTCCGCGGTCACGGGGTGATCGACGACAAGTCGTCCGACCTTGGTGTCTGATGAGATATTCATAACAATCCTTGTTGATGACAGGGCAAATATACAAAGATTCTTTAATAAAAGATAAAAAGGTCTTAAATTATTTTAAGATCAGGACGCACGGTGGGCTTTTGCGCTGTAAAGCAGGGTAGACGACCGTTCAAGCCTTGAAAATGCTTTCTTTTTTGACTTTTTCCTGCAGTTCCAGAATTCCTCCGATCAGCGCTTCCGGCCGGGGAGGACAGCCCTGCACGTAAATATCTACCGGGATGATCCGGTCTACGCCTTTGACTACATGATACCCATGTTCCCAGTAGGGGCCGCCGCAGTTGGAGCAGGAGCCCATGGAAATCACGTAGCGGGGTTCGGGCATCTGCTCGTAGAGGCGTTTGATGCGCTCGGCCATTTTGAAAGTCACCGTGCCGGCCACGATCATGACGTCTGATTGCCGGGGAGAAGCCCGGGGGAAGACACCGAAGCGGTCCAAATCGTAATTGCTGGCGTAGGAGCCCATCATTTCAATTGCGCAGCAGGCCAGGCCGAAACCCATTGGCCACAGCGAGGAAAGCCTGGCCCAGTTTAGCAGGTCATCCAGTTTGGTAACCACCACGCCAGTGGTTTCCACTTTTTGTACCAGCCCGCCGGCTTCTATTTTCGGTGGAGTGAATTCCATGTTTTATTTTTTAAGTATCCGCGGTCTGAATGCCGGTTTGGCCGGGGCCGTAGCAGCCGGTTTCCCTGCGGCAGGAACCGGAGAGGCCGTTGCCGGAGACCGCTGCGAAGCTTCTTCGGAAAGGGCAGGTTCACTGCGGAAAGGCCGCACCGTGAATGTTTCGGCATTTATCGCCTGATAAAGTTCCGCGGGAATCCGGGTATCGGCCATCGGAATCAGTTGTTTGGGTTTGATCCAGGCCAGATCGCCTTTTACCCATACGTAAACCAACCCGATCAGCAGCACGCCAATGAAGATAACCATCTCCGCAAAGGTGAACCAGCCCCAGACCGGTATCGAAGGGGTAATGGCATCGTGGGCGAATACCGCCGACCAGGGGAAAAGAAATACGATTTCCACGTCAAAAAGAAGGAACACCAGGGCAATCACATAAAACCGGTTGTTGAACTGGATGCGCGCGTTTCCTTCCGGCTCTTCGCCGCATTCATACGTACTGAGTTTCCAGGGGGAGGGCTTGCTTTTGGACAGCAGATTACTGATCCCGTACGCAATCAAAACAAAGAGCACCCCGAGTACGAAAAAGATCCCGATCTTTCCAAATTCCGACAATTGATTGGCTGCTTCCTCCATGCCTGCTAAGATACCGTACTGAAGACTTCGGTCAAAATATCCATTTCTTTTGCAGGAAAAACAGTAGTTTTAAGAATAAGTTTTGCATTTTTGCACACTAAAATTGTATTTATTGAGTTATTACGCTTAAATGAAATTCGCAATACTCGGTGGTCTTCTTACCCTGGTCGCTTTTTCGGCGCATGCGCAGCAGAAAGTCGAACGCGGTATCGCGTCCTATTACGGGAAGCGGTTTCAGGGAAAGCGGACCGCAAGCGGGGAGCCTTTCGATAAAGACCAGCTAACCGCCGCGCACCGTACCCTGCCTTTTGGAACCCTGGTCAAAGTCACCGCTGAGCATAACGGCAAATTTGTTTACGTACGCATCAACGACCGGGGACCTTTTGTCAAGAACCGGCTTATTGATGTATCCAGAAAGGCAGCAGAGGAACTTGGAATTGTCCGAAGGGGACACGGGGACGTACTATTGGAAGTAATGGGAGCGGACTTCCGCCCGGAAGACCTGGCTGGGATGGATGTTTCTTCGGCCGTTACCAACCGGATAGCCAAACTGTCTGTTCAGCAACTGGACCTTTCCCCCATCCAGGGAAGCATCCTACCGGTACTGGAAAGGAAAACCGTCAACATGGAACTCCCCGTGAAGGATTTGCCGGAAACATTTATCAGGAAATTGCTGCAGGAGGTGTTCCCGGAAAGTTGACCGGACCCGGGAGAAGGTGCAGCTCCTAAAGCTCGAAAGAGAATTCGTCGTTTTTAGTATCGTCGGTAACGCCTTGAAGCTCCGTGAAGCGTTTCTCAACCACTTCCTGGTTGGATTTGATGTAATCGACCGCTTCTTTCAGTCCGTCTGAAAATTTTTCGAAGTCTTCCTTGTAAAGAAAGATTTTGTGTTTGATAAACACGCCGTCTTCCAGCCTCTTCTTGCTTTCGGTAATGGTTACGTAGTAATCGTTCGCCCTGGTCGACTTCACATCAAAGAAATACGTTCGCTTTCCGGCCCTCACTCTTTTAGAAAATACCTCTTCCCTGTCTTTGTTTTCAAATTCTCCCATTGTTAGCTGTCTAAGTTTTACAAAGCGTAAAGATAAAGTATAATATTTCAAAGTTCAAAGCAAAAATAGGGGTTGCGGCCAAAAAATTACAGTCTTTCTTCCTCTAAAAGTTGTTTCTCAAACAGTTGTTTATACAGGCCTCCCCGGGCGAGCAGTTGCTCGTGCGTACCCGACTCGGCAATGCGGCCCTGTTCCATCACCAGAATGTGATCGGCGTTCTTAACGGTGGATACCCGGTGACTGATGATGACACTGGTCCGTCCCCGCATGATCCGGCCCAGGTTCCGCAGGATCTCCTCCTCGGTCTTAGTATCCACCGCCGAGAGGCTGTCGTCAAACACCAGCACGGCCGGATCCTTGATGATTGCCCGGGCGATGGATGTCCGCTGTTTCTGCCCGCCTGACATCGTGATTCCCCGTTCCCCGGTGCGGGTTTCAAATTTTTCGGGGAAATGCTGAATGTTATCGTAAATGGCAGCGTTCCGGGCGGCTTCCTCCACCGCTTCGTCCGTAAAATGATCCAGACCGAAACCAATGTTGTTTTTGATCGTATCGGAAAACAGGAACACATCCTGGGGTACAAAGGCAAAGGAGTCCCGCAGCGAGGTCAGGTTGTGTTCCCGAATGTCGCGGCCATCGATCAGCACGCTGCCGGAAGTTACATCGTACATCCGTCCCAGGAGATTGACAATGGTCGACTTGCCCGAACCCGTATGCCCGATGATGGCTAGAAAATCGCCTTTATTTACTTTGAAAGAGACATTGTCAAGCGCCCGAATGCCTGTATCGGGATACGTAAAACTGACGTTTCTGAATTCGATGCTGCCCTCTACGGGCGTGGGGGGGACCTGGGGCGAAACAATCTCCGGCTTGGTATGCAGAAATTCATTGATCCGCTTCTGGGAAGCCGCCGCCCGTTGCACAATGGAGGAAACCCAACCCAGGGCCATCATGGGAAAGGTCAGCTGTCCGATGTACACAATAAACTCGGCGATATTCCCGGTCGTCACCCGGCCGCGGCTCACCTCAATTCCGCCCACGTAAACCGTCAGCAGGATGCTGATCCCCACAAGCAACAGAATCGCCGGAAAAAAGAAGGCCTGTAATTTGGCCAGGGAAACCGAACGGTTCATGTACTCCTCACTTTCCCGCCTGAAATCCTCCCGGGTCTGTTTTTCCCTCACGTAGGCTTTCATGATCCGGATACCGGCAAAGGTTTCCTGCACAAAAGTGGAAATGGTGGACAATTGTTCCTGGATCTGCTCACTTTTGCGGTGAATCCGCGAATTCACCAGGTAAATCACCACCGCCAGCACGGGAAGCGGAAGAATGGTGAAAAGCGTGAGTTTGACGTTGATGGACAGCATGGTCACGATCACCAGCAGAAAAAGCGCCACCGTATTGATGGAATACATGATCGCCGGACCCAGGTACATCCGGACGCGGCTCACGTCCTCGGTGATCCGGTTCATCAAATCCCCGGTGTTGTTCCGCCGGTAAAACGCGAGCGACAGGTTCTGGTAGTGGGTGTAAATCTCGTTTTTTAAATCGTACTCGATGAGCCGCGAGACGACAATGATGGTTTGCCGCATGAAAAAAAGGAAGATCCCCCGAAGGATGGCCATCAGTAGGACCAGCGCTCCGAACAGCAGGACAATGGACCCGAAAACCGAATAGGCAGAAGGCTGCAGATCGAACCCGTTATACAGCCGCATGATCCCGATATTCTCACTTACCAGATCAAATGCCATGCGGATGAGCTGCGCCGGAATAACGCCGAAGAAATTTGATACCGTTACGAAAATCGTGCCCAGGATAAGCCGAAAGCGATACTTATGCAAATACTTGTTCAGATAGGCGAGTGAATTCATGAGGCCGAACGGATTTTCTAATTCACAAACATACCCAATATTCAGTTTTTCTTGGACGGATGCTAAAAAAAAACCTATTTTTGCTTTAAACTTGGCTTATTCAAAATTTTTACCACCGCATGCTTGACGTAAAAGAACATACTTCCAGGGAAACTTCTGTATTTGATCACTTGTCAAAAAACAATCACAAAAAGCTTGTTTTTTGTCACGATCACGAATTGGGTCTCAAAGCCATCATTGCCATTCACGACACCACGCTGGGTCCCGCATTGGGCGGTTTGCGGATGTGGAGGTATCAGACCGAACAGGAGGCCATGGAAGATGTGCTCCGCTTATCCCGCAGCATGACCTACAAAGCCTCCATTACCGGCCTAAACCTGGGCGGAGGCGGCGCGGTCATCATCGGGGACTCCAGCAAGGACAAAACCGAGGCGCTTCTGAGACGCTTCGGAAGGTACGTGGACAGCCTGAACGGCGAGTTCATCATCGGCGGCGACGTCGGTACCAATCCGAAAGACATGGGCTTTATACGCATGGAAACCGAATACGTGGTAGGGGTTCCCGAAGCAGTAGGAGGGAGCGGCGATCCAACCCCGGTTTCGGCTTACGGTGTGTACATGGGCATGAAAGCCTGCGCCAAAGAACTCTGGGGCATGGACAGCCTGGCTGGAAAAACCGTTGCGGTACAGGGCATTGGCAACGTGGGCGAAAAACTGGTCAAGCTACTGAGTGAAGAGGATGCCAAGATCTATCTTTGCGACCTGGATGAGGAGCGCGCCGCACAGGTTGCCGGCAAGTACGATGCAACGGCGGTTCCCAATCACGCGATTTATGATCTGGATATAGACATTTTTGCTCCCTGCGCGCTGGGGGGCACCATTAATGCCGATACCATTGGCCGTTTAAAATGCGCCATCATTGCCGGTTCGGCCAATAACCAGCTGGACGACGAGCTGGCCAACAGCGAATTACTGATGGAAAAAGGAATTTTGTATGCCCCCGATTTCCTGATCAACGCGGGCGGACTGATCAGCGTGTATTCCGAGCTGGTCGGTTTCAATAAAAAACAGGCCATCCACCTGACCGAACATATATACGATGTCACGCGCGAAATCCTTAAAAAATCCCGTCAGGAGCAACTGCCTACTTTCCAGGCCGCCAATATGCTTGCCCAGCAACGGATAGACGATATCCGTAAAGTAAAATCAAACAGCTAACGGCACGCTCCAAGGCGATTATTTAACTATATTTGCGGCGCAGAATTCAATTTGTTCTTTAAATGTTAAATAGAAGGCATTTACGCGTAAAGGTAATGCAGGTCTTGTATTCCTATCAGCAGTCGGAGGTAAAAGACCTATCTTTCTTTGAAAAACAATTGCTTAAACACGTCGATAAGGTGTACGAGCAATATCTCTTCCTGCTGTTGCTGCTGATCCGCCTGGCGCGTCATGCCGAAGACGATGCTCGGGAACGGGCGGCCAAATACATTCCTACGGGCGACGACCTAAATGTCAACACGCGCATCGCATCCAATCCATTCATTCTCCACCTGGAAGAAAATCCGCAGTTTCTCCAGGCTGTAAAAAACCGAAAAGTTTTCATTCCGAACGAACAGGAGCTTGTCCGGACCTTGTTCAGGGAGTTGGTGGCCACACCCGAATATGCCGTCTATTGCCTGGGGGAAGATACTTCCTTCGAGTCGGAGCGCGGGTTTATCGCCGTGGTCTTCCGCCAGGTCGTCAACCGGTCCGCAATATTGGAACAAACACTTGAAGAGCAGGACATTAATTGGCCTGTAAATAAGGACGTTGTAAGGTCAATGGTAAAAAAGACCTTAAAAACCTACCTTCCGGAGAATCCCTGGCTTTCGCCCATCAGCCAAAACTGGCCCGAGGATAAAGATTTTATCGTAACTTTACTGAGGCAAACCGTGCAGCACGATGCGGAGTTTCAGCGTTACATTGCCGCAAAAACAGAGAATTGGGATGTGGAACGGATTGCCGTCATGGACATTATTCTGATGAAGATGACCCTGTGTGAGTTGTTGAAATTCCCGGATATTCCCGTCAAAGTGTCAATTAACGAATACATCGAAATATCCAAGGAATTCAGCACGCCGAAA
>JAJUHF010000034.1 GCA_029268045.1 Anseongella ginsenosidimutans
ATACGGGGTGAGGCGGAGTATACCACCTATGCTAACGATCTGGGAATAAGCGATTTCCTTCCTTCCTTTCGAAACCCGGGCTTCAGCATCTCGGGCGGCATTGAAAAGCGAATGGATGAGCGCTTCAAGTTTACCCTGGCCGTGAAAGATCTGGGGGTGATCAACTGGAAGGAAAAGGGCGAGCAGGTGGTGCTTACCCCCGCCCAGGTGATTGATGTGGAAAACTTCAGCGTGCTGAACAAGAACGGTGCGAAAGCGGAACTGGATTCAATCCGGGCACAATACGCCACCGCCCATACCTACCGTACCGCGCTGCCCACCCGCTTTGAAGCAGGAGGCTCGCTGGATGTGCATCCCAATTATACGGCGAACGTATTGGTAGGGTATTTTACCAAATTCAAGCGGGCCGATTTGAATCTGATCAACGATTTCAAATACGGGGATTTTCACCTGATCCTCAACGCGGGCTATAATACCTATCACAATTTCCTTCTGGGCCTGAATTTCCTGATCCGTTCGCCTCGGGTCGACTTTTTTGTCGGATCGGACAATCTCTTGCCTTCGATCAAGGTGAACCGGCAGCTGAATGACCGGAATTACCAGTTCAGCAGCCGCACGGCGGCGAATGTGAATTTTGGATTCGCGCTCCGCCTGGGTGCCTGTGACGGTTCAGGCGCTTTTCTCGACGCAGGCTGGTTAAATCTGCGCGATAAAAGGGGAAAACGGCGGAAAGAGGATTGCTTTACTTTTTAGCGCGCGGGGAAGTGCTGATGAAATCCTTAAGATAGAACGGTTCGAAGTAGGCGACATCCTCGAAGCGGCGTTGGGAATAGCTCCGTTCGGCAGGCTCGATCAGGTGCGCGGCGGATTGCTTGAAATCGTCCATGATTTTAATCTCCGGCCTGTTTTCATAAAGCGGCCGGCATTTTTCAGCCCCGGTGCCGAACAACACCAGGCCATGCCCATCGGCCAGCCAGGGATCCAGGGTTGTTTCATCCAGTACGATCGCCTGGGGCTCGCTTTCGCATTCGATTCCTGTGGGGCCCTTCCGGTAAACCGCCATGAAGACTTCCATCCGCCGGGCATCCAGCATCGGACATAAACCGGTTCCCGGAGGCGTCCCATGCCGGCGGAGCAGTCCCGAAGCCATCGCCTCCAGCGTGTTCACGGCAATAAGGGGCTTGTCCAGCGCGTAGCATAATCCTTTGGCCGTGGATACGCCAATCCGCAAACCTGTATACGAGCCAGGTCCTTTGCTTACGCATACTGCATCGAGTTCTTCGAGCTGTTTTCCGGCCTCCTTCATCACCGTTTCGATATATAGCGTGATTACACGTGCGTGGATGTTCTGCGCCGTCTGCTCGCGGATTGCCAGAAGCTGGCCGTTTTCCGATAGCGCCACGGAACAAGTGGGGCTTGCTGTTTCCAGATGTAAGATAAGTGCCACGATCAAATCTGAATAAGTGAATAAACCATCCTTGCGATTACGCAAAGGATCAACAGGGCAAAGGAGATCCGCAGGGTTTTCCCCGAGGCTTTGAAGGCGGTGGCAACTCCCAGGGGCGAGCAGACGATGCTGCCCAGCGAAACGGGAAGCACCACCGGCAGACAGATCAGCCCGATGGAGTAGGGAACTTCCAGCGCGACGCCCACTTCGGTGACCATGCTGTACACCGAATGGACCAGGGTAATCACGACAATCACGCCCAGCGAAATGGTGGTCGCTTTTTTCAGGCTGAAAAACAGCAGGTTGGTCATCAGGGGGATCATCACAATGCCCCCGCCCAATCCCGACAGCGCAGCCAGCAAGCCGCCGGCACACCCGATCAGGATATTGAGCATGGTGGAGTTTTTTTCGGGCTTCGCGGCGCCTGTCGTTTCCCGCTGAAGAAACAGTCGAATGACCGTATAGATCAGGATTAGGATGAAAAAGATCGTAAAGCGTTCTTTGGTATACCAGCTCCCCTCCTGGATGAGACGGGTTCCGATCACGCTGAACAAGGCGGCGGGGATGCCCATGCCCAATATTTCGGCAGGAAAAAAGTTTTGCTTGCGGATGTGTTTGATGGTGCCTGAAATACTGGAAAACAGAATGGCCAGCATGGAATTGGCCACAATTGCCGGGACCATCAACCCATCTGGAATGCCCAGCCGCTCCAGATAGATGGAAAAAATGGCCACATACACAATTCCACCACCGATCCCGAGCATTCCTGCCAGAAAACCTCCAACACAGCCCGAAAGCAATAGAAAGAATAAATCAACGGGATCCATGTGGGGCAAACTTACAATTTTGCCTGCAGTACTGCCGCATAACCCTCGGGTTTGTCAAGTAGTTCCAGGGCTTGGTTTAATTCCCTGTCTTCTGCAAACGTGGCCTGGAGGCGCCCACTCTGGTAGTAATACAAGGCTACGATTTCTTCCTCCAGCAAGCGCGTGATCTCTTCCCGGTGGTTGGTCAGGTCGTTCTTTTTCGCATCGGCAAGCTGCCGGCGCAACGACTCGTAATCTTTCGCGATTGCATCAAAATAATGCTCTTTTTCAGCTGTTTCGCGGTATTTTTCGAGCAGTTGCTCGCTTTCGGTGGTATAGGAATAATCCTTATCGGACAGGAAATCGAGAAAGTCCTGGTAATCCTGCCGGGAAAACTCAAACTCGCGGGGAGGCGCGATCTGCTCGTGCTGCTGCCGGTAACGGATCGCGTATTCAAAGAGCAGGCCTTTCCGGAGAAGCGTTTGGGCGATGTTGCTGGGCAGCGGCTTTTCCAACAGGATGTCGGGCAGGATTCCGCCGCCATCCTGCACGGGCCGACCGTTGCGTGTTTTGAAATCATTGACCAGCGAGTCGGGGATTTTTCCCACACTGCCGTCGGGGTTGCGGTGGGTATAATCCACGGCCTGGATACAGCGCCCGCTCGGAATGTAATATTTTGCAATGGTAACCTTAAGCTGGGCATTGTAGGGGAGCGGCTTGTTCACCTGTACAAGGCCCTTTCCGAAAGATCGCTGACCTACAATAACGGCGCGGTCGAGGTCCTGCAGCGCACCCGCCACAATTTCAGAAGCCGACGCGGAGCCGCTGTTGACCAAGACGGTCAGGGGTATGACGGTGTCTAATGGTTCAACCTGGGTGGAAAAGGAACGGTCATTGGCTGTGTTCTTGCCCTTTGTACTCACAATGAGCTGCCCTTTTTCTACAAAGAGATTGCACAAGGCTACCGCCTCCTGGAGAATCCCGCCCGGATTATCCCGCAGATCGATGACCAAATTTTCCATTCCCTCCGCTTTCAGTTCCAGCATGGCTTTGCTGAATTCCTCCGTGGTTCCCGGGCCGATCTGCGCTAGCTTGATATAGCCGGTGTTATCGTCCACCATGCCATGCCATACCAGATTGCTTTTGGAGACCTCCTTTCGGGACAGGCTTTTCTCCAATTGCTGTCCGTTCCGAAGCAGGGTCAATCCGATGGCAGCACCTGCCTGGCCGTTCAGGAAAGCTTCGACCTGCTCTACGGTGCGGCCTGTGGCGTTTCTGCCGTTAATGGCAACAATGACATCTCCGGGTAGGATCCCGGCCGCCTGGGCGGCGCCGTGCTCGTCCACAGCACCGATCGCTACCCGGTCTCCCTTTTGATACAGGACGGCTCCGATCCCTCCGAAGGTGGAGGCATTTTCCATCCGCGCATCGCTCACTTCGGATTCGGAAAAATAAATGGTATAGGGATCCAGCGATCCAAGCATCGCTTCAATGCCGGTGCGCATGACCGTGGAAGGCGAAAGCTCGTCCACGTATTCAAGGTTCACCACTTCATACAATTCAGCAAGGATTTCCTTGTGTTTCCTGATCTCGAATAGGTCAGGCAGCAGCCGAAATGCCGTGAATACTCCCGCCGCAGTGAACAGGGCGGCCAGCAGGAGAATCCGGATCTGCATTTTCTTTTTGCGTTTCATGGGTTTATTATCTTCATTAGCTGGTTTCGGGTTGCCAGGACCCCGCTCAGGGTACCGGATCGTGTCCGTGCCCTCCCCAGGGATGGCAGCGTCCGATCCGCTTCAGTGTGAGCCAGAGGCCTTTCAGCGGACCGTGCTTCCGGATTGCTTCCATGCCGTACTGGGAACAGGTCGGAGTGTACCGGCAAGACCCGCCCAATAAGGGAGAAAGAAGATACTGGTAAGCACGGATTAAGCCGATCAGAAGCGAATTAAGCGCTTTTTTGATCATATTCCTCTTGCAAGCGTTTGAATGCCAAGATAAGTTTTTTTTCGATCTCCGGCGAAGGAAGGATCTCTTTTCCCACGTAGGAAATCATCAGGGACAGGCTGATGCCGCGTTTGGACAGGTACCGATACAGGTGCTCGGCTTTGTTCTTCCGGTACGCCTCGCGGACGCGGCGTTTTATCCGGTTCCGGTCAACCGCTTTCCGGTACCGCCGCCGGGAAACGGTAATGACGACCTGCGCCGGGTAATTGGTCGTGGGAAGAGAGGTAGGATAACTTGTGATGCGGAAAGGGTATAAAAGAAAAGAAGAACCTTTATTGACCAGCTGGAGGATCAGCGTCCGACTGCATAAACGTTCTTCTTTTTTAAAACCGCTCAAGGCTTCTCGTTTTAAGGTATTGGCAGCCGGACCGAAGATCCGCTTACCCAGTAACCGGCTGCGAAGCCCCCTCCGGGAACTGCTTAGGCTTTATGGCGGCCCTCGTCCGATACGGACAGGCGCTTTCTTCCTTTGGCACGGCGGGCGGCAAGGACTTTGCGGCCGTTCGCGGTGGCCATTCTTGCCTTGAAGCCGTGCTTGTTCCTTCTCTTTCTATTGGAGGGCTGGTATGTTCTTTTCATGGTTTTCTATTCTACTATGTGCGCTGAAAAATGAGGTGCAAATATAGGGTGTTTTTTTCGAATTGCAAAAGCATATGCCGCTACACATTAAATCTGAAATGCATGACGTCACCGTCCTCCACAACGTAGGTTTTCCCTTCGACATTGAGTTTGCCGGCCTCTTTGCAGGCGGCTTCCGATCCATACGTAATAAAGTCTTCATAATGAATCACTTCGGCGCGGATGAAACCTTTCTCGAAATCGGAGTGGATCACTCCGGCAGCCTCCGGCGCGGTCATTCCGCGGGTAATGGTCCAGGCCCGGACTTCCTGCACGCCGGCTGTAAAATAGGTGATTAGGTTCAACAGGCGATAAGCCGAAACGATCAGTTTGTTGACACCCGGCTGGTCCAGTCCGAGGTCTTCCAGGAAGAGTTGTTTGTCTTCGTAGGTTTCCAGTTCCGCAATGTCGGCCTCGATGGCCGCGCTGATCATCAGGAGCTCGGCATCTTCGTCGGCAATGGCATTCCTGACGGCTTCCACATGCCTGTTTCCTGTTTTCACCGAAGCTTCATCCACATTGCACAGGTAGAGGACGGGTTTGGCCGTAAGCAGATAGAGGTCGGCCACATGCTCCTGGTCTTTTTCGTCGACCGGGGCGGTGCGGGCCGGTTTCCCTGAAGATATATGCGCTTTGAATACGGTGAGAACTTCTTCGGCCTTTCTGGCTTCTTTATCGCCGGTTTTTGCCGCCTTGGCGACTTTTTGCAGTTTTTTCTCGATCGTTTCCAGGTCTTTCAGCTGCAATTCGGTATCAATGATCTCTTTGTCACGCAAAGGATCTACCGAGCCGTCCACATGCACCACGTTGTCGTTGTCAAAACAGCGCAATACGTGAATGATGGCATCTGTTCCCCGGATATTGCCCAGAAATTGATTGCCAAGTCCTTCCCCTTTGCTGGCGCCCTTGACCAAGCCCGCGATATCCACGATTTCGATGGTGGTGGGCACGATGCGTTGCGGTTTGACGAGTTCAGCCAGTCTGGTGAGGCGCTCGTCCGGCACGGTGATGGTTCCGATATTGGGTTCGATGGTGCAGAACGGAAAATTCGCCGCCTGTGCCCGCGCATTGGATAATGAATTGAATAAGGTGGATTTTCCCACATTGGGCAGGCCCACGATGCCGCATTGTAAAGCCATAGCGATTTGTATCTAGTATCAGGTATCAGTTAAACACGCGTGAATTTATAGCCCATCAGTTTATAGGCCAGCTTGGCGAGGTTGAATTCGGTAATGATATTGTCTTTTGCCGGTGCGCATTCCACGATATCAAATCCCACCACGTTCTTTTTCTCAAACACCGTCCGGAGCAGACCCAGCGCTTCATACCATCCCAGTCCGCCCGGCTCGGCGGTCCCCACAGCTGGCATCACCGAGGGATCGAAGCCGTCCGCGTCAATGGTAATGTAGACGTTTTCGCTGCAAGCATTCACGAGGTTTTCAATCCAGCTGGGATCGTTTTGCAGCTTCCAGGCGTAGGCCGTGTGGATACGGTCCGATTCGCGGATCAATTCCGCTTCTTCGCGGCATTGAGCGCGGATCCCCGCCTGGCAGATGTTCAATCCCAGGTCATAAATCCTTTTCATTACCGAAGCATGGGAATAGGGATTGTCCTGGTAAGACTCCCGAAGGTCCGAATGCGCATCGAGCTGCAGTACGGTGAGCTGATCAAATTTCCGGGCAAATGCCCGGACGATTCCATAGGTTACCGTATGCTCCGCTCCCAGAGAGACCACGAATTTGCCATCCTCCAGCAGGGAGGTAGTGGCTTCCTCGATCAATGCCACGGCCGCCTCATTGGTCTTTTTACCGAAATCCAGCGGTTCAAGTGTCGCAATCCCGGTTTCCCGGTACACTTCCCGGGCCAGCTCTTCGTCGTAGAACTCAACGTAGTGGGAGGCATTCAGAATGGCCTCCGGTCCGGCAGCGGATCCCGAAAGATACGAGGACGTGTATTCGTAAGGGAGGGACTGTACCACAATCCGTGCCGGTTCGTATTGGTATAACTCCGGCTCCTCAATTCCCAGAAAATTAGGAGAAAAAAGCGCTTTCGGCATTTTTGTTTTAATTTGCAGGTGCAAATATAGTAAAAACCTTTTCCGGACGTTATTAACACATGCCTGATAAAGTAACCTGCAAATTCCTATTGGTTCTTGTTTTCCTGAGTGCCCAATTGACGCTGAATGCGCAGGAAATCCAGCCCGATGCGGATTCTGATCCCGATCTGCCGCAGGGAGCCTGGTATTTCCCCTATGAAACATTGGAAAAGGCGAGGGCGGGCGATCCCGCGGCCTCTGAACGGGCCATTTCACTGGAAGGGAGCTGGAAATTCGCGGTGCTGCCATCCGGCGGGGCGGACCGGGCGGCATCGTTCTTTGCCACCCATTTCGACGACCGTTCCTGGAACGTGATGGACCTTCCACATGGCGCCGTTACGGGCGGTGTGCCGGCCGACGAAACCCCTTCCGCCAAAATCGTCCTGTTGCGGAAACGCGTGGAACTGGATGAATCCTGGATGGAAAAGCCGGTATTTTTGGCCTTGGGCCAATCGATGGAGGCTACCGCGTGGGTCAATGGACAGGAGATAGGGGCTGGAGAAACCAAAGGGGAGAGGACCGAGTTTTTTATCAGCCCCCATTTGCAGCCGGGTGAAAACCTCATTGCATTGAAGGTGAAACCCGGAGCGAGCCGGTTGTCGGATTCCGGGCTGGCGCTTTCCGGTATGCGGAACGTGTTGCTGTATGCCCGGCCGCGGCTGCATTTCGATGGCGTATCCATCCAAACGGCGGTGGAAACCGAAAAAGCAGGCAATTCACCCCGGAACGGGTTAGTGGAACTGCGCATCCGCCTGACCAACCGAATGGATTCGGTAAAGCAGCGGTTCTGGGGAGTCTTGCGGGAACCAATTTATTCGGACTTTAGTATAAAGGCTTATCTTCTTGATAAACAGGGAAATCATGTGTTTTATTTCAAGGAATACGGTAAGCAGAAAATCCGTGGCGGGGATCAATTGACCTTTAAGTATCAGGGTGAAGTACCCCATGTCCAGGTCTGGTCGCACGAAAGGCCGAACCTTTACAGGTTGGATATTCAATTGCTGGATGGGGCCGGAAACGTCCTGGAAGCCGTGTCCCAGCAGGTGGGTTTCCGTAGCATGGACTTTCATAAGGGAGCCTTGCTGGTAAATGGAACCCAGGTACCGCTGCGCGTGTTTCAACCCGCACCCCGCCCGGCAGGGAGTGTGACCCGGCAACAGATGATGGAGGATCTCCGGCAAATCAAACTGGGTAATTTCAATGCCGTATACGGATCGTCTTATTTTGCTTCTCCCGCCTGGTACCGCCTGAGCAATTCCCATGGAATATACGTGTTGGACAGAAAGGGACGGGCAAACCCGAATCATCCTTCGGTAGTCCGGCTGCCTGCCGATGAACCCGTTCTGAAAGCGGAAAGGCCGGTGGCGGAGCTCCAGCTGGTCGATTTTCTGCGTGGGACGGTGCGTGTTCAAAATCATTTTGCCTTCCGGGATCTATCTTCCTATTACCTGGAATGGCAGCTACTTCGCAACGGGGAAACGGTGGAGGAAGGCCGTGTGCAGGACCTGAATGTGCCCCCGGGTGAAGAAACGGGACTTTCGCTGGGTTACAAAACACGATTTTACGAAGGGAACGATTATTTTCTCAATCTGCGTTTAAAAACCAAAGCAGCCGATTCCCTGGTACCGGCAGATCATCCGGTGGCTTCCCGACAGTTCCGATTGGGACCTTACGAATACAAGGAAGACTACCAGATTGATAAGGGCCTGATTGACCTAACCGACGGACCGGCCAGCATTGCCCTGAACGGATACGATTTCCGGATCGTTTTCGACAAGGAAACCGGTCAGATCATCCGCTACAGCTATAAAGGGAAGGAGCTGATGAATAAAGGGCCGGAATTGAGTTTTCGACAGCCCCTCGCCCCGGACGACTCCCTGAACGAAAGCTATCGGGTGTGGAACGAAGCAGCGGACGATGCCCATTTGGTGGATTACCAGATCACCGAAGATGTGAACGGAAATTATTACGTTTCCTTCGCCAAGGTTTTGCTGAACGGGGATGCCCGGATGTTCCAGAAATTCCGGATTGATGGGCGCGGAGCCATGCTGGTGGAAAACGTCTTTGTGAAGATGCAGGGAACATATCCCGACATGCCGGGTTTCGGAACCCGTTTTACCTTGCCCGGTGAATACGCGCGGATGGAGTGGTATGGACGGGAGCCGGAGGCCTTGAATGAAGTGGGTATTTACCAGGGGCCGATCGATGAATACACGGGAAATGATAAAGACGATGTGCGCTGGGTTCGTTTAACCCGGAAGGATGGCTACGGATTGCTTATCCGGAAAGAACAGGGATTACTCCATCTGGCAGCGCGCCGGGATCTGCCGGGGGGTGCCGGTACGCAATCGGCCCAAGGCCGGCAAGATCGTCCTCCTGGTCAGGCGGGATCGGGCTCTCCAGGTTTGTCCAATCAGCGGACGGGGAACAGTCCGGATTCCGACTTGCTGCTGCATGTGGACCTATCGCGGACGCCGGTACCTTTCAGGTCGATGAACTTTACTTACCGGATCATCCCGTATATTGCTCCAGCAAACTTTTAATTAGTTGTTGATGAGCAGATTCTTTGGATTCCAGTTCAAGTAAAAGTTTAAGTTGATTGCGGCTGCGGTCCAGGTTCTGACCGGCGTATTTAATCTTATAATAGGGGTCGCCCTGCAAATGGTCGGTCAGGAAGCGGAGTGCCTGCATGTACAGGAGCATTTTCCCACAGAACGACAGGTGTTGTTTTTCAAATTCGCTTAAGCCCCCGGCCATTTCCGAGAGGTATCCATCGTAGAGCGCTTCAAAAAACTCATCCCGTACGCGCACCCGGGAGAGGTCGGTTTCTTCTTCCGATACGGGGGAAACGTAGGTCCGTACCATGTCTCCCAGATCCGAAAAGATGTAGCCGGGCATGAGCGTATCCAGGTCAATCGGACACTTGGCCTCACCGCTTTCCCGGTCGAATAGCACGTTATTGATCTTGGTATCGTGATGCATGATTCGCAACCGGCAGCCGGGATGGGCGATCAGCCGGCTGTACTCCTGGGCCAGGTAGGCTCTTTCCTTGCAAAGGCCGATCTCATCGGCCGCTTCGCGTTGGTGCTTTTGTCCTGCCGAAGCAAGCGCTTCTTCAAACTGACGATAACGTAATTCCAGGTTGTGGAAATCAGGGATGGTGGCCTGCAACAGCGAGGCATCGAGCCCGGAGAGCTTCCGCGTGAGAATGGCGAACTGGCGCGCGGCCGAACGGGCTTGCCCCGGTTCCTGGACTTCGTCCATGCTGAACGTATTGTCGATGAAAGGGAGCAGCCGCCAGGGAAATCCTTCCCGATCGTAAAAAAGTTCCGCTCCGTCCGCGGTTTGGATCGCGTTCAGGAACAGGTAATCGGGATGATGCGCAGCCAGGTAGTCGGCGGCCAGCCGCATGTTGCCCGCGATAGCCTGGGGGTTTTTGAATACAAAATGGTTGATCCGTTGCAGAAGTAACTTTTCGCCGCCCTGTTTCTTTGTCAGGCGGTACGTATTGTTAATATGGCCCGAGCCGAACTCGACGGATTCCCAATCCGCTTCGTTCAGCCCGAACCCATTCAATACCTGCTTCAGCCCCATAGGTTTTCAGGGTATTTTCCTTCGGCGATAAGCTTTCTCAGGGATTCTTTTACGATGGGCTTATCTTCCTGATAGGTTACCCCGAACCATTTCGCATTGCTTTCAAATACCTTGACTTTCCCCTCGCCGCTGGAGGTCAGGTGGCTTACCACAATGGGGATAAAGAATTCCGCTTTCGGGGAATTGATGTTTTCCCGGGCGTAACTCTCAAATAGTTTCTGACTTTGATCAAAGAACGAGGGTTTGAAAGCCCAGAAGTTCATCGATACGATGGTATCGGGAGCCAGTTCCACCTTCTCGCCGTGTTCACCCTGGTAGTAGATCTTGCCGTTCTCCTTGCCCACTTTGGTGCGTTCGTTGATGTCGGTCAGTTCGCCCTGGGCATTGGCCTCGCACACGCCCCGTGATACCGTGCCGTGATCCGACAGCGTGTTGTCCAGCCGGTAGCCCACAACCGCATGGGTATTCGGATCGGTGTTTTCCGACAGGAAGCGGGCCGATTGTTCAAATGCGTCGTACCCGTAAAAGTCGTCGGCATTGATTACTGCAAATGGCGTACGGATATGGTCTTTGGCGCAAAGTACCGCATGGGCCGTGCCCCAGGGTTTGGTACGTTCCACCGGTCCCAGGTCTTCGGGAACGAATGAATCCAGTTCCTGCAACGCAAAATCCACTTCAATCCGTCCCGCCAGTTTGGGTTCGAACAGTTCCTTGGCGGCCTCCAGGATATCTTTCCGGACGATGAAAACGATCCGCCCGAAGCCTGCTTTGATCGCATCGTAGAGTGAGTAATCGATGATCGTTTCTCCATTGGGACCGAATTCATCCAATTGCTTTATGCCGCCGTACCGGCTGCCCATTCCGGCGGCCAGAATCAATAATGTGGGTTTCTCTGTCATATTCAAATTCGAGCTTTTTTTTAAAACCTTATGGATGGCTGTGCGCCGGATGTCAGAGGTGAATTACCTCGCCGTATGCATCCGCGGCTGCTTCCATCGTGGCCTCACTCATGGTGGGGTGCGGATGAACCGACTTGATGATCTCGTGTCCGGTGGTTTCCAGTTTGCGGGCCACCACCACCTCGGCGATCATTTCCGTTACGTTCGATCCGATCATGTGTGCTCCCAGCCATTCGCCGTACTTGGCGTCGAAAATAACCTTTACAAAGCCGTCGGCATGGCCGGCCGATTTCGCTTTACCGGAAGCCGAAAAGGGAAACTTCCCTACCTTGATCTCGTAACCCGCCTCGCGCGCCGCCTTTTCCGTATAACCTACCGAGGCGATTTCTGGCTGGCAATAGGTACATCCGGGGATGTTGTTGTAGTTCAGCGGCGCAGGGTTTTCCCCGGCTATTTTTTCCACACAGATGATGCCTTCGGCCGAAGCCACGTGCGCCAGCGCCGGTCCGGGGACGATATCCCCGATGGCGTAAACGCCTTTTACGCTGGTATTGTAGAACGGGTCCACCACCACCCGGCCTTTATCCGTTTTTACGCCTACTTCTTCCAGACCGATGTTTTCCAGGTTGGGTGTCACGCCTACGGCTGAAAGTACGATTTCGGCTTCCAGTGTCTGGGTGCCGTTTTTGGATTTTACTTCCACTTTGCAGCCCTCGCCGGAGGTGTCCACGTTGGTTACTTCCGAGCTGGTCAGGATCTCAATGCCTGCTTTTTTGAAACTTTTGGCCAAGGTTTTGGATACGTCTTCGTCCTCTACCGGGACAATGTTGTCCATGTACTCCACAATGGTGACCTTGGTGCCAAGCGCATTGTAAAAATAGGCGAATTCCACCCCGATGGCGCCGGATCCGACCACGACCATCGATTTTGGAAGTTTCTCCAGGGAAAGCGCCTGGCGGTACCCGATGATCTTCTTTCCATCCTGCTTCAGGTTAGGCAGCTCGCGGGAACGGGCGCCGGTTGCCAGGATAATGTGTTTTGCGCTATACTCGGTGGTTTTGCCTTTTTCGTCTTTCACTTCCACCTTGCCGCCCTTCTTTAATTTCCCAAAGCCGGAGATCACTTCGATTTTGTTCTTTTTCATCAGGAACTGTACGCCTTTGGTCATCCCGTCGGCGATGTTCCGGCTGCGTTTGATCACGGCCGGGAAATCCGCACTGTGCTCATTCACTGTAATTCCGAAATCCGAAGCGCGTTTAATGTATTCGAATACCTGCGCGCTTTTCAAAAGTGCCTTGGTAGGGATACAGCCCCAGTTCAGACAGATTCCGCCCAGGTTTTCGGATTCCACAATCGCGGTCTTCAGACCGAGCTGGGCCGAACGGATCGCGGCTACATAACCGCCCGGACCGCTTCCTATAATAATTACATCGTAGTTCATATCTTCCAGAATAAGGTGATTACCCCGCAAATGTAAGCATTCACGATTAAAAACAGAGCCCATTGCCGTTTACACGGAAATAGTTATTTTTGGTCTTTAATGAGTTTCCTGTTCCCGACCTTCCTTATGGCTTTGGCCGCTGTGGCGGTACCTGTGCTCATCCATTTGTTTAACTTTAGGAAGTTCAAGCGATTACAATTTACCAATGTCAGGTTTCTGCAAGAAATCCGGCAGGAAACCGATTCCCGTTCAAAGATAAAACACTGGCTGATACTGGCAGCCCGGGTGCTCACCTTGGTCTTTCTGGTCCTGGCTTTCGCCCGACCCTATATTCCCTCGGGCGAAAACATCGTTGCGGGCGGGGAAGGAATGGTGAGCATTTACGTAGACAATTCCTACAGCATGGAAGGCCCGGGGAATACCGGAACCCTGCTCGATCAGGCATTGCTCAAGGCGCGGCAGATCGCCGCGGGATACCCGCTGAATACCCGTTTTCAATTGATCACAAACGATTTTAAAGGAGAACACCGCCGTTGGGTGGGCCGTGAGGCTTTTTACGACCTGCTGGATGAAGTGGAAATTACGCCGGCGTCGCGGACCCTGGATCAAATCATGCTGCGGATGGAGGATGCTTTCGAGGGGGAGGCTGCGGAAATCCGGCAGGGCTACCTCATTTCGGATTTTCAGAAAAGCTTCCTACCCGATCCGGGTCGTCCGGCGCAGGATACGGCCCTTCGCCTTTCCCTGGTCATGGTGAAGGGTGCGCCCATGGCCAATCTTGCCATTGACAGCGTCTGGTTCATTTCCCCCGCACATCAGGCGGGCAATCTGGAAAAATTAGTGGTCAAGGTGCAAAATTACTCGGATGAGCCGGTGGAAGACGTCCCGTTGAAATTAGTGATCAACGGGCAGCAGGAAGCGATCGGAAACGTATCGCTGCTTCCACGGGCGAGCGTGCACGATACGCTGGTTTTCCGTTCGGGCGGACCGGGCTGGAAACAGGGGGAACTGAGCATCCCCGATCATCCCATCACCTTTGACGATCGTTTTTTCTTTTCATACCGGGTGGCGCCAGAGGTAAAGGTGCTCCTGATTAAGGGAGATGCAGCCGGTTTTCATATCGAAACCCTGTTCGCCGACGATGAATTGGTGGATCTCCGCGTCAACGGGGAACATCAGGTGAATTACAGCCTGATTCCCGAAAATGACCTGGTGATTCTCAACGGCCTGTCTGCCGTTTCATCCGGCCTTGCAGACCGTTTAAAGGAGTTTGTGGAACAGGGCGGCCACCTGGCAGTTTTTCCGCCCTTGGCGCAAGGGACTGCGGACGCCGGAACGGATCCGCTGCCGGGATACAACGCGTTTCTGCAGCAACTGCAGATCGATACGTTCGAGGGGGTTTCTGGCCAGCCCAATCAGGTCATTTCGCTGAATCTGGATCAAAGCGTATTCCGGGACGTGTTTGAACGCATTCCCGAAAACCCCGATCTGCCTTCGGTACAGCGCTATTTCAGGATAAGCCGGGCAAGCCAGACCCGGAAGGAACCGCTGATGACCATGCGTGGGAACGATGAATTGATGGCCCGGTATTCCACGGGGAAGGGGGCGGTTTATCTTTCGGCCGTTTCACTGGATGAAAGCCTATCCAATCTGCCCCGGCACGGCCTTTTCGTGCCACTCCTTTACCGGATGGCTCTTTTAAGCGTCCCGCATTACCCGCTTTACTATACGGTTGGGACGGATCATTCGGTGACCACGGGCGCGCTCGACCCTTCCGCGCAGGGCGGGCTTCGAATCAGAAAAGAAGGTTTCGAGATCATTCCATCAATCCGCAGTGGGGGCGGAGGATCGGAACTTTTCGTGTCCGATCAGATCCGTGAACCGGGAAATTATATCCTGACAGGCCGGGAGGGGGAAGAACTGGCTGTGTTTGCATTCAACCCGGCCAAAACAGAATCCGACCTGAGTTATTTCGCGGCCGACGATCTGAAAGAAATCGGCCATGCCGTCAACGTGATCGATCCCCGGACTGCCTCGCTGGATCGGGTGGTGTCGGTTGAAAATTTGGGAATACAATTATGGAAATACTGTGTAGTTTTGGCGCTGGTCTTTTTGGCGGCAGAGATCATGCTGATCAGAATGTGGCCTGCCAGCCCTAAAATTGGAAGCATATGAAAAAAATTTTGATTCAGTCTGCAACCATCGCCGATCCGGCCTCGCCCGAAAAAGGAAAGGTAAAGGATATACTGATTGAAGACGGGATCATTGCACGACTGGGTGAAAAGATCCGTGCGGCCGGTGCTGAAAAGATCGACGCAACCGGCTGTTATGTATCACCGGGCTGGGTGGACCTGCACACCAACATCGGTGATCCGGGTCTGGAGACCAAGGAGGATTTTCTTACCGCGGCCGCTGCTGCCGCTGCCGGAGGCTTTACCGGACTTACCCTGATGCCCAATACCAACCCGCCATTGCATTCCAAGTCCGAAATTGATTATGTAAAGAGCCGCACCCGGGAATTGTCGGTGGAGGTGTATCCGGTGGGCTGCATCAGCTACCGGCGCGAGGGTGAGGACATCGCGGAAATGTACGATATGCACCTTTCCGGAGCGGTCGCTTTTTCGGACGGTGACCGGCCCGTAATGGATACCGGACTGATGATGCGGGCCCAGCAGTATGCAAATGGATTTGGCGGACTGATTATCTCGTACGCCGAAGACCGGGGCCTGGCCGGGAATGCCACCGTAAATGAGGGGGTGGTTAGCACCATGCTGGGGATGAAAGGAATCCCGGCCCTTGCCGAGGAAATCATGGTGGCCCGTGATATTTCCCTGGCCTCCTATAACGACAGCCGGCTGCATTTCACCAGCGTGTCTACCGCGGGCTCGGTGGAGTTGATCCGCAATGCGAAGAAGAAAGGCCTGAAAATTACTGCCGATGTGTCTGCCCATCATCTCCTGCTGGATGATTCCTACCTGGAAAGTTTCGATAGCAACTACAAGGTAAAGCCGCCTCTTCGAAGCAAAGCGGATACAAAAGCGCTGCTGGCCGGTCTGAAAGACGGCACCATCGACGCCGTATGTTCCCAGCATACACCGCACGAAAGCGAATACAAGGAGTTGGAATTCGAAGCCGCGGCTTATGGCATCAGTACCCTGGAAACGGCCTATCCGGTTCTGAACATGGCGATTGGGAAAAGCCTGTCCGTATTACGGATCGTAGAGAAGCTGGCCATCAACCCGCGCAAAATTCTGGGTTTGAATGTCCCGGTGATCCGCAAGGGTGAACCGGCCAACCTAACGATTTTTGATCCCGCCCGGGAATGGGTGCTGGAGCGGGCGGAGATGAAGTCCAAGGGGAAGAATTCACCCTTTATCGGCCAACGGCTGAAAGGCAAGGTTCTTGCTACAATTTTGTAACAGGGATTGGAGTAGCGACACTTGTATTAATAATTTTTGATTATGGATAAGAAAATCGAAGCGTCCTTACGGGGGGTAATCGCCGGGATCGCCGCGGGAAAAGCGGGTAAATTGGAGCCCGCCGTTCATCCGGGACCGGAATTACAGAATTTCTACAGTCAACTGCGGGAGGTTTTTGATAGGAAAGCCGATTTTCTTACCAAGCTCGAAGCGTTTGATGACCTGTTTGAAAGGCAAAGCATTTTTTCGCATCAGCAGGAAATACTCTTCGATCTGCTGCTGATCAATTTCTTCTCGGAGGACGCAGCGGGTTTCGGCGACGATTACCTGGAATCGCCTGAGTGGGAAGCGATTGAGGACGATACGGTGGACCGGGGGACTGAACTGCTCAACATTATTCTATACCTTAGGGAATGTCAGGAGAATGAGATTGAGCCGAGTCTGGAGGATTTTCTCAAAGAATTCCTGCTGGTGGAAGAAGCCGAGTTCCAGGATGAGCATGAGGTATATGAGGAGGTTATCGCCGGACAGATGCTGATGGAAGGCAGTTATGAAGACATTGCCCGGGCGGCGGCAAAAATCCGGGACGACGCGGAGATCAAGGATATTTTTTATCCGCTGATGAGTTTCTTTTACGACCCCAATCCGGGACACCCTGAATTGATGGAGTTTTTTAAACACAGCCACAATAAAACGTTTGATTGCCCTGTGCTTTTTGCTATACTTGCTTATCATAACGGTTTAAGTTTATGGAAACAATGAACGATCCCCAAGCCCATTCGACCCAGCCCCGCATCAGTCCGGTCAAAACCGCCATCAAATGGGGACTGATTGCCGGCGCAGCCATGATCATTTTAAGCATGATCACGTATTACGCGGGAATGACCCAAAATACAACCCTGCAGTGGTTGTCTTACCTGCTGCTTGCGCTGGGGGTCTTTTTGGGAACTCGGGAGCATCGGGACAGGGATCTGGGTGGCTTCATCAGCTACGGCAGAGGTTTGGGCACCGGCGTGCTCGTTTCCCTTTTTTCTGGATTGCTTTTAACGGTTTTTATTCTTCTTTTCTATGGCGTGATCGATACGGGAGCCCTCGACGAACTGAAGCGGGTACAGGAAGATGCCATGTACGAGCGGGGGATGTCCGATGAGCAGATCGAAATGTCGATGAAGTTTGTTACCCCGGGCATGATGGCTTTGTTTACGCTTCCTACCATGACGTTTTTCGGGCTAATTATTTCCCTGGTTGTCGCTGCCATCCTGAAAAGAAACAGACCGCCATTTTATGATGAGCAGGAGTAAGCGTTGGTGAAAGACATAGCTGTTATCGTTCCCTTGCTGGATGAGGAGGAATCGCTTCCTGAACTGGAGTCCTGGATTGCCCGTGTGATGGACGAACACGACTTCAGCTATGAAGTGCTGTTTGTGGACGACGGGAGCACGGATAACTCCTGGGAGGTGATCCGCCGCCTGAGCGAAAAAAATCCGAATGTCCGGGCACTCCGGTTCCGGCGTAATTACGGTAAGTCGGCTGCCCTGGATGCTGGATTTAAATTGTCGGACGCGCGCGTGGTAATTACCATGGACGCGGATCTGCAGGATAGTCCGGATGAGATTCCCGGGCTATACAGGAAAATCACCGAAGAAGGGTACGACATTGTCTCGGGTTGGAAGAAAAAACGCTACGATCCGCTCAGCAAGACCATTCCAACCAAGTTGTTCAATGCGGTTACCAGGAAAATGTCGGGAATCCACCTTCACGACTTTAACTGCGGCCTGAAAGCTTACCGCCGCGACGTGGTCAAGAATATTGAAGTATACGGGGAAATGCACCGGTATATTCCGGTGATGGCAAAATGGGCCGGCTTTCAGCGGATCGGGGAGCAGGTGGTGGTGCACCGCCCCCGGAAATACGGAACCACCAAGTTCGGCATGAGCCGCTTCATAAAGGGCTTTTTGGATTTGCTTTCCATCTTCTTTGTCGGAAAATTCTCCAAACGGCCCATGCATTTTTTTGGAAGCCTGGGTGTACTGGCGTTTTTCTTCGGGTTTCTGGTGGCTGTCTGGCTGATCGTGGAAAAGCTGATCGCCATTGCCCACGAACTTCCTTACCGGAATGTAACCGATCAGCCGCTGTTTTTTCTTGCCCTGATTGCGATTGTTGTAGGAGTTCAGTTATTTATGACCGGCTTCCTGGCTGAAATGCTGTCCCGGAACGCGATTGACAGAAACAACTACCAGGTAGCCGACCGGATCGGACTGGCCGAACGGGCCGGCTCGTATTCAGCCGCTATTTCATGAAGATCATTCTGTTAGGACCGGCGTATCCCTACCGGGGGGGATTGGCAGCATTCAATGAAAGGCTGGCAAGACAATACCGGAATGCCGGCCATGAAGTAAAGCTGTACACCTTTTCCTTGCAATACCCTTCTTTGTTTTTTCCGGGGAAAACCCAGTTTTCGCAATCGCCCCCACCGCAAGACCTGGAAATAGAACGGGTGGTAAACACGGTGAACCCGTTCAACTGGGCCCAGGTGGGAAAGCGCATCCGGGAAGAAAAGCCCGATCTGCTGATCGTCCGCTATTGGCTTCCGCTCATGGCTCCTGCCTTGGGAACCATTTGCCGGATCGTCAAAGAAAATGGCCATACGCGAATTATTTCGATCGTGGATAATATTATTCCCCATGAGCGGCGTCCCGGCGATTACCTGCTTACCCGCTATTTTGTCCGCCAGGTGGATGGGTTTCTGGTCATGTCCCGTTCGGTTATGAAGGACCTGGACCGGTTCGACAAAAAGAAACCCCGGGTATATTCTCCGCATCCGATTTACGATATCTACGGTCCTTCCATGGACCAGGCGCTTGCCCGGAAGTCGCTCCATCTGGAGCCCGATGCGCCCTATATCCTGTTTTTCGGTTTTATCCGCGATTATAAAGGCCTTGACTGGCTATTGGAAGCCTTTTCCGAACGGCGCTTCCGGGAGCTGAATCTCCGTTTACTGGTGGCCGGCGAATATTATGTGGACCAAAAGCCTTACGAACACCTGATTGATCTGCTCGAAATCCGACCCTACCTGGACCTGCATACCCATTTTATTCCGGATTCGGACGTAAACAAATACTTCTGCGCCGCCAACGTCGTTGTCCAGCCCTATAAAAACGCGACCCAAAGCGGTATCACCCAAATAGCCTATCACTACGATAAACCCATGATCGTGACCAACGTAGGCGGACTTGCCGAGATGGTTGCACACGAAAAGGTGGGCTATGTCACCCGTCCGCATATTGGCGCCATCGCCGATGCCATGTACGACTTTTTTACCTCCGGTGCTGAAGAACGGTTTATTCGCAACATCCGGGAAGAAAAGGAAAAGTTCTCCTGGGAGTATTTCCTGTCGCGCATCGAGGAAGTGGCCACGCAATAGGCTAAAACAGTCGAAGTAAAAAATATCAACCAAAACCAAAAGTATGAAACAAAATTCTACGCTCTCATCTCGCTTGGTGCTACTTGCCCGCTTTCCCTTCCGGTTGTTATATTTGCGACATGCGAATAAAGCCCGCTTTAAGTAAAGTCTATGCTGCCTACATTGCCGGTAAAATAAAGAAATGGCATTCCCATGCTGCCTCTTTGCAGCAGGCAACCTTCCGGTACCTCGTGAAGGAAGCCCGGAATACCGCTTTTGGAAAAGATCACGGCTTTGAGGCTATCCAAACTTATCAGGACTTCAGGGACCGGGTGCCGGTTCGGGATTATGAAGCACTGCGGCCTTACATCGACCGCATGGTGGCCGGGGAAGCGGATGTGCTCTGGAAAAACAAACCTCGGTATCTGGCCAAGACTTCAGGAACCACTTCGGGGGTGAAATACATTCCGATCAGTGGCGATTCCATGCCCCATCACATCCGGGCTGCCCGGAACGCGCTGCTGATGTATATTCACGAAACCGGGAAGGCCGATTTTGTGGCGGGTAAAATGATCTTCCTTCAGGGAAGTCCGGTGCTTAGCAAAAAGAACGGAATAGACGTGGGCCGGCTTTCCGGCATTGTGGCGCACTACGTTCCGGGTTACCTGCAGCGGAACCGGATGCCTTCCTACGAGGTGAACTGCATCGAAGACTGGGAGGAAAAGGTGGACGCCATTGTGGAAGAGACCCTTCGGGAAAACATGACCCTGATTTCGGGAATTCCACCCTGGGTGCAAATGTATTTTGACCGTCTTTCAGCCCGCAGCAACGGCAAACAGATAAAGGATATTTTTCCCAACTTCAGCCTGTTCGTATATGGAGGAGTGAACTTTGAGCCCTACCGCCTGAAGCTGGAGCAGATTATCGGAAAGCAGGTGGATTCCATCGAAACCTATCCGGCATCCGAAGGCTTTATTGCATTTCAGGACTCCCAAACCGAAAAAGGAATGCTACTCAATCTGGATGCGGGGATTTTCTACGAATTTATTCCGGCCGATGAGTTTTTCAATGAAAACCCGACCCGGATTCCGCTGGAAGAGGTGCGCATCGGCGAGAATTACGCGCTTGTATTGAACACCAATGCGGGTTTATGGGGCTACTCCATCGGGGATACCGTTCGTTTCCTGTCGAAGGATCCTTACCGGCTGGTTGTAACGGGGCGTATCAAGCATTTTATTTCCGCCTTCGGCGAACACGTAATTGCGGAAGAAGTGGAAGAAGCGTTGTTGTCGGTTGCCTTGAGGGAAGAAATCCGGATCACCGAATTTACGGTCGCACCCCGGGTGCAGACTTCAGCCGGTGAACTACCGTATCACGAATGGTTTATTGAGTTTGAAACCATGCCTTCGGACATGGATAAATTCCGTCGGGAAGTAGACCAGGCCCTGCAGCGGCAGAATGTATACTATTACGATTTGATTCAGGGAAAGATTTTACAGCCGCTTCAGATCCGTCCCCTGCAAAAAGGGGCTTTCATTGAATACATGAAGTCCCGCGGGAAGCTTGGAGGACAGAACAAGGTTCCCCGTTTGTCCAACGACCGGGAAATAGCGGATAAGCTGGAGCAGTATTGTCTTCCCAGCCATGCATGAAGGTTTCTTTGATTGGGATTTAGCGATCGGGCCGTTTTTTGACGTAGTAACTTAAACCGGTTTATCTGATTCTGTCTTCCGTTTTGCTGTGCCTTCCGACTTTTGCGCAAAAAGAGGGCTTTCGCATGGAATTTCTCACCGGAGTCGAACTGGGCACCTGAATGGTCCTTGAACGTAGAACAATCCACAAAATCCATCATTTCGGAATCGACGTCGGTGTGGGTATAAAACTGTAATCCGGGGGATCGTCAAATCTGCCAAATAATTCTAACTTTACCCCTGATAAAAATAATCAAAGCAGCCGCATTGGCGAGCACAAACTGTTGATGAAACGAATTGCGATATTGGGAGCCACGGGTTCCGTGGGACAGCAGGCGCTGGAGGTGATCGAGGAGAACCCGGACCGATTTCGGGCTACCTTGCTAACCGCACGAAAAAATGCAGCCAAACTTATTGATTTAGCCAGAAAATTTCGGCCCGATGCCGTGGTTATTGCCGATCCGAAGGGCTATGCGGAAGTAAAAGAGGCGTTGAAGGGAAGCCCAGTCCGGGTTTCAGGTGGCGAATCGGCGCTTTGCGAAGCAGTCGCCGATCCGGAAATAGACTTGGTATTGACTGCACTGGTGGGTTACTGCGGACTCCGGCCCACCATGGCGGCCATCAAGGCGGGGAAGGACATCGCCCTGGCGAATAAGGAAACCCTCGTGGTGGCGGGCGATCTGATTACCCGTGAGGCCCGGAAACGGAATGTAGCCTTGATTCCCGTTGACTCAGAACATTCCGCCATTTTCCAATGCCTGGTGGGCGAGGAAGGAAATCTATTGGAAAAAATTTACCTCACTGCTTCCGGCGGCCCTTTCCGGGGAAAAAAGGAGAAGGAATTGGCCACCGTTACGCGGGAACAGGCACTGAAGCATCCGAATTGGTCCATGGGCGCTAAGATTACCATCGACTCGGCCAGTCTGATGAATAAAGGGCTGGAGGTGATCGAAGCCAGATGGCTGTTCGATCTGGAACCCCGTCAGATCGACGTGCTGGTGCATCCGCAGTCGATCATTCATTCCATTGTTCAATTCGAAGACGGCTCCATGAAAGCCCAGATGGGGCTTCCCGATATGAAACTGCCCATTCAGTATGCGCTTGCCTGGCCGCACCGGGTGAAGAACCGCTTTCCGCGGCTTGATTTTTCTGATTTCAGCGAGCTGAGTTTCGAAAAACCCGACCGGGACACATTCCGGAACCTGGATCTGGCCTACACCGCGCTGGAAAAAGCAGGCAACATGCCCTGCATCCTGAATGCGGCCAATGAAGTGGTTGTGCAGGCCTTTCTGGACGGTAAGATCGGCTTCATGCAGATGCCGGATATCATCTCGGCCTGCATGCAAAAGATCGCATTTTTGCCACAGCCTAGTTACGAAGATTATGTTTCAACCGATGAAGAAACCCGTCGATTAGCTGTATCTTTGCTGGCTGATTCGAATGTATTACAATAACATGCATAAAATATAGCGAATGGATGGACTAGTAATGGCGGCCCAGATGATTGCGGCCCTTTCGATACTGATTGTCCTGCACGAAGCGGGACATTATGTGGCCGCCCGTGCTTTTGGGATCAAAGTTGAAAAATTCTATCTCTTTTTCGATGCCTGGGGCATCAAGCTGCTCAAGTTCCGGAAAGGAGACACGGAATACGGCATTGGATGGCTTCCCCTGGGCGGATACGTAAAGATTGCCGGCATGATCGACGAGTCGATGGACACCGAGCAAATGGCCAAACCACCACAACCGTGGGAATTCCGTTCCAAACCCGCCTGGCAGCGGCTGATTGTCATGCTGGCCGGCGTCTTTGTAAATGTGGTTTTGGGAATTGCCGTTTTCTGGATGCTCACGCTGAAATACGGAGAAACCTACTTGCCTGCGAGCGAGGTCAAGCATGGAATTGTGGCCCATGAAGTGGCCCAGGGCATAGGATTGCAGACAGGAGATAAAATATTGGCTATCAATGGAGAACCCCTTGAACGATTCGAGGACCTGTTAAGTCCCGATGTCTTGCTCGGAAACTCAGTCCTGACCGTCGCGCGGGGAAGCGAGGAATTAAGTATTACCATTCCTCCCGACTTTCTGAACAGCCTGGCCGATGGCGGACGCGACAGTTTTCTGGGTCCGCGTTTCGAATTCCGCGTAGGGGAGGTGCTGCCTGGCAGCGCTGCCGACCAGGCCGGTCTGAAGAAGGATGACCGGATTTTGGCAATTGACGGTGAGGAGACTGTTTTCTTTGATCAGATGCAGGCGGTGCTGGCTTCGCGGAAAGGGGAAGAAATCGAACTTACGGTACTTCGCGGGGCGGATACGGCGCAGCTCGCTGCAGTAACCGACGCGGAAGGCAAGCTGGGTTTTTACCCTATCCCCATCGGTTTGGAGACAAAAACGATCCAATACGGCTTTTTCGAAGCCCTTCCCAAGAGTATCAGCCGATCATTCAATACACTGGCTTTGCAGGTGCGGAGTTTCGGGAAGCTTTTTAAAGGCGACCTGGACCCACAGAAAACCCTGTCCGGACCGATTGGCATTGCCCAGCAGTTCGGGGCAGAGTTTGACGGCCTGAACTTCTGGACGCTGGTGGGATTGC
>JAJUHF010000035.1 GCA_029268045.1 Anseongella ginsenosidimutans
ACGCCAACCCGCAGAAAATAGCTGTCATCATAACCCGATTCCTTCATCAGGGCTTCTATACGTTCTTTTGCGCGGTCTGTTATGGTGATCATGATCTGTTAAACAAGTACAAAGTTAAGAATGTTTGCCGGACTATTCACACAAAACGGGGTGTATTTATCGCGGGGAAGCCGGGTAATCAGTTCCGGTATGATCACCTCTGTTTTTCTGGTCTGGGGGTGCTCGGCTGTCAGTTCATCAATCAGCATCGCTGCCGATTTCTGTCCGTGGCTCTGGGCATCATGCTGTTTGCCGTTTACCTCTTGCGGAAAAGCAGCGGAAGACTAGCTTGATTTTCCGGATATTAGTACTTTAGGGAAGCAGATTATTAGCCAGGAGCCATGCGATGAATCGATTCCTGATTTCAACGATCATTTTACTATGTGCCGGATGGCTTGGGCTTTCCGGGCAGAACAAGCCCCCCTTGCCGGTTGAGCAAGCGGTCTGGACCGAAGTACAACCCGGCGTATGGCGGGCCCGGGTGGGTCAACCGGAAGCGTACGACTTGCTGAAGGCAGCCGGAGCTGCGCCGAAGGAAGACGCATTGGAAAAAATGCCATCCACCTCCTTTCCCTTGCCCATGGACGGAATAAAAGCGACACGGACCGACGGGAAAACGTATCTGCGCTTTCCATTGGAGGAAAAGGAGCAGATTTATGGCTTTGGGCTGAATTTTAAAACGGTGCACCGGCGGGGCAGCATTCTGCGCCTCCACGTGGATCACTACGGGGAGGAAGATAACGGAAGAACCCATGCGCCCACCCCTTTCTATGTTTCCTCAAACGGATACGGCGTGTTCATCAACGCGGCCCGCTATCTGGATGTGTACGCCGGTACGGCGGTGCGCAAAGACAGCAAGCATCCGCCGGTTGCCACAGACCGGAATACGGATCCGGCCTGGAGCGCGCAACCTTATTCGGATGCGGTGGAAATCCGCGTGCCGGCCGAAGGGGTCGAAATCTATGTTTTTGGAGGACCTACGCCGTTGGACGCGGTCCGGCGTTTCAACCTGTTCAACGGGGGAGGCTGTCTTCCGCCCCGGTGGGGCCTGGGCTTCACCCAGCGCGTTCATCGCTTGTATACCGCGGAAGAGGTGAAAGAAGAGGCCGATGAATTTGCTTCGCGGGGTTTCCCGCTCGACTACATCGGTTTGGAACCCGGGTGGCAGAGTAAATCCTATCCCGGGACGTTTGAATGGGACAAAACCCGGTTTCCGGATCCGGAGGATTTCGTAATGGACATGATGGAACGTGGCGTCCGGCTGAATTTATGGATCAATCCCTATGTGGCAGCCGATGCATCGTTCGCGCGCGATATCGAGCCTTACACCGCATCGCACACGGTGTGGGTAGGGATGGTTCCGGATTTTACCCTGCCGGCCGCACGGGATCCCTTTTTTAATCAGTTG
Organism: Anseongella ginsenosidimutans; assembly: GCA_029268045.1. GTDB lineage: Bacteria > Bacteroidota > Bacteroidia > Sphingobacteriales > Sphingobacteriaceae > Anseongella > Anseongella ginsenosidimutans_A. The sequence goes on from JAJUHF010000035.1 coordinate 1,448, forward strand.
GAGAAAGACCAGGTGGCAATCGGAGTAAGCGGATATAAGATCGATGAGGTGGACGGATTTGATCAGTGGCTCTGGCCGGATGTGGCTACCTTTCCGTCGGGTCTGAGCGGCGAACAAATGCGGCAGACTTACGGCTTGCTGACCCAGCGTTACACCACGGAAATGTTTGAGGCCCGCAATCAACGGACCTATGGACTGGTGCGGGCTTCCAATGGGGGTGGCGTGCGGTTTCCCTATGTCATCTATAACGACAATTACAACCACCGCGAATTCATCACCGCGCTGATCAACAGCAGCTTTGCAGGCGTTTTGTGGACTCCGGAGGCCCGTGCTTCCAAGACGGGCGAAGAGTGGCTGCGCCGGATGCAGACCGTTGTGTTTTCTCCCATGGCCATGATCAATGCCTGGGCCAGCGGCACCAAACCCTGGTCTTTCCCCGAGGTGGCCGGGCAGGTCAAGGAGATGGCCCTGTTACGCATGCGCATGATGCCCTATTGGTACAGCGAATTTGCCAAATACCATTTCGAGGGTACGCCTCCGTTCCGGGCAATGAATCTCGAGCCGGGCTTCGATGTGGGTCCCGAGCAGGTGACCGATACCCTTGGCCTGGAGGAAAATCCATATGCCGAGGCAATTACACGGGAAGTCAAGGACCAGTACATGGCAGGAGAGTACCTGCTGGTGGCTCCCATGTTTGAGGGCGAAACCAGCCGGAAGGTAATTCTGCCCGAGGGGAAGTGGTTCGACTTTTATACAGGGGACTACGTGGGCGAGGGGGAGGTGATTTCGGTCACGCCGGGGCTGGACAGGATCCCGGTCTTCGTAAAGGATGGCGGCATTATCCCGTTGATGCCTCCGCGCCTGCATGCGCCGGCCAAGGGAGAGAAGGTGGATCTGGAGATACGGCATTACGGAGGAAAACCGGGGAGTTACCGGCTATACGATGACGACGGCGTAAGCTATAATTACCAACGGGGCGATTATTCGTTCCGGGAAATCCGATTTGAAAAAGATGCCAATGGAGAATGGAAAGGGAGTCTGTCCGCACCCGAACCGGGTAAGCCGAATTCGGTTGGAAAAGTGACCTTCCGGTCCATGTCCGACCGGAAGAGCCCCTGACGGCACAGAATCTGAGGGCATAGCCTGGAGCGGCTGCACCCGTTAAGATCTAATGCGCCCCTTCCCTCCGAAGGCGTTCCACCGCTTGGCGGCAGATACCGATGGCGGCATCGATGTCCGCTGGGTCGGTGAAACGTCCCAGACTGAAGCGCAGCGAGGACCGTGCTTCTTCTTCGCTCAGTCCCATGGCCAGCAGCACGTGCGACGGTTCGGGAGAAGCCGAGGTGCAGGCCGACCCGGACGAAATCGCCAGATCAGGCATCGCCGACATCAGCAAATCCCCTTTCAGCCCATCAAACCGGATATTGCTTACGTGGGGGAGCCGGTAGTCCTCCGGCCCGTCCGGAGCGGATCCGTTCAATGCCGTACCGGGGATTTCAAGGAGCGCCTTCTCCAGTTTATCGCGAAGGGCGGACAGCTTTTTCGCGTCCTGCTCCATCTGCAGGGCCGCGATTTCGCATGCTTTTCCAAATCCCACGATGCCGGGTACGTTCAGCGTTCCCGAACGGAGTCCTTTTTCGTGACCTCCGCCTTCCAGCAGCGGCTTAAGCCGGACCCGGGGATCCTTCCGTCGGATGTACAGGCCGCCCGCCCCCTTGGGGCCATACAGTTTGTGGGCGCTGAACGATAACAGCCCGATGCCTTCTTCGATCACGTTCACCGGGACTTTGCCCACCGCCTGGGTGGCATCGGTATGAAAAATTACCCCTTTTTCCCGGCAAATTTCACCGATGGCCCGTATGGGCTGGATCACGCCGGTTTCATTGTTGGCATACATGACCGAAACAAGCAGGGTTTCCGCGGTGATGGCCGCCCGCAATTCCTGAAGGTTAATCAATCCGTTGGATCCCACCGGCAGATAAGTCACCCGGCCTCCGGCCTTTTCAATGTGGCGGCAGGTGTCCAGCACGCAAGGATGTTCGCTCGCTACCGTGATCAGGTGATTGCCCTTGGGACGGTACGTTTCGAATACGCCTTTCAAGGCCGTATTTACCGATTCGGTCGCTCCGGAGGTAAAGATTAATTCATCGGGCGAAGCGCCGATCAATGCGGAAGCCTGTTCCCGGGCCAGGTCCACCGCGTCCTCAGCCGTCCAGCCATAAGCATGGTGCCTGCTGGAGGCGTTTCCGAATTTTTCGGTATAATAAGGAAGCATCACGTCCAGGACCCGCGGATCGGTGGGGGTGGTGGCGTTATTGTCCAGATAAATTGGTAATTTGGGCATCGGTTATAAAACGGATTTGCCGGGCGAAAGTTTCCAAGCCCGGAACCGGACAAAAATACACAATGAAAGGGATCGATCACATCGGGATTGCGGTTAACGATTTGGATAGCGCATCGGCCACCTACGAGCGCCTGCTAGGCAAACCGCGCTATAAAACAGAGCATGTAGAAGCCGAAGAGGTGAAAACCGCCTTCTTTTCCTGCGGGGACAGCAAAATAGAATTGTTGGAAAGCGCTCATGAGAACAGTACCATTTCCCGGTTTATCGGAAAGCGGGGCGAAGGCATTCATCACATCGCCTTCCAGGTGGACGATATCCGGGAAGAGATCAGGCGGCTGAAAGCAGCGGGTTTTGACTTTTCGGTAGAGGAACCCCGGGTGGGGGCCGATAATAAGCTCTTCTGTTTCCTGCATCCACGCAAAACCCACGGCGTACTCGTTGAACTTTGTCAGGAAATAAAGGAAGCGACCGACCGCCGCGGCAAATCCTTTGATTAATTAATAATATACTTTATATTTGCACCCGCAAAAAGAAAATTCAAAGATGAAAGCTGATATACATCCGAAGAGCTACAGGCCGGTGGTTTTCAAAGACATGTCAAACGACTACGCGTTTCTGACCCAGTCTTGTGCTGAAACCAAGGACACCATTGTTTGGGAAGACGGGAATGAATACCCGCTGGTTAAACTGGAGATCTCGAATACTTCTCATCCGTTCTATACCGGAAAGATGAAATTGGTGGATACTGCAGGACGCGTCGAGAAGTTCAGGCAGCGTTACGCCAAGAAGAAGTAAGGAAGCGAATAATATTGAACAAAAGTCCGTCAATTTTTTGGCGGACTTTTTAGTTTTGCAGGAAATGAATTACATCCTGTATGATGGAAATACCCGACGCAACCTGCTGCCTTTAACATTCACAAGGCCGGTGGCCGAAATACGGATCGGCATACTCACCATCCGGCAAAAATGGGAACGGCTTCTTCAGACAACCGTTTCCTGTTTCACCGAGCCCTATCTACGGGAAAAATACCCCTTCCGTTCAGCCGGCGAAAACATCCTTATCAACGCGTCGGTGCTCCCCGGCAAGGACCTGGCTGCAGCCGTCGGCAGGCTGAAACCCGGGCAATCCATTCAGCAAAAGGGCATCCTTCTGGCCGCCTGGCTGGATGAACAGCAGCTGCGTCATCTCTCGGAGCACCCTGCCGGCAGCGAAGGACCCGCCGGTCAGGGGGAATCCATCGAATGGACCGCGCCACTTATCCGCATCAACCATTCCGAAGATATTTTCCGGTTTAACGGGGAAGCGCTGCTTGCCGATTTTGAACTCATTACCCGGAAAAGGCGGTCGGCAACGCCCTCGGGAACCAACCGGGTTCTGGGGGAGGCGCTGTTTATGGAAGAAGGTGTTCAGCTGGAATGCGCCAATATCAATACGCGCACCGGACCGGTATACCTTGGCAAAGACGCCATCGTCATGGAAGGCGCCAACCTACGTGGTCCGCTTGCGATCTGCGAAGGCGCGGTGGTAAAAATGGGTGCACGGCTCTACGGCCCCACTACCATCGGTCCGCGTTGTACGGTGGGAGGGGAAATCAAGCAGAGCGTTATCTTTGGCCATTCCAACAAAGGGCACGACGGTTACCTGGGGAACAGCGTGGTAGGCGAATGGTGTAATTTTGGAGCAGACACCAACTGTTCCAATATGAAGAATAATTACAAGCCGGTGAAATTATGGAATTACAAGACCGCGGCGATGCGGGACACGGGCTTGTCTTACTGCGGCCTGATCATGGGTGATTTCTCTCGGACCGGCATTAATTCGATGTTCCATACCGGGACAACCGTAGGGGTGAATGTAAACGTCTTCGGGAACGCGGTGCCGCCCGCTTTTGTGCCGGATTTCAGTTGGGGCGGGGGGGATGCTCCGGAAGTTTACCTGCTTGAAAAGGCACTGGAAGCGGCCGAGCAGATCAAAATACAGAAAGGGGAGGTCTTTACCCCGGAAGACCGGGCCATTCATGAGGCCCTATTTGAGCAAACCCGGCCGTATCGTGAAGCGGCCTTGAAAACAGGCGCTGAAAGCAAACAGTAAATTCAGAAAATCAATAGCAATGAGAAAAAAGATCGTAGCAGGAAACTGGAAAATGAATAACGACTACCAGGAAGGGATGACCCTGTTTTCCGAGGTGGTCCATATGGTCAAGGCCGAAGTAAACTCATCCACCGAGGTCATTGTAGCCTGCCCTTACATTCATCTCCATAGTTTTGGCCAAATGGCAAACGGAAGGATCCGGCTGGCTGCACAGAATTGCCACCAGGCAGAGAAAGGCGCCTATACCGGGGAAATCTCGGTCAAAATGATCGAATCGGTCGGGGCCGACTTTGTGATCATCGGTCATTCCGAGCGCAGGCAATATTTCAACGAAACCAACGAGCTGCTTGCCCAAAAGGTGGCAATCGCCATAAAACAGGGGCTGACCCCCATTTTCTGCATCGGTGAAACCCAACAGGAGCGGGAGAGCAACCGGCATTTTGAGGTCATCCGGGAACAGCTTCGGGAAGGTTTGTTCCACCTGGTCAAAGCGGAATTCCAGCAGGTAATCATTGCCTACGAGCCCGTTTGGGCCATTGGTACCGGCTTGACCGCCAGCCCTGGGCAAGCACAGGAAATGCACGCCTTCATCCGGGGCGAAATCGCCGGGGTTTACAACCAGGAGGTGGCCGATGCCACCTCGATCCTGTATGGCGGAAGCTGTAATCCCAAAAACGCACCTGAGCTCTTTGCACAGCCCGACATAGACGGGGGGCTCATTGGCGGGGCTTCCCTGAAGGCGCGCGATTTCACCGATATCGCAAAGGTATTCAATGACCGCGGCTAATTACATCGAGGTTTCCTTTACCGTTGCCGAACCGGGAAGCATCCAGCAGGACCTGCTCATTGCCGCTTTGGGGGAAGCAGGGTATGAATCCTTTCTGGAAACCAGCGTCGGCTTCAATGCCTATATCCGGGAGGCCCATTTTTCTGAAAGCAGGCTCCAGGGAGCGATTGAGGAAGTCGCGATTCCGGGTCAGGAGGGTGTATTCGCATACGAATTCCGTCTGATCGAACCGGAAAACTGGAACCAGGTTTGGGAGCGTAATTTCAGTCCCGTCGTCATCGGAAACCAGTGCCGGATCCGGGCCTCGTTTCACGAACCCGATCCCGCTTTTCCGCTTGAAATTCAGATCGACCCGAAAATGGCTTTCGGAACCGGTCATCACGAAACCACCTGGCTGATGGCGTCCTGGCTGCTGGAACTTTCCGTTGCGGGAAAAAAGGTACTTGACATGGGCTGCGGCACGGGAGTGCTGGCCATTCTGGCTGCAAAAAAGGGTGCGGCGGAGGTACTGGCGGCCGATATCGATCCCGTCTGTGTGGAAAGCACGATCGAGAACGCCGCCCTGAACGGGGTGGAGCTGGTTTGCCGCCTGTCGGATGTGGGCGGCCTGGATGTGAGGGACTTCGATGTGATCCTGGCCAATATCAACCGGAATGTGCTGCTGGACGACATCCCGCGCTACGCGGAGAAACTTCGGCCCGGCGATTCAACCCTGCTGATCAGTGGATTTTACGAAGGAGAGGACCTGGATATGCTGCGGAAAAAGGCCGGGGAATCCGGTTTCCAATTTGTAGCGGCCCGAAGCAGGAACGGCTGGGCGGCGGCGCAATTCCGGAAATAGGCGCTTCCCGGGGTCGGGTCTTATTGAATCTGTGCATCTGCCTGCGGTTTCTTATATTTGCAGAAAAACCTGAATGAGCGATACAGAGAACCGGTTACGCAATGAATTCAAGAGTAAGCAGAAACGGCCTCGTACCGTAAAAGCGCCCCGCAAGAAGCGGCGGTCGTTCAAGCTTCCTGAATTCAAGTTCAGACACACCCGCCTGGTGAAGATCACGGGTCTGTTCTGCCTGTTGGTATCGGTTTTTTTGCTGGTAGCCCTTACTTCCTATCTGTTTACCTGGAAGCAGGACCAGTCCTACGTATTTGACGGATCCACATTCTGGCAATTCTTCAGCGATTCGGACGCCCTGCCTTCCGAACTGAGGGAACGGCTGGCGGCCGAAGGCGGAGTGAAAAACTGGGCAGGAAAACTGGGAGCCTATATTTCCCATCAACTGGTGTACAACAGTTTCGGACTGGCGGCATTTACCCTGATCGGGTTTTTCTTCATTTTGGGGTACCGTCTTTTATTTGCCGTGGCCATCCTGCCCTTGCGGAAGACCCTGGCCTACACCCTGGGTATTCTGTTATTCCTGCCTGTACTGATCGCCTTTATCAATAGTTTTATAAGCAACACCTTGCATTATGCCGAAGGGGTTTACGGGTATCAGACCAATATCTGGCTGAATATCACGCTGGGAAGAGCCGGCACGGGCTTTTTACTACTTTTTGTCGCCGTCTCCGCTGCCGTCTATGTGTTCAATCCCAGCTTCGACTTCCTTAGGAAGAAACAGACTCCCGATTCTTCGCCGGAGGAACCGTCCGTCGAAACGGAGGACATGAAAAACGTCCTTCTGGAAGACGAGATCGTATTTGATCCGATCGAACTTAATCCCCGGGAGCGGGAAGTGGGCGCGGAAGCCAAGACGATCAATGACTTTTTCGCGGAAAAATTCGGACGGAATAAGGCAACGGCAAACCAGGAAGCGGCGGAAGCCATTTCAGCCGGCACCGGTTCGCAGGTGACAGACACAAACACGCCGGACGCCGAGCAGGCAACCCAACCGGAAGAAGACCTGCAAGCGGAGGAGTCCGTCGCGGTTTCCCGGACGGAGGGTCCTGCATTCTCGGTGGAGCAGACCGAAGACGAAAAAGTCGCCGAGTCCCTGGTGCAGGAACACGGTTTGTATGATCCCACCTTGGATTTGCCGGGGTACCGGGTGCCCCCGCTGGATCTGCTGGAAAGCCATGGTTCCAGCCGGCCCTCGGTAAGCGCCGAGGAGCTGGAAGCCAACAAAAATAAGATTGTAAGTACGCTTGCCAATTATGGGATCGAAATCGATAAAATCAAAGCCACGATCGGTCCTACGGTGACCCTGTACGAGATTGTCCCTTCCCCGGGCGTGCGGATCTCGCGGATCCGTAACCTGGAGGACGATATTGCCCTGAGCCTGGCCGCGCTCGGTATCCGGATCATTGCGCCCATTCCCGGTCGCGGTACCATCGGCATCGAGGTGCCCAACCAGCATCCCGAAATCGTGTCCATGCGTTCGGTAATGGCTACCGAAAAATACCAGAACGCACAGATGGAACTTCCCATCGCCCTGGGTAAAAACATCTCGAACGAAGTCTACATGGTAGACCTGGCAAAGATGCCGCACGTGCTTATGGCGGGCGCCACCGGTCAGGGTAAATCGGTGGGAATCAACGCGCTCTTGGTTTCCCTTCTTTACAAGAAACACCCTGCCGAACTGAAATTCGTGATGGTCGATCCCAAAAAAGTGGAGCTGACCCTGTACCGGAAAATAGAGCGGCATTACCTGGCCAAGCTCCCCGGGGAAGGCGAGGCCATCATCACCGATACGCGCCTGGTAATCAATACGCTCAATTCCTTGTGTATTGAAATGGATAACCGCTACGAGCTGCTGAAGGATGCCGGGGTACGCAACATCAAGGAATACAACAAGAAATTCGTTTCCCGTAGGCTGAACCCCAATGGAGGACATCGTTTTCTGCCCTATATCGTGTTGGTAATCGATGAATTCGCGGATCTGATGATGACCGCCGGAAAGGAAATTGAAACCCCCATCGCCCGGCTGGCGCAACTGGCCCGGGCCATTGGCATTCATCTGGTCATAGCCACCCAGCGTCCATCTGTGAACATTATCACCGGCACCATCAAAGCGAATTTCCCGGCGAGGATCGCATTCCGGGTAACCTCCAAGATCGATTCGCGGACAATCCTGGACGCCGGCGGAGCCGATCAGCTGATCGGGCGGGGCGACATGCTCCTTTCTACCGGCAGCGATGTGATCCGGCTGCAGTGCGCGTTCCTGGATACACCGGAAGTGGAGCAGATCACCGAATACATCGGTTCCCAACGGGGCTATGCCACGGCGTATGAACTCCCTGAATACGTGGGAGAAAACGGGGAAGGCGATGGGACCAAAGCCTTTGATGCAGAAAACAGGGACCAGATGTTTGACGAAGCAGCCCGCCTGGTCGTACGTCATCAGCAGGGATCGACCTCACTGATCCAGCGTAAACTGAAACTGGGTTACAACCGGGCAGGCCGAATCATCGACCAGCTGGAAGCGGCCGGGATCGTAGGCCCCTTTGAGGGGAGCAAGGCGCGTGATGTTCTTGTTCAGGACGAATACGCACTGGAACAGTTATTGAATGACCTGTAGTATGAGACGAAGAATGTGGTTGACCGGCGCTTTGTTCGCCGGCGTACTTCTGATTTCCATGGGGCTTCCTGCCGCACGGGCCCAATCGGAAAACGATCCCGAGGCAAAGGGGATACTGGATGCGGTAAGTGCAAAATACCGGTCATACGACTACATAAAGGCCGACTTCTCCTATACCTATACCAGTCCGCACGAAGACGGGCCATTCACCGAAAAGGGAAGCTTGTTTGTTGAGCCGGGAGGTGATAAATACCGCGTGCAGATCGCGGGTCAGGAAATGATCAGCGATGGAAAAACCGCCTGGGTATTCCTGCCGGAAGTAAATGAAGTGCAGGTAAGCGCCCTCAGCGGCGATTCGGAAGAACTGAATCCCGCCCAGTTGTTTACATTGCATGAGAAGGGCTTTAAATACGTGCTTAAGGGGGAAAGCCGGCTGGATGGCAAGTCTGTGTATCTGATTGACCTGGTTCCACTTGAATCGTCGGCCTACTCCAAGATGGAGCTCGCCGTAGAGAAGAACGCGAAGCTGATCCATCGGTTGAAGGTGTTCGATAAAAATGGAAATCACTATATTTATACCATCAACGCAGTAGATTTTTCTCCCCATGTCGATGGCAGTTTTTTTGTCTTCGATAAAAATGCGCATCCCGGCGTGGAAGTCGTTGACCTTCGTTAATTTGGAATTTCATGTTGAGCATTACCAACCATACGCTGGAAAAACTGGAAGCGCTGCTTCGCGATCTGGGATACCGGGTTCGGTATGAGAAGGGCAATTTCAAATCCGGAGCCTGCATCATTCACGAATCCAAAGTCGTGGTCGTCAATAAGTTTCTCAGTCTGGAACAACGCATCAACTCGCTGGTGGAAATTATCAAAAGTGTAGATATTGCTGCTTCGCAATTGGATTCTAAGCAAAAAAGCTTGTATCTTTCCCTTCGACAAACAGCAATAGTGCTCCCAAATTGACACTTAAAATCACTTTTCTGGGAACGGGTACTTCACAGGGCGTCCCCGTCATCGCCTGCGGGTGCCGCGTATGCGCATCGGGTGATCCTTGTGACAAACGGCTGCGTTCATCGGTTCTGATCGAAAATAAACGGACTACCGCCGTGATCGATTCCGGTCCCGATTTCCGTTACCAGATGCTTCGCGCCGGGGTAAGAAAGCTGGACGCGATTGTGCTCACACACGAGCACAAAGACCACCTGGCCGGCATGGACGATGTCAGGGCCTTTAATTTCCGGCAGGATGAACCCATGGACGTATTTGCTACCTCGCGCGTCCAGGAAACGGTGATTCGGGAATTCGCCTATGTGTTTTCGGCCGCGCATTACCCGGGCCTTCCCCGGATAAAGTTGATTGAGATCGAAAACAAACCCTTCCGGGTAGGCACGCTTCAATTTCAGCCGATCGAAGTCATGCATTACAAACTGCCCGTTTTTGGCTACCGCATCGGCGACTTCACCTACATTACCGATGCCAAAACCATCCCGGAGGAAGAGAAGAAAAAAGTAAAAGGCTCGAAAGTGCTTGTCCTGAATGCGCTGCAGAAGGAAGCCCACCTTTCCCACCTCACCCTGGATGAAGCCGTCGCGCTTGCCCGGGAACTGAAGGCGGAACGCACGTACCTCACCCACATCAGCCACAAATTGGGGAAACACGCGGAGATTGCCGCGCAATTACCGCCGGGGATCCAGCTGGCCTACGATGGATTGGTCCTGGAACTGTAGGTTATCGGCCCCTCATTCACATCCTTCACAGGAAAGTTAAAATTTCTGGTTTTCTTTTTGGAATTTTTCTATCTTTGCCAGCCCCGAAACAAGTTTGGGTCGGGAAAAACGCTCGATAAGCCGAGTACCCCCGCTTCCTTTGAGGGTTTTAAGCGGGTTGGTCAGCCCGGGTGGCGAAATTGGTAGACGCACCATCTTGAGGGGGTGGCGCCCTACGGGCATAGCGGTTCGAGTCCGCTCCCGGGCACTGAAAGAGTGAAACAGATTTCCACCGAAATGCTCAGGTGGCGAAATTGGTAAACGTTGCGGCCTCAGGAGCCGTTGGGAGCAATCCCTTGTGGGTTCGAGTCCCACCCTGAGCACACAAAAATGAAAAAACCGCATCCGCGGTGCTGTCCTTCAGGAATTTTGGTTAATACAAAATTCCGCACAGTGGAGGAATATGGCACGTGGAGGCGGTTTTTCGGTTTCAGGGACCTCCTGTTTTTCACACAAAGTGGCCGGGCGCAGCCTAAAAAGTTTCCGACCGGATTTCAGCTATTCCCCCGGATATTGATATATTGACCAAATGAAAGCGCACTATCGGGTCAATATCGAACGCATTGAAAACGATCTTTATGAACTGAGGAAATTCGGGTTCAACCCCGAAGACCGTGGAATCTACCGTCCCGGGCTGACCGAAATAGACATGCAGTCGCGACGATGGCTCATGGACCGTTTCCGGGCCAACGGCTTGGAAACCCGGATGGACGGGGCGGGTAATGTGATCGGACGCCGGGGGCCTGATGGCCGTCCGGCCGTGGCGGTCGGTTCCCACACCGACACGGTACCCTGTGGCGGAATGTTCGATGGCGCGCTCGGCGTGATTGCCGGCTTGGAATGCATCCGTGTCCTGAATGAGCAGGGAATTGAAACGGTCCATCCGGTGGAAGTAATTTCAACCAGCGAGGAAGAGGGACGTTTCGGAGGAATGCTTGGCGCCCAGGCCCTGGTGGGCGCATTGACGCCCGACTGGATCGAACGGGCGGAATCGGCCGACGGGGAGCTGCTCAAGGACGCGCTTGAGAAATGCGGGCTAAGCCCGGCGGGTGTACTTCGTTCGCGCCTTTCGCCAAACGCCCTGCTGACCTTTCTCGAATTGCATATCGAACAGGGTCCCGTGCTGGATAAGGAACGGATTCCCCTTGGCGTGGTGGAAGGGATTTCGGGCGTATTCAAATGGTTGATCCGGCTGAAAGGGAAGGCCGACCATGCCGGAACGGCGCCCATGAATATGCGAAGCGATGCCTTCATGGGCCTGGCAGATTTTGCCCACGAAATATACCGGATCATTGACGAGAACGGGACCGAGAAAAGCCGTTTGACCATTGGAAGAGTGGAACTTAAGCCCGGGTATGCCCATACGATACCAGGAGAAGTTGATTTTACCCTGGTGGGACGGGATCTGGATGAAAGCGTCATGCTGGCGCTGGCCGAAGCATGCCGAAAGGTGCTCTCATCCATTGCCCGAAAGCATAAATTGATGTTCGAATACGAGGAGCGGTCCTGGCTGTCGCCCCAGAATTGCCACCCTTCGGTTATTTCCTATTTTGAAGAGAGTGCGCGGGAACTTGGATTGGAGTACAAGAAAATGCCCAGCGGCGCAGGCCACGACGTACAGTTCTTTTCCAAAATAATGCCCGCGGGGATGATCTTTGTGCCCAGTGTAAACGGGATCAGTCACGCGCCGGACGAATGGACGCAGTGGGAAGACATTGAAAACGGAGCCAACGTGCTCCTGAACACGCTGATCCGAATCGCAACCCAGGAACAACCCTTTTAGGCCCGAAAGCGGACTACAGCTTGGAAGTGATTTCCTCGCTCATGGGCTCCACCTTGGAGGGGAAGAACGCGATCAGCTTGCCCTTTTCGTCAATCAGGTACTTGCAGAAGTTCCAGGTCGGTTCCTGCTCGTTCCAGCCGTTGGCCGATTTGGAGGTAAGCCATTGGTACACCGGGTTTTTGTCGTCCCCCTTCACGCTTGATTTCTCAAACATGGGGAAAGAAACCCCGTAGTTTTTCTGGCAGAAAGCCGCGATTTCCTGGTTGCTCCCCGGTTCCTGGCCGCCGAAATTGTTCGCGGGGAATCCCAGCACAACAAGGCCCTGTTTGCCGTAAGTCTGATACAGCTGTTCAAGGCCTTCGTATTGGGGGGTAAAACCGCATTCGGACGCCGTGTTGACGATCAGGACTTTTTTTCCGCGGAATTGCGAAAAGTCTATTTCTTTGCCCTCCAGGGTTTTCATTTTAAAGGAATGGAAATCTTTTTGCTGCGCATCGGCCTGTCTCGAAGGAAGCATGGCCAATAACAGCAGGGCGGGAATTACTGACAGAATTTTCATGTTTAAAGTTACGTCCTTTTTCGTTTTTATACAATAATATTTAGTCCGTGCGGGTTTTACTTTATATTTGGATCGTGAAACGGAATCGCTGATCGAGAAACGGAATCGTTATGATGAAAAAGGTACCCCTGTTTGTTGTTTTATTGTCCCTCTTGGCGTCGCTGGCCCACGCGCAGGCGGGACCTGCCCAGGCGGAAGACATGCCGGAGGCGGAAGTGCGCAAAATGCTTCCCGATCCGATAATTGACAACTGTTTCGTGGGAGGAATTGAGATCGGGATGGCCATGGACAGCATTTATCGTTTTTTTGCCAAGGAACGCATTTACAAAGTATATACCTACGACCAGCGGGGCCGGCATGAATCCATTCAGGTAGTGGATATGGATGGGCATTCACCATACATGGTATTTGAGCCGGAGTGTTACGATAAGGAAAAGACCGTCTGCACCATCTGGCGGATTACCGTCCGGACGCCCAAATACTATACGAAGCGCAGCATCAAGGTGGGCAATACGCTGCGGGAGCTACGCGAGGCTTACGTGATCAGTTCCGTGAAATGGGAAGACGGGAACCTGGTGGCCCAGGCCGAAATGATGAATATCGCCTTCCTGCTGGATACTTCAAAGATCCCCAAAAGCTGGTATTTTACCATGAGTCCGGCCTTGCTTCCGCCCGATGCCAAAATTGTGGGAATTCGCATCACAGAATGACTTAAGTTGCTCTTTTTTTGTTAACTTTGCGACAAAACTGTAGAGATGAAGAGGAGCCATCTTATTGGAATTGTTCTTATCGCAGTAGCCATTGGGGTTATTATCAGTACCTACGCCGACACAAGTACGTACGCTGATTTTACCCGTGCCGCTGAGACAGGTGACGAGATACACGTGGTAGGAACGCTGGCACCGGATAAACCCCTTATTTACGATCCTATTAAAGACCCGAATTATTTTGCGTTTTACATGGAGGACGAAAAAGGAGTGGAATGCAAAGTAGTCTTTAACGGTACCAAACCCCAGGATTTTGAGCGATCCGAACAGATTGTGTTGGTTGGAAAAATGAAGGGAACCGAATTTCATGCGTCTAAAATACTCATGAAATGTCCTTCCAAATATACCGAGGACCAAATCGAGGTCCAGGAATTTAGCGCAAAGGCGAATGGTTAACCTGGATTGTCACCTTTCCGCCTGCAAGACATTCTCCTTTTTAATAACCACCTTCCATGGATATTCAATACATCGGTGAGCATTTGCTTCCCGGTAAATTAGGTCAGTTTTTTGTGGCGCTCGCTTTCGGAGCGGCCTTATTGTCCGCGATAGGGTATTATTTTTCCACTGTCCGCGACCGGGAAGACGATTCGTGGCGGAAGATAGCCCGATGGGCATTCCGCGTCCATTCGCTTGCCGTGATCGGGATTGGCGCCTGTCTTTATTTCATCATCTACAATCACTATTTCGAATACCACTACGCCTGGGCCCATTCTTCCACCGAACTGCCCACGCATTACATTATTTCTTGTTTCTGGGAAGGGCAGGAGGGCAGCTTTTTGTTGTGGGGATTCTGGCAAGGAGTCATTGGCAATATACTGATTTGGAAGGCCAGAAGCTGGGAGGACGGAGTCATGACTTTTGTGTCCCTTTCCCAGGTATTCATTGCTTCCATGCTGCTTGGGGTTGAGATCCTGGGTCAGCGGATCGGCAGTTCCCCTTTCATTCTGCTCCGCGAGGCCATTCAGGCTCCTATTTTCCAGCGTGCCGATTACCTCACCTTCATTACCGACGGAAACGGACTGAATCCTCTTTTGCAGAATTACTGGATGGTAATCCATCCGCCCACGCTTTTTGCCGGCTTTGCCACCATGGTGGTTCCTTTTGCCTACGCTTTAGCCGGCGTGTGGACCCGCCGGTATTCCGAGTGGGTGAAGCCGGGCCTGCCCTGGGCGCTTGCATCGGTCATGATCCTTGGCGCCGGGATTATCATGGGTTCTTTCTGGGCCTACGAAGCCCTTAGCTTTGGCGGGTTCTGGGCCTGGGATCCGGTGGAAAACGCATCCCTGCTTCCCTGGCTGCTGATGATTGCGGCCGTCCACGTGCTGGTTGTTTACAAAAATACGGGGCATGCCTATGCGACTGCCTTGATCCTGTCCATTTCGGGTTATATTCTGGTGCTGTACGCGTCCTTTCTCACCCGAAGCGGAATCCTGGGGGAGGCATCGGTGCATTCCTTTACCGATCTGGGGATGTCGGGGCAGTTGGTACTGTACCTGCTGTTCTTTACCGCCCTGGCCGCCTGGCTTCTTGTCCGGCACTGGAAACATTTCCCCATTACCGCCAAGGAAGAGCAAACCTACTCTCGTGAGTTTTGGCTGTTTATCGGTACGCTGGTGATGGTGGTTTCCTGTTTTCAGATCCTGGCGTTTACTTCCATTCCCGTATGGAATGCCTTGTTCGGGACAGACGTCGCGCCTCCGACCGATCCCATCAGTACCTACAATAAGTGGCAATTGCCATTTGCTGCCGTGGTGGCGATCCTCTCGGGCCTGGCACAGTATCTGAAATACAAAAGGACCGATCCGAAAAAATTCTACGCCAAATTATGGAAAGCCTTTGCCGTATCGATTGTTCTGGCGGCTGCATTCATTTACATTACCGAGGTGTATGAAAACCTGGCCTATATTTTCCTGGTACTGACTTGCACCTTCATGGTGGTTTCCAATGCGGATATTCTTTTGAGCGTCTTCCAGGGAAAGACGAAACTGGCCGGAGCCGCCGTTGCGCACATCGGTTTTGGAATCATGTTGATCGGCGCGCTGGTGGCCGCATCCCAAAGCAAAGTGATCTCAATCAACACCCAGGGTTTTGATTACGGCGAACAGATGGATGCCCAGAGCACTCGCGAAAATATTCTGTTGATTCAGGGCGAACCCGTTCAGATGGGCGAATACCGGGTCACTTACCTGAGCGATTCAGTTGCCGGACCCAATACCTTCTTCCGGGTGAATTACCAGCGGATCGACCGGAAGACCGGTAAAGTGAGGGAGGAATTCGATCTGTATCCTTACGGTCAGGCCAATGAGAAAATGCGCTCGTTCCTGGCCAACCCCGATACGCGGCATTACCTGTTGCACGATATTTACACTCACGTGAGCCTGGTTCCGGCAAAACAGGAACAGCATGAGGACCATCCGGGCCATTCCGAAGACGAGGAGTACACCAACGTATTCACCCGGACCCTGTCTTTGGGGGATACCGTACAGGCCACTCCGGCGGTCATTCAGGTAAACGGATTGAAGCGCGACGTGGATCTGAAAAACATTAGCCTGAATGAAGGAGACATTGCAGTAGCCCTTGATCTGGAAGTGCGGTCGGGTGACAAACAATACAGCGCGGCCCCCGTATTTTTAATCAAAAACAATGCGATCTTCGATATTGCCGACAAGATCGATGACCTGGGGCTGAAGTTCCGCTTCACTAAAATTATTCCCGAGCAGGATCAGTTCGAACTGGTCGTGATGCAGAAACCGGTCCAGATGGGCGGGTGGATTGTCATGAAAGCCATCATGTTCCCCTACATCAACCTGCTCTGGGGTGGTTCCATCCTGATGGTTATCGGGTTTCTGCTGGCGATTGTTCGGCGGGCAAAAGAGATCAAACCTTCTTCCTGATGAGGATCAGTATCATTGGCTCGGGAAATGTAGCGACCCATTTGGGAAAGGCATTGTACGCATCGGGCCATGAGATTGTGGATGTCTTCAGTCCTTCGGCAGGCCATGCCGGTTTGCTTGCCACCGCGTTGAACGCCCGGGCAATCACCCGGCTTTCGCAGCTTAGTCCGCAGATTGATTTGTGTCTGATTGCGGTAAAGGACGATGTGATCGAAGACCTGGCTGCCGACCTGAAACTGTCGCACAGCATGGTGGTACATACCGCAGGCAGCATCCCCATGCAGGTGCTCGCTTCCAGCGCCCCGGCTTACGGCGTACTTTATCCCTTTCAGACCTTTTCAAAATCCAGGCAACTCGATATTGCCCAAGTACCCTTTTGTCTGGAAGCAAGCGATGAGGAAACCCTGCGCAGCCTGGAGCAGCTTGTGGCGGACCTGGGAGCCAGAAGTTATGTCCTGGACACCGATTCCAGGAAGGCCCTGCACCTGGCGGCGGTATTTGCATGTAACTTCACCAATCATCTGTATACCCTGGCGGAAAGCCTCCTCCGGGAAAAAGCCATTCCCTTCGATTTGCTCCGCCCACTGATTGGGGAGACCGCCGGAAAGGCGCTGGAGGGGAACCCCTTTGAAGCCCAGACTGGGCCGGCCGTACGGAACGACCAGAAGGTGATAGCCGGGCATCTCCGGCAGCTGGAAGGGAAGCCTGAACTCCGCGAACTTTACGGCCTGCTTTCGGAAAGTATCCGCAAGACACACAAGAAATGAAACTGATCCTGGCATCCAAATCCCCGCGGCGGCAACAACTCCTGCAAGGCATGGGGCTGGAATTTGAAGTAAAACAACCGGAGACCGATGAAACCTACCCGGACAACCTGGCTCCCGGGGAAGTGGCCGAATTCATCGCCCGGGGGAAAGCGAACGCTTTCGATCCCGCCCTGGCCCGGGAAAGCCTCTTGCTGGCAGCCGATACGATCGTGGTGCTGGAGGGGGAAATACTGGGTAAACCGCCTACGCGGGAAATTGCCATCTCCATGCTGGAAAGACTTTCAGGAAAAACACACGAGGTTATTACGGGAGTTGCGCTGCGAAACGGGGAATCGCTGGACAGCTTTTCTGCGGTCACCCTGGTTCATTTTGCTCCCTTAAAGCGTAGTGAGATAGCCTATTACGTGGATCATTACCAGCCTTACGACAAAGCGGGGGCCTACGGGATCCAGGAATGGATCGGATACAATCGGATTACCGGCATTTCCGGTTCCTATACCAATGTGGTGGGACTGCCTACGGAAAAATTATACGAGGTACTCAGTCGCCGCTATCCCTGGGTGCTGCTTTCGTCAGGCCGGATGTAGGAGAAAACACTCCGGAGGCAAATGATTGAGCCCACAATAAGCAGAATATCGGATGTCCAACCGATAAAGGACGAGCTAAGATCTATAAATCGGAGAAATGTACCGGCAACGATGATCACGATGCTGAAGTACATGGTGTAGAGCGCTTTCATCTGAGTCTAAAATTTTACTGCAAATATAATCAATTTCGCATCTTTTTGTAGGCGTTGATCAGGCCGTTGGTAGAACTGTCAAATTCAGTAGCCGGGTTGGCGCTGTCCAGTTCAGCAAGGATCCTGCCCGCCAGTTGTTTGCCCAGTTCCACGCCCCATTGGTCAAAGCTGTAAATGTTCCAGATGATCCCCTGCACAAATATTTTATGCTCGTAAAACGCGATCAGCGTGCCCAGGGTATAGGGGGTGATCTGCTTGATCAGGAACGAGTTGCTGGGACGGTTTCCTTCAAAGACTTTAAACGGAAGCAGCCGCTCGATCTCTCCGGTGGCCTTTCCCGCCCTTTCCAGCTCCTGCCGCGCCTCCTCGGCGGTTTTTCCGTTCATCAGCGCCTGGCTTTGGGCGAAAAAGTTGGCAAGCAGTTTCTGGTGGTGGTCTCCGGCCGGATTGTGGCTGCGGACCGGCGCGATAAAGTCGCAGGGGATCAACCGGGTTCCCTGGTGAATGAGCTGGAAAAACGCATGCTGACCGTTGGTGCCGGGCTCTCCCCAGATTACCGGCCCGGTCTGATAAGTCACCGGATTCCCATCCCGTCCGGTTTGTTTCCCGTTGCTTTCCATATTGCCCTGCTGAAGATACGCCGCGAAGCGGTGCAGGTATTGATCGTACGGGAGAATGGCCTCGGTATGTGCATCGCCAAAGTTGGTATACCAGATCCCGATCAAGGCCATCAGCACTGGAATATTCTCGCTGAATGGCGCATTCCGGAAATGTTGATCGGCCGTATAGGCCCCTTCCAGGAGTTTTTTGAAATTATCGAAGCCGATGGTAAGGGCAATGGAAAGTCCGATCGCCGACCACAGCGAGTACCTTCCGCCAACCCAATCCCAGAAAACGAACATATTATCCGGGTCGATCCCGAATTTTGATACCTCGGTTTCGTTGGTGGAAAGGGCGACAAAATGCTTTTTAATAAATTCCTCGCTCCCGGCTTTTTCCAGAAACCAACGGCGGGCGGTATGTGCGTTGGTCATCGTTTCCTGCGTGGTGAAAGTCTTGGAGGCGATCAGAAAAAGCGTCTCCTCCGAATTTACCTTTTTCAGCGCTTCGGCGATGTGCGAACCGTCCACATTGGAAACGAAAAGCGTTTTAATGCCTTCCCGGGCATACGGCTTTAGGGCCTCGGTTACCATGGCAGGGCCCAGGTCCGAGCCGCCGATCCCAATGTTCACGATGTAGCGGATGGGTTTACCCGTATAACCTTTCCATTCGCCCGAATGAATCTTATGGCAGAAAGATTCCATTTTGCTCAGGACCCCTTTCACTTCGGGCATGACGTCTTTCCCGTTTACAAAAACGGGTTGACCGGAAAAATTCCGCAGCGCGGTATGCAATACCGAGCGGTTCTCCGTTTCGTTGATGGCGTCGCCCCGGAACATGGCATCAATTCCCTGCCGCAATTCACATTCTTCCGCAAGACGGCAGAGCAGTTTCAGGGTTTCATCCGTGATCCGGTTCTTGGAATAATCGAATAAGAAATCTTCAAACCGGATGGAATACCTGTCAAACCGGTCCGGATCAGCCTGGAACAGTTCGCGCATGTGGATTCCGTTCAGCTTTGAAGCATGTTCTTTCAATAGGTTCCAGGAATGGGTCTTCGATGGATCGATCTTTGGAAGCATATGTTGTATCAGGGTTTAACGCGTTGCAAAAGTAGAAAATTTTGGCTAAAATGCTATCTTTGCGCATGCCAGAGAAGATCATTATTCTTGATTTCGGCTCCCAATACACCCAATTGATCGCCCGCCGGGTAAGGGAGCTGGATGTTTATTGCGAAATTCATCCCTACAATCAGATACCTGAACTGGATGAAGATGTAAAAGGAGTCATCCTTTCAGGAAGTCCCTGTTCGGTCAGAGAGGCGGATGCGCCCCAGGTTGATCTTTCCATTTTCCATGGAAAATACCCCTTGCTGGGAGTCTGTTACGGAGCGCAGTACATCGCCCGGGAATGGGGCGGGGATGTGCTTCCTTCCTCTACCCGGGAATACGGACGGGCTCAATTGCAGCGTATCCGGGAAGGAAACCCGCTGTTTCGTGGCTTGACCCCCGGAAGTCAGGTGTGGATGTCGCACGGCGACACCATTTCAAGCGTCCCCAAAGGATTCGAACTCATCGCCAGTACCGATACGGTGAATGTGGCCGCCTTTCAGATAAGCGGAACAAACACCTACGGGATCCAGTTTCACCCCGAAGTGACCCATTCGCTGGAGGGAAAAAAGCTGCTGGAGAATTTCCTGGTGGATATTTGCGGCTGCGCCCGGAACTGGACGCCGTACGCGTTCATCGAAAGCACCATTGAAGAGCTGAAGCGGGAGCTGGGAGAGGACAAGGTGGTTCTGGCTATTTCGGGCGGAGTGGATTCCAGTGTCGCGGCATTATTATTGCATAAGGCTATTGGCCCGCGTCTTCACTGTATTTTCGTGGACAACGGGCTGCTCCGGAAAAATGAATTCAACGATGTGTTGGATTCGTATCAACACATGGGTTTGAATATCCGGGGGATCGATGCGAAAGAACGATTTTACACCGCGCTAGCCGGCATCACCGATCCCGAAAAGAAACGGAAAGCCATCGGGCGCGTCTTCATTGAAGTATTTGACGATGCAGCCCACGAGATACAGGATGTAAAATGGCTTGCGCAGGGCACCATTTATCCCGATGTAATCGAGTCGGTGTCGGTAAAGGGACCCTCGGCAACCATTAAATCGCATCATAACGTAGGCGGTCTGCCTGATTTTATGAAATTGAAGGTAGTGGAACCGCTGAAGAGCTTATTTAAGGACGAAGTACGGGAAGTGGGACGTTCCCTGGGGCTGGATCCAGCCATTCTGGAGCGTCATCCGTTTCCCGGGCCCGGACTGGCCATCCGCATTCTGGGGGAAGTGACCCCGGAAAAGGTCGCCATCCTGCAGGAAGCAGACGCCATTTACCTCAATACCCTTAAAGAAACGGGATGGTATCATAAGGTATGGCAGGCCGGTACCGTATTTCTGCCGGTGCAGGCCGTGGGCGTCATGGGGGATGAACGGACCTATGAAAATGTGGTCGCCTTGCGGGCCGTGGAGTCATTGGACGGGATGACCGCAGATTGGAGTCATCTGCCGTACGAATTGCTGGCCAGGGTGTCCAACGAGATCATCAATAACGTAAAAGGCATAAACCGAGTAGTGTATGACATCAGTTCCAAACCTCCTGCAACGATTGAGTGGGAGTAGCAGGTATCGCCTGTGCCTGATGCTTGCGATCTGTGTTGGATTAAGCTCCTGTTCCCGGAAGATTTTCACAGGCAAGGGCGGGGAAAGAGAGCGGGACAGGGAAAAAGACAAGGAAGTCAGGACCGAGCCCGAAGTAGAAGAAGACAAAGGGGTGTTTAAACGGGAAGCCCCGGTGCTTTCACTCTTGTTGCCTTTCCGGTTGCACGAGGTGGATCCCCGCTCGGCCAACTCCCTGGCCTCGCTCAAGCAGGCCGAAATGGCGCTCGATTTTTACCAGGGCTTTAAAATGGGGCTGGATTCCCTCTCGGGACAGGGAGCCAGTTTCAAACTGCAGGTGTACGACACCCGGGACGAAAGCACGACCATCAGCCGCCTGACCATGAAGCCGGAACTGGCCGAAAGCAAATTGATCGTCGGACCCATCTTCCCCTCCGGCATCGGAATCATTGGACGCTATGCACAGAATCACGGGATCCACTACGTGTCGCCGCTGCTTCCGCGCGTAGCGGTTGAAAACAACCCGTTCCAGATTGTGGCCACAGCTCCCCTGGAAATGCATACCAACAAAGCGGCCGAATTCATTACCGAAACGCTTCGCCCGGCCAACACGATCGTAATCAGCACCGCCGACGCCGCCGAAAGCCGCTACATCGCGCCCTTCATGCGCCATATGCGCGACCGCAAGGCCCGGGTGCAGGAAGTGGATGTCGGAAGCTTCGGGAGCAATATATCGACGCTCAAAGAATACTTGCATTCGGGCCACAACGTGTTGGTTGTGCCTTCCTTGAGCAGCACGTTCTGGAAG
>JAJUHF010000036.1 GCA_029268045.1 Anseongella ginsenosidimutans
ACCTTCAACAATTACCTGACGAATTTCCCGCAGGGGCAATTCACCAACGACGTGCACTTTTACCGCGCCGAATGCCTGGTACGCACTAAACAGGGACAAAAGGCGCTGACCGATTACCTTTACCTGGCCGGACAGCCTAAAAACCAGTACACGCAGCGTGCCATTGTAGGCGCCGCCGAACTCTATCTGGAGGCAGGCGATTACATCAATGCCCTGCCCCTGCTGAAAACACTGGAAACCGACGCGGAATACCAGGATAACTACGGATTTGCCATTGTCAACCTGATGAAAGCCTACGATGCGCGGGGCGATGCCGATTCGACCTTTTATTACAGTCAGCAGGTACTGGAGTACGAGAAGGCGTCCACCAACGATCAGAACGCGGCGCACCTCTACGCCGGAAAATCCTACCTGGCGCTCGGGCAGACCGACCGCGCGCTGGAAGAATTCAGGGCGGCCAGCAGGACGGCTAAAACGGCCGAGGCGGCCGAGGCCAAATACCTGGAAGCGGAAATACAGAATATCGCAGGCGATTACGACGCCTCCGAAAAAACCTGCTTTGAGGTGATCAATAACATGCCTAACCAGGACTACTGGGTAGCCAAGAGTTTTATACTGCTTGCCGATAATTACGCCAAGCGCGGAAATGTCTTCCAGGCACGAAGCACGCTGCAGAGTGTGATCGATAACTACCAGGGCGGGGACGACATTGTCCCTTCCGCCAAACTGAAGCTGGAAGCGATCAACGCAGCCGAAAAAGCTCGGGAAACCGAGGAAACCGAAGCAAGCGAGGCTCCACAAGAGGAGGCACAGGATTCAACCAGTAATGAGAATTAAGATGAAATTTCAACGATATTTTTGGCTCGTTCTTTTTCTGGCTGCTGCGCAGGCGGCCAGTGCGCAACGCACGTTGGAAGAGCAGATCAATGTGGTGAGGGCTTACCGGCCCATACTGGCCGATGCGGTCAAGATCAAGAAAAACCCCGAATTAAGTGATACAAGCCAGGTTCGGCCCCAACTGGAGTACCTGGTGACGGACGAAAAATTAAGCGACAATTCCAATCCAGGCCCCGTTCCTGCAAAACAACCCCGTGCTGTCACCAGTCATTACGCTCCTTATCTCTACGGGAAAGCTGGGGCCGGCAACCTGGGCGGCGTGCTGGCGGAAATCTATTTCAACAACAAGCAGGATGAGAACAATCAGTACGGCTTGTTTCTTCAGCATCATTCCGCCAAAGGAGACCTGGACTATCAGCAATACGGGCGCACGGCTCTGGGAGGGTTCGGAAAGTTCAATGTAGGCAGCCGGGCCAGCGTGAACGTCAGCGCGGCCTACCGGCAACGGGGCAACCGCATCGCCAGCATCACCCCAGTCACTAACCCCGATCCGCTGGACCCGATCCTGGAGGGGGACGACACCAGCACGATCAAACAACGTTTCAACCTGTTGGAGGGGGAAGTGGAGATCGCCAATCTGCGCACCACTTCCTCGGATTTCGTTTACGGGTTGAAACTTGGCGGCTACACCCTTTCGGATGAATTCGAGTCGAAGGAAAACAATTTCTACCTGACCGGCCTGGTGGGCAAACAGTTTGGAACGTTCTCCATCAATCTCGCCGGGAATATCGACATGACCAACCTGGATTTCGCTTCGACTGCCGATACGCAGGCCTTTTCGGTTAAAAATCCGGTTTATCGCTTTCAACCCTACCTGCTTTTCAAGAACGGAAGCATTACCTTCAAAGGTGGGATCAATCTGGTAGGCATTTCGGACGAAAACGCATTCCAGGGCATTGACAAAAAGCTTTTCCTTTTCCCCGACATCAGCGTGGATTTTCAGCTCATCCCCGAATACCTGGCCCTGTTCGGAGGCGTAAGCGGCGATGTGGTGAAGAATACGATCCGGGAATTCTCCGAGGAAAACTCCTACATGCGTCAATTTGGAAAACTGACCAATTCCCGGGAAAAATACAACGTCTTTGCCGGCATCCGGGGCTCTTTTTCGTCCAGCGTAGGCTTCAAGGCGCAATTCGAATACGCAAATGTGGATTACCAGAATTTCATCATCAACGACACGCTCAACCGGCGGGAGTTTGAGATTTACAATGCCGGAGAGAACGGAAAACGCACCACGGTCAACGCGGAACTGAACGTGCGTTACTCGGAGGCTTTCCGCATGAACCTGGGTTTGTGGAGCTATAAATACGAAGACGATTTCATCCTGCGTGCCTGGAACGTTCCCACCTTGAAACTCTACATTTCGCCCACTTACAATTACCGGGATAAACTGTTCCTGACGGCCAATCTGTTTTACGTCGGTGAACGCAATGCCTATCTGGGCACCTCCGGAGCAGCGGGATCCACGTACCAGGTGCTTGACCCTTACACGGATCTGAATTTCGGCGCAAGCTATAAGATAAACACCAATTTCGGGGTATTTCTGAATGCAAATAATGTATTGAACAAACAATACGAGCAATACCTGAATTACAGAACAATAGGGTTTAACATGGTTGGAGGGCTGACATTTACACTGTAAGCGGATATGGACATTACCACGTTTATATCGACCCTTTTAAACACGGAAAAACAGGTTTCCATTCCCGGACTGGGTATCATCCGCGCTTCGGAAGGACCGCAGGCGGACGGTAAAATTGAAGGCAACCAGCAGGCGACCGACCGGTTTTTCCCCTTTCTGACCGGATTGACCTTTTCTGAGAAAGAGCAGGTCCGGGACGGGAAGCTGGCCAAGCTGGTGGCGGAACACAGGCAGATCAGTCCGCACATGGCTGAATACGAAGTGGATAAATTTGTGATCCGTGTAAAACAGGAATTGAGCCGGAACGGTTCCTTTGAATTGCCGCATGTAGGAATGTTAAGCGCAGGAGCCCTGGGAACGGTCAACTTCTACTCCGCGTTCAACGATCGCGCGCTTTTCGGCCTGTCTCCCGTGGAGCTCAAGCCGCTTGCCCACGATAACGTAGTGGAAGCCTTTACCCGGAAAATCGGATTTAAAAACGTCAGAAAAAATAAATTCAGGCTTGTTTGGGCAATTCTGATTGGTCTGATTATATTAGGGCTCGTATCCCTGCTGCTTGTGAGGCTAAATATTATAGGAGTTTAATTTAAAACAGTAAAAAAATCAAAATTCATTTATGTTGTTGTTACAGATTGGGGATACGCTAAACCAGGCGGCAGATACATTCCAGCAGACGCTCCCCCAAAACACCGTGATCGCGGCTGAGCAGAAAATGAACTTATTCAGCCTGTTGGTAAAAGGAGGCTGGGTAATGCTTCCCATCGCGCTTCTTCTATTTCTGGGCATTTATATATTTTTTGAACGGTATTTCACGATCAAAAAAGCCGCCCGTTACGAAGCGAACCTAACGATGCAGATCAAGCAATACGTGCTGGCGGGTAACCTCGAAGGAGCTATTGCCGTTTGCCGGAGCAGCGGCACGCCCATTGCACGCATGCTCCAGAAGGGCCTGGCCCGGATCGGGAAACCGATCAAGGATATCGAAGGAGCCATCGAGAATCAGGGGAAGCTGGAGGTATCGAAATTGGAGAAAAACATCAATATCCTGGGTATTATCGCAGGTATCGCGCCCATGCTGGGCTTTATCGGCACCATTGTGGGGGTAATCACCATCTTTTTCACCATTTCCAGCACGGGTGAGTATTCCATCGACACGGTGTCTGCCGGTCTGTACCAGAAAATGATCACCAGTGCGGCCGGTCTGTTCATCGGGATACTGGCCTACATTGGGCATCATATCCTGACGATCATGGTAGACAAGGTCATTCTGCAGATGGAAACCGATTCAATCGATTTTATTGATTTGCTGGAAGAACCAACTAAGTAGTTCAAATGAACATCAGAAGAAGGCATAAAGTACAGGCGGAAGTAAACGCGGCATCGATGAACGACATCATGTTCTTCCTGATGCTGTTTTTCCTTATCGCCTCCCTGGTGATCAACCCAAACGTGATCCGGGTGCAGAATCCGCGGTCGGAGTCGGGGGAGTCCTTTTCGAAGGAGACCGTTAACATTACCCTGACCAAGGATCTCCAGCTTTACCTGGACAAGATCCCGGTCACGATTGGCATGCTGGACAGCCTGCTGCAAACGTATCCCAGGGGAAACAATAATGAACTTTCCGCCGTTTTATACGTAGATCGATCCGTGGATGTGCAGCACCTGGTGGATATCATGGATGCGTGTAACCGCAATCAGATACGCATGGTGCTGGCAACCGATAAAGATCAATAGTCATGGCACAATTTCAATATATAGACCACCCGCCTCAATGGAAAAAAGCGCTTGCTTATACCTCGGGGGTATATATTGCTCTTTTGTTGCTGCTTTATTTCATCTACATCAATACCCAGCGGGACGTAACGGAAGAAATATTAAGCGGCGGAATCGAGATCAATTACGGCACGTCCGAGTATGGCATGGGGACCGATTATACCAGCGTGGAAGCGGTTTCGGCCGCTCCGGAAGCCAACAACCGTCCGCCGCAGGAAACCCGCGACCGGGTCGTCTCCACCTCCAAGCCTGTTCCGGAAGCCGATGAACGCCGTATCACCACGCAGGATTTCGAAGACGCGCCCACGGTACGAAGCTCAAACAATCCGGAAATCGTCGCCAAGCCGGTGGAAGAACCGATCACTTCAAATGATCACAGCCAGCCCGAGGAAAATAAGGAACCCATCGTCAATCAGAACGCCTTGTATAAAGGGAGCCAGAGTGATGGCCGGGGCGGAGGCGACGGAACCAGCGATCAGGCCGGGAACCAGGGCGCGCAGACCGGAAACAACCTTTCGGACAGCTACGAGGGAACCGGATCCGGTGGTGGCGGAATTGCGCTGAACCTGGCCGGACGATACTTCACTACCCGGCCGGTCTTGCAGGATGACGGTCAGACCACGGGAAGAGTAGCCGTGCAGATCACCGTAGACCGAAGCGGCAATGTAAAAACCGCGACGGCCGGGGTTCGGGGTACCACGCTTTCCAATGCCGCTTTGTGGGAAAAATGTGAGCAAGCGGTCTTGCGCGCAAGACTTAACTCCGCGCCGCAGGGACCTGAACTCCAAGCGGGAACCGTTGTATTCACATTCATTCTCCGGTAAGATCTTAGCGCCTTTGACCGCGCGGTAGCCGGTACACGAAGTACCCGATACCTGCAGCGCCCCCCACCAAAACAAGCAAAATGACAGCCATCCAGCGCCCGGAAACGCCCCGATCTGGACGGAAATGAACGGGTTGATTATTTCCGCTATACACCAGCGCCGCCCAGTGATAGGGCAGCTTCATGCTTTCTGAAACGCCGGGATTGTCTAGCCAGTCGAGTTTGGCAGTATGTAAGGCCAGGGCTTTATCGCCGCCGGCGCGAAGGTTCCGGTAAAATGCACCGGTCAGTTCGGCGGCGGTCTCATCATTCAAATTCCATAAACCCGCCACAATACCACCGGCGCCCACCGCCGCGAATTCCCTTGCCAGGCTCAGGACCCCCTCCCCTTCGACCAGGGGACCAATGCCGGTCTGACAGGCACTCAATACCACGAGTTCAGGCGCACCGCCTTGCAGGTAAATATCCGGAATATACACCTGCCGGTCGGCGAATTGAAGTGCGGGAATTTGGTTTTCGCCCAGCAAAAACGCGTGCGTACTCAAGTGCAGGATCGTGGTCGTACCAAAGACTTCAAAAAAAGCCCCGGACGACGCCTCCCCTTCCTGGAAAAAAACGCCGTCCACGTGTTCCCGCACGCGATCCATTTCCAGCCGCACAGCCGGAAGCGAAGCCAACGTAGACGCCTGACCCGCTTCGTCGAAAGGAACAAAAAAACCGGCAAACTGTGCCTCTTTGTTCCGTGTGACACCGGTGGCTTGTAAGGAATTCCATACATCCAGGGAATAGGCGCGGGAAATCACCACCTCACGTATTAAGAAAGGCCATTGGCTCACGGCGGGTGAATACGCCGGTTGAACCGGCAAAGCCTCGAAGGGTACTTTCCCAATGATTCCGTCGGGAATGATCATTTTCCGACCTGTGTTCAGGTGCACAGCCCCGTCCGCCCCGTGATCCCGTCCGGCCGGAAGAAGTAGCCGGTAAATTTGATGGGCCGCTGCATAATACCCTTCCGGATCGTTGTACATTGCTTGCGGGCCGTGATGAAAATACCGCTCAAGGAAATCGGTGATCTCCCTGCCCAGCTCTGCGGCCGCGCCCAGCGAACGGAATTCCAGCACGCCGGTTGAATCGGCGCGAAAAAAATACCAATGCTCATTCCCCGTAAAATATTCCCATACTTCCATGCCCGGCGGAAGCAAGGCAAGCGCGGAACCTGCCTCTTGACGGTCTGATGAGCTTAAAAGTGGATATTTTTGGTTAAGCGCCGGACGAAGCAGCGACAAATCATACCGGGTACGATCGGCGGCCTGCTTTAACCGCCGTTCCTCGCTTGCACGTCCCGCAAGAAATGCCTGTATACGCTCTGTCTCGTAATAAGCAAGAACTTGCAATAATTCATCTTCTTTTCGGATCAGGCTGTCTTGGTCAGCCGCTTCGTCCCGATGCAAATTCCAGCGCAGTTCATCGGCAAGTATCCGGGCCTTATTCCATTCAGCGAAATCCAATGCCTTAAGCGCATAGTGACCCTGGCCCGTGCTTTGATACAAACGGAAGGCGGCCGCGATGGCTTCCTCGGCAATCGCCAGGCTGAAACGCTGATGCTCCTGTTTGGATTCGAGGCCGGCAAACCGCAGCCGGAGTGCTTCGGAAACTTCAAGTGCCCGGTGATAAAGCCCGAGCGCTTCCTCATCTTGCCCTAGCTGCACAGCTATTCGCGCTTTGCCGGTGAAGGCGTCCATAATCGTGTTATCGGCATAGGCCGCTACCGCGCTGCTTCCCGTCGAGTCGGTTCCGGGGACCAGCAGGGCAATGGACAGGTCAAAGCTTTGCTTAGCCTGCGAATATCGGCTTGCCAGGCGCTGTGTTTCCCCTAATTCCAACCAAATTTTCGCCCTTTCCCGTTGTTTAGACCCGGGATAACGCCTTTCTAAAAGACTCACCGCCCGGCCTAAACTTTGCTCTGCCTCACGGAACCGAAGTTGCTGTCTTTGCAACTGACCGAGTAACAGGTGAGCGCCAGACAGCCAGTCCAGGGCCGCCTTGTTTTCCGATAGTAAACCGGGATTACTTAACACCTTTAGGGCCTGGTCCAGGTAGCGCCAGGCAGATGTAAAATCGCCCCGCCGATACGTGATATCAGCAAGTGTATTGAACAGCAAGCCTTGCAGCGCGGTTGCGGGCTGCACCAATTCAAGCGCCTCGGTGCCGTACCCGGCGGCTTGATCCAATTTTCCTGCCGTACGGGCCGTACTCGCCATATTGATCAGAAAAGACACCTGTTGATCCCGGTTCCCCATGCTGCGCGCCAATTGATACCCCTGCTCTTGAATGAACATGGCTCGCTCGTAATCGCCCAGACGGGTATAATTATTCCCGAGTGGTTTCAAGACAAATTCAATCACCTCGTCTTCTGATACCGCCGGATTCGTCTGATAAAACCGGTACGCTTCTTCGTACGCTTGCAAGGATTGGATGATATTCCCGTGTTGTAACTGGTAATACCCGTCGTTGGCCAACAGGTAAAACCAGGCACCTTGCTCGTCCCGGGTCACCGGCTGACGCCACGCTTCTGCCCGCGCCTGCGCCGGCCATTCAAAACGAGCCGATGGATCTTCCAGCAATGCGTCTATCCAGGAATAGATCCAGGCTTCCAGATTGTCGGCTTTCTTCAGGCTGTCCATTCGGGATGTCCAGTGAGATGGGATCTCCGAAGCTTTCCCGGCCTGGAGCAAGGAAAAAATTAACATGCCGCTGACGATACCCGCTCGCAACAGGCGGCAGCGTTTGCCTGAAAATACGTTCGTCCTTACAATCTCCAAGTCGTATAGAACATGAACCGGCCTGTGCCGGATGAAATAAAATGTAAGTACCGAAGCCCAACCGAAGGGCCAACCCGCACACGTCCAAATGAAATGTCAGCAAAGGGCGCGATCCGCGCTGAAGCGAAAGCCTTGCTGTCGTTGACCTCCGTGACGGTATACAGTCTCGATCCCCAGCCCGGTTCCATCTGATTTGCAGAATCCTGGAAATACCGAAGGTCCAGTTCTTCCGTCCGGACAGATCGTCTGTGAATGCTGCCTGCTACATACATGCCCACGCCGGTTGCAAAGCGATCACTCCAGTTTTTTCGGACGTGTAGGGGTACCAGATCCAGCGTGATCATTTCCCGTTCTGTGGCAACGCGTTCGGACGCTATAAAAAACAGGGAGTCGTTCAACGTCAGCTGCGGTACGCGCTCCGGGCCGGTTCGATCGTCCCACTGATGATCCACAAATGAACCAAACCGGCTTTTTTGGTGAATGCCTAAATAGGCTTCGGCCTGAAAAAAGATTTTATAAGGCGAATACGGGGCGATGCTTCCGCCTAAAATAAAACTTCCTTTCGATTGCCCTCCGGACCACCCGTAACCGGCAACGATCGCTGGCGAAATACCGGGTAAAAAGCGATTATAAGCCCGGTTCGTTATAATAGGCTCGTTTCGGTCAAAAACAATGGCCGCTTGGGTATAAAAAGGTAATTTGGGAGGCTTCTCTTTCAACCGCGCGTAAAATTCGACAAAGCCCTTGGTCGAATCGGCATCGTTCACGCCGAGCTGCCGTTTACCCGGCAAATAAATATTACGAAATATAAAATGGACGCTGTCTGCCTTGATAACGGTGTCCAGGCAGCTCTGGCCGGCATACGCGTCCTCACAGGGAGGGCACTCCGGATACTGATCTACAAGCCGGATGCTGGAAAGATCCACCATATCAGAAAGAGACACACCGATATCGACCAGGGAAGCGGGCCCTTTTCCAGTGTTCTGGAACCGTACTTTGTATTTCAGTTCTTTCTCCTTACCAATGAACCGGTAATTCATCAGCCGGTTGTTCACAGACGCTTTATTGGGATCATGAGAAACGACGATTTGCATTTCAAGCGTCTCAGACACCACTTCCCGGCTTGGGTCGTCGGGAATCAGGGTCATGTTCATCGTGACAATGGCATTCGTGTCCCGGATCATTTCCGGTGTGGTCTTTAATGTAATGAAGAAAAATCGTTCTGCCCCCGCTTCCAGACCTTCGAACCGCCAAAGTCGCCGGTCGGCGTATCTGGAATTATTTTCTGCCAGGATGGTAGACAATCCAGGAAAAGAATGGACGCCGGCAGGTTCCCGGGGTGCCATAAAAAGAACTGGTTCGCTTTCCGCGGCCGCCAGGTATAATCCGCCGCGTTGGCCGGCGGCTAATCGGGGATCGAATCCGCTGGGCTTGTACTGGCCGGGCCCCAGGTAGGCCGTTATGCCGGCTTGTGCAAACACGTCATCTCCCACTATTTCCTGTTCTCCATGCCAGGTCCGGATATCGGTAATTTCGAAATTTTTCTTCGCGAAATCCTTTTCGTTGAAAAACAAGGCCAGGGTCCCACTCACCGGAGGAGCCGGTGTATCGTGACTGCGATAACCGACAATCAGCACCATTTCCTCGTCGGGCCTGGGCATCCGATTCGTTTTCAACATCACTTGTTGATCCGGATTAAAATGTCCCGAGGAGGTCGCCCCCGATTGAACCGTGGATGCGCCGTGGCCGGGATCAGAAACCGGCTTCTCTTTACGGTATTTTTTAGCGCGCGACGGAGGGGCTTTGCCATCGTCGTAATTATTGGTGGCGTACAGGCGTACTTCATACTCTCCGGGAGTTGCGTAAGCATGCACGGGCATCTCATCAAAACTGAATGTCCCATCGCCAAATTCCCAATAATACGTATAGAAAGCTTCCGGCGCGCCGGCGATTTGCCTCAGTGGACGAAGTCCTGCGCTGAACTGGGTCCGGCCATTGTGTTCGGCGAAATAGATCGTCACCGAATCATCCCCCGCGGGAAACGGCAAATTCCCGGATTGGGAATAAGACAAAAAAGGCACGATTAGCAGAAATAGTAAGTGTCTCATTTCATTCGCTCACAATTTTGTCTAAATGTAATCATTCTTTAAAAAAAAGCCGCCTCTGCCGGGATTCAACCGGAGGGCGGCTTTTTGACGAGCGAATCTACTAAAATTCCAGTACGCGGATCTCAGTTCGCCGGTTGGCCTGATGTGCTTCCTCACTGCAGGAAACCCCATTGGCACAATTATTCAGCAAACGGGTTTCGCCATATCCTTTTGCATGCAGCCGACTCCGCTCTACGCCGTTTTCGATTAGATAATTAACCGCTGATTCGGCGCGTTGCTGCGAAAGCCGCAGGTTGTAGCTGTCGCTGCCCCGGCTGTCAGTATGGGATGAAAGCTCGATCTGAAGGGTCGGGTTTTGTTTCATAAGATCTGCCAGATTATCCAGAATCCGCGCGGCATCCGGCCGGATTTCGGAGCGGTCAAAATCGTAGTGAATATTCTTCAGTACAAAGGTTGCACCTTTTACGATGTCGCTGATTCCCAGCTCAAGCGTCACGTACAAGGTCTGGCTGCGATCCAGTCCTTTGGTGGTCACCGTTTCGGTTTGGGAGAACTTTCCGGCATGGCTGGCTACCACATTATACTCAGCGTTTTGGTCAAGCTGATACACAAATTTGCCCTCCGGATCAGACTGCTGACGTGCATTGAAATTGGATTCGGTATGTGTCAGAATGGTGCCAATACCGGAAAGCTTTTCCCGGCTGGTGGCATCCACGGTCACCCCCACCAGCGTGAAGCGGGGATCGTTGTGAAGCAGTTCCTTATAGATTACCGGCCCGGATACATCGAAATCGGCTTTATCAATCACCAGTTCACTGGCATGGATTCCATTCTTTACGCCGCTGACCGCGTACCGACCGGCCTCCGCGTTCTTGATTCGTTCCGCTTCCCCGTTTACATTGGTAATGGACGTGTATACCGTTTCCCCCTGCCGGATGTCCACTTTTACTCCACTTAAGGGTAAACCGGTTTGTTCGTCTTTTACAACTACCAAAATGTCTTTCCGAAAGCCGGCAGGTGCTGGTTTCACATAGGGGTCGGACGTGATCCGGCGGGGTTCGCGTTTCTTCTTTCCACCAAAGACGTAACGGATGCCCGCAGACAGGTTCAGAGCTTGTACAAAGGTATTGTACCGTTGCGGCTCCAGGCTGAAATGATCCCCCAGATTTACGGGTCCCCCGGTCATATCCATCCGGATCTCCATGGTTGGGTCGGGTTCATCAAATTGTCCGTGGTGCACCACGTGAAACCGGCTGGGCGCTTCGCCGGATTTCGAACCAAAGGTCCGTAAATAATCGGCCTGCACACCAATACTAACCCGTTCCGTGATGGGGTAAGACAGCCGGATGCCGCCCAGGCCCATGAATGCCAACACGCGATCGTCCGGATTATCTGTATAATGGTTGTCCAGGACGTTCACCATGCCCCCGCCTTGCTGCACCCAGACTGAGCGGGTGTAGGACGGAAATTGCTGAAGCAACGCACCGCCGCGTAAAAACAGTTCCAAATCCAGCGGACCTGCCTGAAACGCCGCTGTAGGCCCCAAGGCAGCGCCAATGTGCGTAAAACGCGGCTCGCTATGATAATCTGTGGCCAGATAGCCATTGGAAAAGAAAAGGGTATCGAAAGTACGCATCGGGTGACGAAGAAAACGGAAGTCGGCTCCCAGCCCCCAGCGAATTTTTTCGCCGCCCAGGTAGCGGTCAATTGCCAGGGCGCCGAATGGCCCGTCGTTTGCCCGTCCAATGTGATTTTTATAGTCCCCCAGGGGCATGCTGACGCCTCCCGAGGCATTGATCTGCCAGGTTTGTTCCTGCCCAAACACGGCACCTGCCATGATTGCAATAAAGAGGGTAAAAATTAGCTTTTTCATGTTCGTTGATTTTTGTGATCGAATTTGCCGGTATTGTCTACTTCCCAAGGCAGGAGGCCGCACCGTTTGTGCGGCCGCTCCCGCCAGGGACCCCAGCATTGAATTAGTTATTCAGCCCTTGCATGAAGTCTTCAGCTTCCTGGTCGCTGACCCGTTCGGCATGAACCGTATAGGTCTGATCCTCGGCCGTGAGAATATCCTTACTTCCCAGGTAAAGGTGACCTGACGCATCGGATCCGATTGCTACGATTGTCACGTCCATCCCCACCGGCAGCAAGCCATCGTACCCGGTTCCGGCGGTTGTGCTGCCAGGCATGCGTATAACTGATTTCATATCATTGAAAACCAGCCAGGCCTGCACATCCAGGGGACCACCGGCGCTGTTGGATGTAACCTGCACGGTGATATTGGTCCGGTCTCCGGGATAGCTGGCAAACTTGTCGAGGTTCGTCCAATTCAAATCAGGAAGCGGAAACGCGTAATAGCCTTTATCAATTCCCACCACCCGGTCATTGGAAACAATCCAGGTCAATTCTTCCGGATTTTGATCGGAAGGCCCGCCCGAGAAAAGAATCATATCGGGGGCGTTATCGGGAGCCACCGGAAAGCGTACCTGCACGGGATTATTAGTCCACTGTCCATTAATGGGATTTAATCTCAGGGCTTCGCCATCCTGTTCGGCTACCAGGTAGAATTCACCCCCGGACTCTAACAGATCGCCTTGCGATTCGGTGGATAAGCCTGAAAGCATGATGTCTGTTTTACTATACAACTCAATAAGGCGTATGGTCACCTCACCGGTCACGGGCTGATCGTCGCCATCCAATAGCGAGCCGGCCGGAAAAGTCACTTCCATTCCTTTTTCGCCCGTAATCCGGAATTCTTCAGTGGCATCTACCGTAAATACCTGCTCCGCGGGAGCATAGTCGTCCAGGAAAGACGTTAAACTGACCGGTGGCCGCTCTAATTGCGGAAAGTCATTATGTCCTTCTTCGCAAGAGGCCAGGGTTAAAGTCATGGCGCTGAATAATGTCATGTGAATAAGTTGCTTTTTCATGTTCGTTGATTTTAGTTGAACCATTTACATGAGCATATCCACGGACCAGACATTTTGTTACCCCCTATTTTTTTCTTCAGTTGCTGCGACGCTGATTTCTGTTTAGATTCGTGGCATGCCCGAAATTGCCTTACATGACGATCAGCGGTACATTGAAGGATTGCTGAGAAACGACGATCAGGTGATCGACGCGATCTACCGCCATTTCGCGGGAACGATCAAGCGCTGGGTTTGCGCTAACAGCGGGTCGCCCGACGATGCGGCAGATATTTTTCAGGAATCCCTCCTTGCTATTTACCGGCAGGCGAGAGAAAAGCGACTCGTTCTCACCTGCCCTTTTGAATCGTTCCTGCTGATGGTATGCAAACGGAAATGGTGGAATGAACTAAAGAAAAGAAACCGAAAAGGGGTAACAATCAGCATCGACAGCGTATCTGAGATCAGTGAGGAAACGAACGATTTAATGCAGCAAGAAGAACGGGATCAATTGGTATCCCACTTTTTTCAGCAACTGGGAGACCGGTGCCGCGAAATCATCGCACAAACCTTGGGTAGCGAACACCAGGAAAAAGTGGCGGCGCGGCTCGGCGTATCGTATGCCTACTTACGGAAGAAAAAATCAGAATGCATGGGAAAGCTAACCCAGATGATTAAAAAATCGCCTGAATTCAGAATCATGAAGGACCAAATTTAGATGCGGTATGACAAGGCATGAAGACATTGAACGCTATCTCTCGAATGCGATGTCCGATGAGGAACGAATGGCTTTCGAAGAGGAGTTGCAATCCGACCCGGATTTGCGGGAAGAAACGAAGCTGTATGCGTCTACCGTCGACAGCCTCCGTCGCACTTTGCAGCCGGATGCGGGCGAACAGGCATTGCGCGACAAGCTGGAACGAAATCGAACGTACTTTTCTTCGGAAAATGATAAGAAAAAACAAACCGGCCGGGTCGTTTCCATCATGCGCTGGGCTGCCGCAGCGGCCGTCCTCGCCGCAATAGCCATTTGGGCGCCCTGGGCCAATGACCCGCTTAGCGAATATGGCACGATTACCATGCCATCACTTGTCGAACGGGGCGCCGATTCGGCAGGCAGGATCGCCGAGGCGGCCAAACTGTTCAATGAGAAGGTTTATGAAGAAGCATTGCCCTTACTCGATGCCGGCGTATTAAACCGCCCTGATGACATGTTCCTGCTCTTTTTCAGGGGCGTAACGCACCTGCATACAGGAAACCCGGAAAAGGCTCGCCTGGACCTGCGAAAGGTATTTGAAAGCAAGTCGGTTTACCGCTATGAAGCCGCTTATTTCATCGGCCTGAGCTATCTGGATGAGAACAGAGAGGAAGATTGCCGCACTTGGTTGGAAAAGATCCCGGCTGAAACCCAGGCTGGAAAAAAGGCGGAAATTTTGCTGGAAACCTTAAAATAGCATCCGTGGACTACCGGGACACCATTGACTACCTCTACAGTAAACTTCCTGTTTTCCATCGGATTGGCGCTACGGCCTACCGACCGGATCTGGGAAACATCGTCAAACTTTGCGACGCGCTCGGACAGCCCCACCGGGAATTCCGCTCGCTCCACATCGGAGGCACTAACGGGAAAGGTTCGGTATCTCACATGCTGGCCGCCATTCTGCACCAAGCAGGCTATAAAACCGGTCTTTACACGTCCCCGCATCTGGTCGATTTCCGGGAACGCATCCGTGTCAATGGGCAAATGATCCCGGAATCGGAGGTGATTGATTTTGTCTCATCGCAGCGTCCCTTGATTGAGTCCCTGAAACCGTCGTTTTTTGAAGTGACCGTGGCCATGGCCTTTGACTTTTTCGCTCGTCAGAAGGTGGACATAGCCGTGGTGGAAGTCGGCATGGGTGGGCGTCTGGATTCCACCAACATCGTTCACCCCGATTTATCGGTCATCACCAATATCGGCTTTGACCACGTACAGATTCTGGGAAACACCCTGGAAGCGATCGCAGGCGAAAAAGCCGGCATCATTAAATCCGGGATTCCCGTCGTCATTGGCGAATTTCAGGAGGCAACCGCGGCGGTTTTCAACCAAAAAGCCAAAGAAAGCGGGTCACCTATTTATTTCGCCTCCCGGGATTGGGAAGTTCACACCACCCCAACCGGTTTGAGTCCCTTTCTGAATCTGACCGCGACCTCCAAACGCTGGCATAAAGAATTGAGCCTCGCCCTGGACTTGACTGGCCGTTATCAATTGAAAAATATAAAGACCGTGTTGACGGCGATCGCTGTCTTGCGCCAGGCTGACTATCGGATCGAAGACCGGCACCTTCATGACGCGTTAAATAATGTAAAGCAGCTGACCGGATTCGCCGGGCGATGGCAAATCCTGTCCACCCAGCCCCTGGTGGTATGCGATACCGCGCATAATGAAAGCGGCATCCGGGAAATTCTCATCCAGCTTGCCGCTACCCCGCATGACCGGCTGCATGTAGTTTTTGGGATGGTAAATGACAAAGAGGTGGATAAAGTATTGGACATGCTGCCAAAAGACGCACGTTACTATTTCTGCAAAGCGGACGTGCCACGGGCCATGGACGCGCAGGCGCTTCACCGGATAGCATCCGAATCGGGATTGCAGGGAACATTCTTTCCATCCGTGAAGGCGGCCATTTCCGCAGCGCGGGAACAAGCTGGGGCCGATGATCTTATTTTTATAGGCGGGAGTACTTTTGTAGTGGCCGAAGCAATTTAAGGTGCCGGATGAACCCATTCCCAGATCTTGCCCCATGCACTGGAATTCAAAAACCCCGGAAAGGTTACATGGTTTCCGGGGTTTTCAATTGATTATTGTCACATACTATCCAGGAGCGCTGGAATTAAATGCAGTTCCCAGCGGGAACCCTCATCGGTAGTCTGTTTGCCGTGTGTTCTTGGAATTCTTAGAATCCGCCATCCAGCGTGTCGGTCATGGTGGTGTCAATCGCGGATGTGGTGTCGTCAGAAGGCATGGGTTCTTCGTACATGTTGTCTGTACCGGGATCCATGTCCTGACTTTCATTCTGGTTCTGCGGCGAATTACAGGCCACCGCACCGGCGAACACACCGGCTGTTCCAATCAGCGCCATTGTTTTTTTGATGCTCATTTTTGGTAATTTCATGACTTTAATTTTTAAGGTCCGCAGGTTATTCAAGACCCGCGTCTACCGTTTACAATTCAATTTTACTGGATAAATAATAGCAATTTATATACCAATAAGCCGTTGCGGGCCCTGGGCCGAAAAATGGATGTCGAATGGTTCGCTCATTTGTGGCGAAACCACCACATGGGCAGGTATTTTTTACACGAATCCGGGCCTTGGAGCCTGCTTTCGATCCCCGGGGCCCCTACCCCGCCGCGACGGAAAATTTATTTGAATTTTCAGCACTTGAGGTGTATTTTAGCGGCTTTATTTTTACTATATAAGTGTTAAACGGAATTTGTATGGATTTTTTACGGCAGTACTTAATTTACCTCATCCCTGTGCTTGGTTTGTTGGGATTGTTTGTGACCTGGATGAAATCCAGTTGGATTGGAAAACAGGACCCGGGAGAGGCCAAAATGAAGGAGTTGGCAGGGTATATCGCCCGGGGCGCGATGGCATTTCTCAGAGCCGAGTGGAAGGTGTTATCCTATTATGTCGTGATCGCTGCGCTGTTGCTGGGATGGTCCGGGACCTTGGTTGAAACCTCCAGTTGGATCATCGCCATATCCTTCATCATCGGCTGTGTCACCTCCGCGTTTGCGGGATACATCGGAATGAATATCGCCACCAAGGCCAACGTCCGCACCACACAGGCCGCGCGCACCAGCCTGGCCCAAGCGCTGAAGGTATCTTTTACCGGCGGCTCGGTGATGGGTCTGGGGGTTGCAGGACTGGCTGTACTGGGTCTTGGGTCTCTGTTTATCGTATTCTATAATATGTTCGTGATCCAGCAGGGTGGCAACGTGAACGGGATTGAGATGGAAAAGGCGCTGGAAGTGCTCGCAGGATTCTCCCTGGGTGCGGAAAGCATTGCGCTGTTTGCACGTGTGGGCGGCGGTATCTATACCAAAGCAGCCGACGTAGGCGCCGACCTGGTCGGAAAAGTGGAAGCAGGGATCCCCGAAGACGATGTGCGTAACCCGGCCACCATTGCCGACAACGTGGGAGACAATGTGGGAGACGTTG
The DNA here is from genome assembly GCA_029268045.1 of Anseongella ginsenosidimutans. Taxonomy (GTDB): domain Bacteria; phylum Bacteroidota; class Bacteroidia; order Sphingobacteriales; family Sphingobacteriaceae; genus Anseongella; species Anseongella ginsenosidimutans_A. The sequence continues at coordinate 17,177 of JAJUHF010000036.1, forward strand.
CCGGAATGGGCGCTGATCTGTTCGGTTCGTACGTGGCCACCATTCTGGCCACCATGGTGCTGGGACGTGAGATCGTATCGGCCGACAACTTCGGCGGTATCGCCCCTATTTTGCTTCCCATGCTGATCGCAGGCCTTGGGCTTGTATTTTCGATCGTCGGTATCGGGTTTGTCCGTATCGGAAAAGAGACGGACAGCGTTCAGGCTGCATTGAATAAAGGGAATTGGTCTTCCATTCTGCTGACCGCGGTGGTTTCGTTTTTCGTAGTACGGTGGATGCTTCCCGAAACGATGAGCATCCGTGGATATGACTTTACCAACATGGACGTGTATTGGGCCATCGCCCTTGGATTATTGGTGGGCGCGCTCATGAGCATCATTACCGAATACTATACGGCGATGAACAAGCGGCCGGTAAACTCCATTGTAAAACAATCCTCCACCGGACATGCGACCAATATCATCGGCGGACTCGCCGTGGGTATGGAATCGACTTTGCTGCCGATCCTGGTGCTGGCCGGGGGAATTTACGGTTCGTATCATTTTGCCGGATTATACGGCGTTGCCATCGCAGCCGCGGGAATGATGGCAACCACGGCGATGCAACTGGCCATTGACGCGTTCGGACCCATTGCAGACAATGCGGGAGGTATTGCGGAAATGAGTGGTCTTCCCAAGGAAGTCCGGGAGCGGACCGATAACCTGGACGCGGTCGGAAACACCACCGCTGCCACCGGAAAAGGTTTTGCCATCGCTTCGGCAGCGCTCACTTCCCTGGCGCTTTTCGCGGCCTTCGTAGGAGTGGCGGGAATCGACCGGATCGATATCTACAAGGCCGATGTGCTGGCCGGTCTGTTTATCGGTGGAATGATCCCCTTCATCTTCTCCTCCCTGGCTATTTCGGCCGTTGGCCGCGCCGCCATGGACATGGTTAACGAGGTCAGACGGCAGTTCCGCGAGATCCCGGGCATTATGGAGCATAAAGCCACGCCGGAATACGAAAAATGCGTTGCCATCTCCACCAAGGCATCCATCCGCGAAATGTTCGCCCCGGGCGCCATTGCCCTGGTGAGCCCCCTAATCGTCGGTTTTGCCTTCGGCCCCGAAGTACTGGGCGGCCTTCTGGCGGGTGTTACGGTTTCGGGCGTACTGATGGGCATGTTCCAGTCGAACGCGGGCGGCGCATGGGATAATGCCAAAAAGTCATTCGAAAAAGGGGTGGAAATCGACGGTGAAATGGCTTATAAAGGTTCCGAAGCGCACAAGGCATCGGTTACCGGAGACACGGTCGGCGATCCCTTCAAGGACACCTCCGGTCCGTCCATGAACATCCTCATTAAGCTGATGTCCATTGTTTCACTTGTCATTGCGCCTCACATCGCTGTGGACGGCTCGCACGACACCGCGTTCCTCAACAACAATCAAAACCAGGTGGAAGTCGTTCAGGTAAATCAGGAAACGGCCGCGGAAGCTTCTTCCGAATGCGGCGGCGCTCCTACCAGAACAGCGGCCATTGCAAGTGCTGCCAAGGGAACCTCTTCGGTGGAAAAACCCACGCTCTCATCAGCCACCGACCCCGACGCCAATTAAGCCGTCGGGGCCGGAAAGTCCGGTCGGACCTTAAGCGTGAAACCGTTCCTTTACGGCCTTCAGGTAGCTGTTGAGCTCCTCCTTCACACGGGGTGAGAGGAAGATCAGTCCGATCATATTGGGAAACACCATCGCCAGCAGCATCGCGTCGGAGAATTTCACCACCGCGTCCAAAGTCGCCGCCGCCCCGATCACAACGAAAACCAGGAACAGGATCTTGTACACCAGGTCCGCCGATCTGGATTTGCCAAACAGGAATTTCCAAGCCTGCAGCCCGTAATAGGACCAGGAGATCATGGTCGAGAAAGCAAACAGGACAATCGCCACGGTGAGTACGTAGGAAAAATGCGGCAATACCGAGTCGAACGCCAGGGTGGTCAGTCCTACCCCTCCAACGGCTTCCCCCGAAGAATTCAGGATCACATTTCCAAGCTCATCGGTCACTCCGTAGGTAAAGGCGCCTTCCATATTGTACATGACAATGACCAGGGCAGTCATGGTACAGATTACCACCGTATCCACAAAGGGCTCAAGCAAGGCCACCACGCCTTCACTGGCAGGATAGCGTGTTTTCACCGCAGCGTGCGCAATGGGAGCCGAACCCACGCCGGCTTCGTTCGAAAAGGCAGCCCGCCGAAAACCGGTGATGATCACCCCGACCAAGCCGCCCAGACCCGCCATGGGGGTAAAGGCCTGGCTGATGATCTGATAAAAAGCGTCGTCTATGTAGGTATAATTGGCGAAAACAATGATCAGACAGGCCGCTACGTAAATTACCGCCATAAACGGGACGATCTTCGCCGTCCAGTTCGCGATGCGCTTGATCCCGCCGATAATCACAATGGCGACCAGAATAGCAATGCCGATCCCCAGGAACGATTTCACAAAGCCCCCGGTTAACCCGAACGTGGCGGTAATCTGGGCAACGGCCTGGTTCGACTGAAAGGCGTTTCCGCCGCCGAAAGACGCGCCGACGCATAAGACGGCAAAGATCACGGCAAGGACCCTCCCGGTCATCGCCCAGCCTTTTTCCCGGAAACCCTTGGTCAGGTAATACATCGGCCCTCCGTGGACGGTGCCGTCCGGATCCACGTCGCGGTACCTCACCCCCAGGGTGCATTCCACAAATTTCGATGACATTCCGATCAATCCGGCAATGATCATCCAGAAGGTGGCTCCCGGACCACCCAGGGCAATGGCAATGGCCACGCCGGCAATGTTTCCCAGTCCTACGGTCCCCGATAAGGCGGCGGTCAGGGCCTGGAAATGACTAACCTCCCCCTGCCGGCTTTCATCCCGGATTGTATCGGGAAGGTCTCCATCGCGGGTAATCAGGTCCTTATCGGGATGTATGTTTTCTTTTCCATTCCCCGCCACAAAGTCGTATTTGCCTCTCACCACACGAAGCGCCATGGGAAATTTCCGGACATTGACAAATGAAAAATAAAGTGTGAAAAAAGTCGCGCCGCCGATTAGCAGAAGAACAACCAGGGGAACATCCGTAGGGCCGAGGGGAATGGTTGTAAATACAATGGATTCCCATACATCCGCTTTGGGGGCAAACCAATCGTTGATGCGCTGGTCCAATCCGGGCTTATCCTGGGCAAAGAGGCCAACCGGCAGCAAAAATAAAATTCCAAAGGTTAGTAGGTTTCTTTTATGCATAGAGACTTTCGTTTTGGCTAATCGACCGTGAAAGTATTCATTTGTAAAAGGATAAACAAGGTATTTTCCAATTAAATCCTTAGGTTTGGCCCCGTTAATTTGTAACTTGACCAACCAATCAACTATGTTCTCCAAAAAACCGCTATCGATATTACTTACTGAGTCTCAGGAAGAAGGAGGCCTCAAGCGAACCCTAACCGCACGCAATCTGGTGGCCCTGGGAATCGGCGCCATCATAGGAGCGGGAATTTTTACGCTAACCGGAACCGCCGCGGCGACAAACGCCGGTCCGGCAGTCATGCTTTCATTCTTTCTGGCCGCCTTTGCCTGCGTGTTTGCCGGCCTCTGCTATTCGGAGTTCGCCTCCATGATCCCCATTGCAGGAAGCGCTTATACGTACGCCTACGCGACCATGGGTGAGTTCATTGCTTGGATCATCGGGTGGGACCTGATTCTCGAATACCTGTTTGCGGCCTCCACCGTGGCGGTGAGCTGGTCGGGCTATGTGGTGAGTTTCTTGAACGACATCGGCGTGCATCTGCCCTCCAATATTGCAAGCGCTCCGTTTGATTACAACTCGTCCACGGGCGAGCTTACCTCCACCGGCGGGCTGATCAACTTCCCGGCCATGTTCATCATCGGCATTGTGACCACCTTGTTGGTCATCGGCATCCGGGAATCAACCCGCTTCAACAACATCATTGTATTGATCAAAGTGGCCATTATCCTGCTGTTTATCGGCTTTGGCATTGCCTATATCGACCCGCGCAACCTTACTCCCTTTATTCCGGAAAACGAAGGTCCCGGACTCTATGGCTGGAGCGGCGTATTGCGGGGAGCAAGCATTATCTTTTTTGCCTACATCGGCTTCGATGCCGTTTCAACCGCCGCCCAGGAAGCAAAAAACCCGCAAAAGGATATGCCCAAAGGAATTCTGGGCTCCCTGGCCATCTGCACCCTGCTGTATATCCTGGTGAGTCTGGTGATGACCGGCGTGGTTTCCTATAAAGTTTTGAACGTCCCCGATCCGGTGGCGGTCGCAGTGAACGCGGCCGGGCCCGACCTGTTCTGGCTCCGTTTCCCGGTAAAGATCGGCGCAATCGCCGGTCTCAGCTCGGTGATCCTGGTCATGCTGATGGGACAACCGCGCATCTTTTATGCCATGTCGCGCGACGGCTTGCTCCCTCCCATGTTCGGAAAGGTCCATTCCAGGTTCCGCACGCCTTACATCAGCACCATTTGCACCGGTCTGGTGGCCATGCTGATCGCCGGGTTCGCCCCCATCAACCTGCTGGGGGAAATGGTTTCCATCGGAACCTTGCTGGCGTTTGTGATCGTGTGCACGGGGATCCTGGTGCTGCGCTACACCCGGCCCGACCTGGAAAGACCGTTTAAAGCGCCGCTGTTTCCATTGACCCCCATCCTGGGTATCCTGGTCTGCGCATTTCTCATGATCAGTCTCCCCTGGCACACCTGGGAGCGCTTGCTGATCTGGATGGCCCTGGGCCTGATTATATACTTTTTGTATTCCAGAAGGCACAGCAAGCTGGGCAAACTTGCCCGATCCCGCGGGGAGGGAGAAGATACGCCTTAGCGGCCCGGCACCCCGCCCGAGGTAAAAATTTTCGTAAATTAGCCCCATGGGATTCAGCTTAAAGGAAATCGCATCCGTCACGATGATCCTGTTTGCGATCATCGACATACTGGGTTCCATTCCGGTTGTCATTGAATTACGGAACCGCGCCGGACACATCCAGTCGGAGAAAGCAACCATTGTCGCTATGGCGCTGATGATCCTGTTCCTCTTTGTTGGCGAAGAGCTGCTTCAGCTGATTGGCGTAGACCTGCCCTCGTTCGCCATTGCCGGTTCGTTCGTGATCTTTTTCATTTCCATGGAAATGATCCTGGGTATCAACGTTTTCAAGGACGAGATACCCGAAACGGTTTCCATCGTACCGCTTGCCTTTCCATTGCTTGCCGGGGCAGGTACCATGACCACCATTCTTTCCCTCCGGTCGGAGTACCGGATCGAAAACATCATTGCAGGCATTGTAATTAATTGCATCATTATTTACTTTGTGCTGAAAAACGTACGGCGGCTGGAAGCCATTCTGGGGAAAACCGGGGTGAATATTTTAAGAAAAGCATTCGGTGTCATTTTACTGGCCATCGCCATTAAACTGTTCCGGAGCAATACGGGACTTTAGAACAGCAGTACCTGGAACTGCTACCCGATACGAATTTACAATTATGGGACGCGCATTTGAATTTAGAAAAGAACGTAAGCTGAAACGCTGGGGGAAGATGGCAAAAGTCTTCACCAAACTGGGCAAGGAAATTTCAATGGCAGTAAAGGAAGGCGGACCCGATCCGGCCTCCAACGCCCGTCTGCGGGTGGTGATCCAAAACGCCAAAGGGGCCAACATGCCCAAGGACCGCATTGAGTCGGCCATTAAGCGGGCTTCCTCCAAAGAAGACAAAGGTTATGAAGAAGTAGTTTATGAAGGGTATGGCCCGCACGGGGTGGCCATTCTGATCGAAGCCGCTACCGACAACATCAACCGGACGGTTGCCAATATCCGGAGTTATTTCAGCAAACACGACGGCAGCCTGGGAACCTCGGGCATGCTGAACTTTATTTTTGAGCGGAAAGGCATTTTCCGGATCGATCCCTCCGGACTGGACATGGAGGAGCTGGAGCTGGAATTGATCGATTACGGCGCAGAAGAAGTGTTCGAAGACGAAGGGGAGCTCATCATTTATACGCAGTTCGAAGA
>JAJUHF010000037.1 GCA_029268045.1 Anseongella ginsenosidimutans
CCTGGAAAAGATCGTGGCCGAAGTGGCTGCCAGCCGTCAGACCGAACGGGGTAACCGGAGCGACGATAAGCGGTCGGAAACGTCGATGGAAGACCGCAAGAAGCAAGGTTACTTTTAGGTTAGGTTTACAAACAGAAAAAGAGTTTAAACAAAAAATGGAAATTCTTCGATTCACTACAGCCGGAAGTGTTGACGACGGCAAAAGTACACTCATAGGACGTCTCTTATACGATTCTAAATCGATTTTTGAGGATCAGATTGCGGCGGTAAAGGCTACCAGCGACCGCAAAGGGCTGGCCAATATCGATTTATCCTTGCTTACCGACGGCTTGAAGGCCGAAAGGGAGCAGGGCATTACCATCGATGTCGCCTACCGGTACTTCAGTACACCCAAGCGCAAATTCATCATCGCCGATACGCCCGGGCACATTCAGTATACGCGGAATATGGTTACCGGGGCTTCCACCGCCAACCTGGCGCTGATTCTGGTGGACGCGCGCAATGGAGTGGTGGAACAGACCTGCCGGCATTCATACATCGCATCCCTACTGGAAATTCCCCATCTGGTTGTATGCATCAACAAAATGGATTTGGTGGATTATTCCGAGGAAGTATTTAACCGCATTTCCCGGCAATTCAATGAGTTTGCCAGCAAACTGGTAGTCACCGATATCCGCTACATCCCGATCAGCGCCCTACACGGGGATAACGTCGTGGAGCGCTCCAAAAACATGGACTGGTACCAGGGTGGCACCTTGCTGAATACGCTGGAAACCATTCACATCGGAAGCGACGAAAACCACATTGACGCGCGTTTCCCGGTGCAAACCATCATCCGTCCACACTCGGACGAGTATCACGACTACCGGGGTTACGCCGGACGCGTCGCTGGCGGGATTTTCCGGCCGGGCGACAAGGTCGTTGTGCTGCCTTCGGGACTGACCTCCACGATCCGGAGCATAGACACGTTCAAGGGCCCCATCAAGGAAGCGTTTCCGCCGATGTCGGTTTCGATGACCCTGGAAGACGACATCGACATTAGCCGCGGCGACATGATTGTCAAGGAAAACAATCAACCGCAGATGGAGCAGGACATCGACATGATGATTTGCTGGCTGAATGCCCGTGGACCGCAGCCGGGTGCCAAATACATCGTCCGGCACACCACCAATGAAACCCGCGCGGTAATCCGGGATGTGATCTACAAAATGGATATCAATACCTTGCAGCGCGTAGAAAACGGGGGGGATCTTGCCATGAACGATATTGCCCGGGTACGCCTGCGCACCATGCGGCGTCTGATTTTTGACAGTTACCGCCGCAACCGCAATACGGGTAGCCTCATTCTGGTGGATGAGAATACCAATGAAACAGTGGCTGCAGGCATGATCGTGTAAGCCTGCAGGGAAAAGATTCCAACAAACGAATGAGAATTACGATTGTAGCGGGCGCCCGCCCGAATTTCATGAAGATCGCCCCGATCATTGACGCGGTCAATACGCGCAAAGGTCAGGGGGCCGATATCGATTACCGGCTGGTTCATACCGGCCAGCATTACGACCGGAACATGAGCGGCAGCTTTTTTGAGCAGCTGGGCATTCCCGAACCGGATATAAACCTTGAATCGGGTGGCGGCAGCCAGGCCGAGCAGACGGGAAACATCATGGTCCGCTTTGAAAAGGACCTGCTGGAGCATCCGGCCGATGTGGTATTGGTTGTGGGGGATGTCACTTCTACGCTGGCGTGCTCCATTGTGGCCAAGAAATTGCATACCCGGGTGGCGCACGTGGAGGCGGGTATCCGTTCCGGCGACCTCCGCATGCCTGAGGAGATTAACCGCCTGGTGACCGACGCCATTACCGACTATTTCTTTACCACGTCCGAGATCGCCAACGCCAATTTGCGCAAAGCGGGCGTGCCGGAGGAGCGGATCTTCTTTGTGGGGAATACCATGATCGATACCTTGCTGAAGCAACAGCCCAATTTCGTGCAGCCTGCCATCTGGCAGGAGGCCGGACTCCGGGCCCGGGAATACGTGGTTATGACCCTGCACCGTCCGGCAAACGTGGATGAGGATCGTCAGTTAAAGGCGCTCATGGATGCCATCGTAAGCGCATCGCGCGGACTTCCGCTTGTTTTCCCGGTTCATCCCCGGACAGGAAAAATGCTTCGGAATATCGGTGTTTCTGCGTCCAATCTGCACCTGATTGATCCCTTGGGTTACCTGGAGTTCAATTACCTTGTTCAGCACGCAAAAGCCGTCGTAACCGATTCGGGCGGGATCACCGAAGAAACAACGGTAATGGGCATTCCCTGCATGACACTACGGGACAGCACCGAACGGCCCGAAACCTGCACCGTGGGCACCAACGAACTGTTGGGTACGGATCCATCCGCGATTGCTCCTGCTTTCGCCAAGCTATTCGCCGGAGAATGGAAAAAGGGCGGGATTCCCGATCGATGGGACGGCCAAGCCGCGATCCGGATTGTGGATCACCTGTTAGCGGTTTGAGGGAAAGGCATTCTCTACATCCACTTTGGGACGTTCTTCCCGATTGGCCAGTTCCCAGGCCGTGTGAAATACCAGCCGGCTCCGCAGGGTGAGCATATCGAAATTGATCTTGTCGATCTCGTCGGTGTGCTTATGGTAGTCTTCATGTACCCCGTTGAAATAGAAGACGATCGGAATCCCGTGCTTGGCAAAATTATAATGGTCCGAACGGTAGTAGAACCGGTTTGGATCATCTGGCTCATTGTAGGTATAATCCAACTCCAACTGGGTATACGTTGCGTTGGCCTGCTCGTTGATGGCGTGCAGTTCCGTGCTCAGTTTGTCCGACCCGATGATGTACACGTATTCCGGGTTGTCCGCATGCGCGGAATCCACCCTGCCGATCATGTCGATATTCAGGTTGGTAATCGTGTTTTCAAGCGGGAAGACAGGGTTATCCGAATAATAACGGGAACCCAGGAGTCCTTTTTCCTCGGCGGTGACGGTCATAAAAAGGATGCTCCGACGGGGACCTTTGCCGGCCTTATGCGCTTTGACGAAGGCCTCGGCCACCGCCAGTACAGCGCTCGTACCGGATCCATCGTCGTCGGCTCCATTATAGATTTTGCCGTCTATGATGCCTTCGTGATCGTAATGGGCGGTAAGAACGATCAATTCGTGTTTGAGTTTCGGGTCGCTCCCTTCCAGATAACCCAGGACGTTCGATGCGTCCACCGGTTCCGAACGACGGTCAATCCGGATATGTAATTCCGTATTGATCTGCCGGCTGGCCGGTTTGCCGGTTGCGGCAATGGACCGTTGCAGCGCCGGGAGACTCTGCGAGCCCGGGGCAAGCAGCTGATCGGCAGCTTCAGGGCTGACATACAGAAGCGGAAGGCTCGCGCCGGAATTCCCTTCGACATCGCTCCGTAATTTCATGGAAGTCCCGGCAAAATAATTCCGGTAATTTTTGGCATAGGTCGCGACACTTTTGGTAACCATGATCACTGCAGCGGCTCCTTTTTCCCGAAGGAGCTCCAACTTTCTTTCCTGGTTGGCGGCCCATTCGGAAAATTCCCGGGATCTGCTCACGTAGGAATTGCTATCGGGACCAAAAGGCTCACCCGGGAGGATCATGACCACCTTTCCTTTCACCTCAAGCTGCTGATAATCATTGTAGTTTTCATCCTCGATGCCGTATCCGGCGAAAACCAGAGCGGGTGCGTCCAGCTCCAGTCGCTGTAAATCAGGAAAAAACAGAAAGTCGGTGAGAAACCCCAGAGAGTCTCCGTTGGCCACGAAGGTTTTGTTATTGATATGCTGACGGACCAGATCAACCGCTTGATAATAACTTCCGTTTACCGGTCCTTTCAGCCCCAGTTTGCTGAAATGGGTGGCAATGTATTCCGCAGCCAGGTCGCCGCCCCGTTCCCCGGTATTGCGTCCTTCAAACTCATCGGAAGCCAGTATGGAAAGGTGGGTCCGAAGACTTTTTGCTGTAATGGATTTCCCCAGCTTGGCGGCAAAGCGGTCCGGTTTAACCGCGGTTGCTGTTTCCTGGGCGCTCAACGAAACCACAGTGCTCAACCAAGCCAGTCCTAAGGCTAAAATTCGCTTCATTCAAAAAGGTTTAATTGTATTTTTTTCCGGCTGTTTCCAACCTGTTAACAGCGGTCTATTTTATCTACCCGTCGTGTATGCCTTCCGCCTTCAAAAGCGGTTTCCAGAAATGTTTTCATAATCTGGGATGCCTCCTCCAGGGAGGTGAACCGGGCCGGTATACAACAGATATTGGCGTTGTTATGGGATCGGCCTAAGCGAGCAAGTTCGGGAAGCCAGCACACGGCGGCGCGGATCCCCTGGTGTTTATTGGCTGTGATGGCCACTCCGTTGGCGCTTCCGCAAAGAAGAATGCCCAGATCGTACGCGCCCCCGGCGACCTGTTCCGCCACCGGATGTACAAAGTCGGGGTAATCCACCGAGTCATCCGAGTAAGGCCCAAAATCCTTTACACCCATTCCCATCGCCTCCAGTTCACCGATCAGGGCTTGTTTGTATTCAAACCCCGCATGATCGCCGCCTATTGCTATTTTCATATCCGCTGATTAATCATCCAGTTCCTTGTACTTTTCGACCGGTTCGCCCGTCCGTTCGGCTTCCTCTTTCTCTTTGTTCTTACGCACAACGTAACCCGATACAAATATACTCAATTCATAAAGAATCAGCAGGGGCGTCGCCACGACCATCTGGGTGAGCACATCCGGGCTGGGTGTGATGATGGCCGCTACAATGAGGATGATGACGATCGCGTAGCGGCGGTTCCGTTTCATCAGTTGGGGGGTTACAATCCCCACCTTGGAAAGAAAGTAAATGACCATGGGCAGCTCGAACACGATGCCGGCAGCCAGGGTAAGGGTGGCTACGGTGGAAATATAATTACTGAGCGTGTACTGATTGGTTACGATGTCGCTGACGATGTAATTGCTGAGAAAGGAGATACTTAAGGGAACGAAGATAAAATAGCCGAACAAAACGCCCATTCCAAACAGGAGCGACGAAAAGAATACGAAGCCGGTACTGTATTTCCTTTCATTCGCATAGAGGGCGGGTTTGATAAAGCGCCAGATTTCCCATAGGATGTAAGGGAAAGCCAGGATAAACCCAACCACGAGGGAACTGGTGATGTGGAGGGTGAATTGTCCCACCATCTTGGTGTTCATCAGGGTAAAGGTGATCTTTTCAATGCAAATGCCTTTTATGTGGAGCCATTCACCCAGTTTGCACATTTGCCTGTAGGTCCAGAAATCCGGGTTTTTAGGCCCGAAAAGAATTCGGTCGAAAACAATCTGCCGATTTACGAACGCCACGATGGTAAAAACAAACAAGACCCCCAGGGAACGGATAAAATGCCAGCGAAGCACCTCCAGGTGATCGAAAAATGACATTTCATCTTCCAGCGTCTGATCCTTGCGACGTATCTTCTTAATCAGCTTTTTCGAAAACGATTCTTCCATTCCTAGCGCTTATAGGTGACCAGTAATAAGCCAACTACGATTCCCACCAACATGCCGATGGCCAGTCGTTTCACCAGCAGCCCTACGGCCAGACCGATAGCAATGGCAATCCACGGTTTTAGTTTGGGACTTATTCTCATTCCTCTCCATTTTCAGACAAGTCGAAATTTTCCATGAACTTCGTCGTAAAATTACCGGCCCGGTAATTCGGATCCTGCATGAGCCGCTGATGAAAAGGGATGGTGGTTTTCACGCCTTCAATTACGAATTCACTGAGGGCACGTTCCATGGTACTGATGGCTTCCTCCCGGGTTTGTGCAACGGTGATCAGCTTCGCGATCATGGAATCGTAATTGGGGGGGATCTGATACCCTGAGTATACATGGGTATCTACCCGCACTCCGTGTCCGCCCGGGGAGTGGAAATTTGTAATCCGTCCCGGACTGGGCCGGAAGTCGTTAAAAGGGTCTTCCGCATTCACACGGCATTCAATGGAATGCATTTCGGGATAATAGTTCTTACCCGAAATGGGAATCCCGGAAGCTACTTTGATCTGCTCTTTGATCAGATCGTAATTGATCACTTCCTCGGTAACGGGGTGTTCCACCTGGATGCGGGTGTTCATTTCCATAAAATAGAAGTTGTGGTGTTTATCCACCAGAAACTCGATGGTACCCGCACCTTCATAATTCACGGCTTTGGCTCCTGCGACGGCCGCCTTACCCATCTTTTTCCGGAGCTCGTCCGTCATGAAGGGGGAAGGGGACTCTTCCACCAACTTTTGGTGTCGCCGCTGGATGGAACAATCCCGTTCCGACAGATGACTTACCTTGCCGTATTGGTCGCCAATAATCTGGATTTCGATGTGGCGGGGATCCTCCACAAACTTTTCAAGGTATATTCCATCGTTTCCGAAGGCGGCGCCTGCTTCCTGCCGGGCGCTGTCCCAGGCCTTCTGGAATTCTTCGTCTTTCCATACGATGCGCATTCCCCGGCCACCGCCGCCGGCCGTAGCTTTCAGAATGACCGGATAGCCGATCTCCCGGGCAATCCGTATGCCTTCGCCCACGTCTTTGATCAACCCTTCCGAGCCGGGGATGGTAGGTACACCGGCCTTTTTCATTGTTTCCTTCGCCGAGGCCTTATCGCCCATGGCGTTGATCATTTCCGGCGAAGCTCCGATGAATTTGATCCCATGATCACGGCATATCGCCGAGAATTTCGCATTCTCGGACAAAAAGCCGTAGCCGGGATGCACGGCGTCGGAATTGGTGATCTCCACCGCCGAAATGATATTTGGAATGTTAAGATAAGAATCCTTTGCAGCGGGTGGGCCAATGCATACCGCTTCATCTGCAAACCGGACATGCAGGCTCTCCCGGTCGGCGGTCGAATAGACCGCCACCGTTTTTATGCCCATCTCCTTGCACGTGCGGATAATCCGCAGCGCAATTTCTCCCCGGTTTGCTATCAGTATCTTTTTAAACATTTATAAAGGTTCTACCAGAAATAGCGGCTGGTCGTATTCCACAGGACTGGCGTCTTCCGCCAGAATCTTCACGATACGCCCGGCAACCTCCGATTCGATCTCGTTAAATAATTTCATCGCTTCAATAATGCACAAAACCTGGCCCGACCTGATTTCATCGCCCACATTGACAAAGGGCGGATTATCAGGGGAGGAAGAGCGGTAGAATGTGCCTATCATCGGGGATTTGATGGTCACCAGATTCTGTTCTGTAGCCTCGGCTTTGTCTTCTTTCCCTGCCGAAGGTTTCGGCGCTTCCGGGGCGGGTGCCGGCTGGACTGGGGGAAGGGCTGCCTGCGGAGCAGGGAGCGTGGTATTGATGACGGTTTGTTCCTTTCCGGTTTTGATGGTGATCTTGAAATCGTCCCGTTCAATGGAAACTTCGCTCACGCCCGACTTGGCTACGAATTTTATCAGATCCTGAATTTCTTTGATTTCCATGCTGTTTGGTTTTTTGGTCAATACGCCCATTTAAGATACACCGCTCCCCAGGTGAATCCGCCTCCAAAAGCCGACAAAATCAGGTTATCGCCTTTCTTTAACTTATCTTCCCAGTCCCAAAGACAAAGCGGGATGGTGCCGGCTGTCGTATTGCCGTATTTTTCAATATTTACCATTACTTTCTCCGGTCCAACGCCCATCCGTTCGGCGGTAGCGTCAATAATGCGTTTGTTTGCCTGATGCGGCACCAGCCAGGCAATGTCTTCCGGGCCAAGCTGATTTCGTTCCATGATTTCTGCCGACACCTCCGCCATATTCACTACCGCGAACTTGAAAACGGCTTTACCCTCCTGATACACAAAGTGTTGCTTGTTGGTAACCGTTTCAATACTTGCAGGGCAGGCCGAGCCGCCGGCTGTTTGCCGCAGGTAATGCCGCCCCGATCCGTCACTCCGTAAAATCGAATCCATGACACCCAGGCCTTCGTGATTGGCTTCGAGCAACACGGCACCTGCTCCGTCCCCAAATATAATACAGGTTGTCCGGTCTTCATAATTTATAATGGAAGACATCATGTCGGCTCCAAGCACGACCACTTTTTGGTGCATTCCGCTTTCGATGTACTGGGCGCCTGTGGCCAGGGCGAAAATAAACCCGGAACATGCCGCATTGAGGTCGTAACCCCAGGCATTTTTTGCTCCTACCTTGTCGGAAATAATATTGGCCGTTGCGGGAAAAGGCATGTCGGGTGTGACCGTGGCGCAGATCAACAGGTCAATCTCTTCGGGTTGAATGCCTCTTTTTTCAAGCAAGCCTTTCACTGCTTCCACGCCCATGTCGGAGGTGGCCCTTCCTCCTTTGAGTATTCTTCGTTCCTTGATGCCCGTTCGCGTGGTGATCCATTCATCACTCGTATCTACCATGGTCTCCAGTTCCTGATTCGTTAAGATGTATTCGGGAACATAGCCGTGAACGGCAGTGATGGCCGCGTAAGTTTTTGTCATGGGCGCAAAAATAATATATTAATTAAAGATATTTCTTATCTTTTCGGTGAGTCTTGCTGTCACCAGGTCTCTGGAAAGAAGGATCATGTTCTTGATCGCCTCCGGTGAGGAGATGCCATGTCCTACGACCACGGGCGCATTCACCCCCAAAATGGGCGAGCCCCCGTATTGTTCGTAATTGAAGCGATCGAAAAAAGAATCCTGAAAGCCCTTTCGTACCGTCAGGGTATAAAACGATTCGGCAAGTTTCAAAATCACATTTCCTGTAAAGCCGTCACAGACAATTACATCGGCCATGTCATTGAACAGATCACGGCCTTCCACATTTCCGATGAAATTGAACGTAGGTTCGTTCCGCATCAACGCGTAGGCCGCCTGGGTGAGGAGATTGCCTTTTTCGGGTTCTTCCCCGATGTTGATCAGGCCCACGCGGGGATTCTTCACGTCGTAAATGTTTTCCAGCAGTAGTTTTCCCAGGATGCCGAACTGAAGCAGATTGTCGGGACGGCAATCCGAATTGGCGCCCACATCCAAAATCACCCCCAAACCGCCTTTCAGCTTGGGGACGATGGTAGGCATCGCCGGACGGATCACACCGGGAACGGTTTTTATCGAGAACATCGACCCCACCAGCATCGCGCCCGTGTTGCCGGCACTGGAGAACGCGTCAATATGACCGTCTTTCAGCAGCTGGAAACCAAGGGGAATACTGGCGGTCGCCTTCTGAGCTATGGCCTTGGTCGGATGATCGGCCATGCCAATAAACTCGGTAGTATGAATGAATTCGAAAGCGTCTTCGCTGACGTTTTCTTCCTGCAAAATCGAGCGGATTTGGTCCGTATTACCAATAAGCACAATTTGATTGCCTACGGGTAATTCTTTGAGGGCTAGGACGGCTCCTTTAACCGGGGCTTCAGGAGCAAAATCGCCACCCATTGCATCTAAGCCAATTCGCATCGAATGCCGGATGATTAAGCTTTGGTGTTTTCTACGATCAGCTTGCCCCGGTAGTACAGGTTCCCGTCCACCGTGTATGCCCGGTGCGGAAGATGAACAGCTCCGGTTTCCTTGCAAACCACCAATGGAGAAGCGGCGGCTTTGTAATGCGTCCTTCTCTTATCCCTTCTCGACTTCGAAATTTTGGATTTCGGATGTGCCATAACTAAAAATTATAATCGTTTTTGATCAATTGTTCCTTAATTTGCTTAACGCTTCCCAGCGAGGATCATCGGCCGATTCCTGATCTTCCTCTTTGGTCCGCAGCTTTTCCAGTACCGCAAGCGTCTCCGGATTGCAGCGGGGCGTTCCCTCCACATTGTCCGGATGAAGGCTTACGATGGGCAGCGCCAGGTGGCTGAACTCATATATATAGGGAGCGATGTCTATTTCATGTTCCCTGGTTCCGATATAAACCACATCCTCCTGCTCGCCTTCCTCCACCTCGTCACTGCGTTTTACCATTTGTCGCTGTTTTGTATTCACCGGATAATCAAACGGATCCAGACAGCGGTCGCATACAAGTTCCACCGTTCCGGTAATGGTGAATTCCAGCGCCAACAGGTGTTCCCGCTTATCAAGCGCAAGCTGCACAAACAGGCTGCCTTTTTTGATAATCGCATAGTCGAACTCCCCAAAGAACGCGTCATCCACTTTGAAATCAAAATGATGACAGCCGTTTTTCAGTCCTGCGAACTGTATGACGAATTGTTTTAACGGATTCAATGTACGTTCCGGTTAAGCCCGCAAATTTAGCACTTTATATTCAGATCGAAAATTAAAATTCCCAAGAAGACGTTAAATTTTCGTATACAACCTTATTCATCGTCTTTCTTGGATACGGGGAGCGGGTTCCGGTTCAGTTCAGCATGTTCCCTGCGCCGTTTTACGATATCTAACGCCGTAAACAGGGCGTTTCGGAAGGACGCTTCGCTGGCAATGCCTTTTCCCGCGATGTCGAAGGCGGTTCCGTGATCGGGCGAAGTGCGCACGGCCGGTAAGCCGGCGGTAAAATTAACTCCCTGTCCCGCGGCGATGGATTTAAAGGGAATCAAGCCCTGATCGTGATACATGGCCAGCACGGCGTCAAATGACCGGTAGGTTTCTTTTCCGAAGAACGCGTCGGCAGAATATGGCCCGTAGGCCAGCATGTGTTCTGAATAAGCCTGGTTGATGGCAGGAATGATAATCTGCTTTTCCTCCTGGCCCAGCAACCCGTTGTCGCCGGCATGCGGGTTCAGTCCCAGGACGGCTATCCGGGGCTTTTCGACCCAGAAATCTTTTTTCAGGCTCTCGTTCATCAGCCGGATCTTGGCGTAGATCTTTTCTTTGGTCAGGGAAGCAGGTACTTCCGTGAGCGGAATGTGGCCGGTTACCACGCCCACTTTCAGGTGGTCGGTGATCATGAACATGAGGACCTCGGGCGTTCCGAATGCCTCTTGAAGATATTCAGTATGTCCGGGAAAATGAAAGTCCCCGGTCTGCACATTGGTTTTATTGAAGGGCGCCGTGACCAGCAAATCAATTTTTCCTTCGCGGAGATCCTGTACCGCCTTCTGAAGCGACTTCAACGCGTATTTCCCTCCGTTTTCGGTCAGCTCCCCCAGGTTGATCTTCACCTCTTCGTCCCAGCAATTGACCAGATTGGCCCGTTTGGGATTGGCCGAGGCCGCGTCCTGAATGATCTGGAAACTGAAATCCTGTATGCCCAGCGCCTTGCGGTGAAAGGATGCAATTTTAACCGAGCCGTATACCACCGGTGTGCATAGTTCATTGATCCGGTTATCAAGCAGGGTCTTCATAATAACCTCCAGCCCAATGCCGTTGATGTCCCCAAATGTTATACCTGCTTTAAGTTTCGTATTGCTCATTTTTTCTACTGTCGTTTTTAGGCCGCTGCATTGCGTTTGCCCGGCCCCGACACAAATGTAGCAATCCGGCAGGTATTTAGGCAAGCGCGACGGCGCGGCACGGTTTCAGAAGGGTTGCAGCCGCCGGGTGATGTCCACAAAATCATCCACAGTTAGCCGTTCTGCCCGCAACTGAAGGGTTGTTTCCGGAATTCTGCCCGAGGGGTCGAAACGGGACAATGCATTGCGGAGCGTTTTCCGACGCTGGTTGAATGCGGCCTTTACGACCTCAAAGAATAGCGTTTCATCACACGCCAGGCGGAAATTCTCTTTTCTTTCGAGGCGGATCACCCCCGAACGTACCTTGGGCGGAGGATGGAACACCCCGGGATTCACTGTAAAAAGGTATTGGATATCATAAAATGCTTGCAGCAGGACACTCAGGATCCCATAGGTTTTGCTACCCGGAGGCGCAGCGATGCGTTCGGCAACCTCCTTCTGGAACATCCCCACCAGTTCCGGGATCCGGGCGCGGTAGGTTAGTACCCTGAACAGGATCTGGGAGGAAATATTATATGGAAAATTGCCGATCACCCCAAGCTGCCCTTGAAAATGCGCGCCCACATCGAAACGGAGAAAATCCGCATGGATGATCCGGTCCTTTAATTCCGGAAACTGCCGCCGAAGCCATTCGACCGACTCTGTGTCAATATCAATCACGGTGGTCAGGTAACTGCTTTCTTTCACAAGAAATTCGGTGAGAATGCCCATTCCCGGCCCAATTTCCAGCACCTGGCCGTAACTTTGCGGGCGAAGCGCCCCGACAATCTTCCGGGCAATATTCCGGTCTGTAAGGAAATGCTGGCCAAGGAACTTCTTGGGTTGAACGGGTCCTGTATTCATTTGAACGGTGGTCGTCTGCTTGTTGGCGGCTAAGCCGCAAATATAGATTTTTCAAAGCTTTTATTACTTTCGCAAAAAAAATGAAACGACTGCTCATCGTGGATAACCTGCATCCGGCTTTTATGGAGCTCGTGGAAGCCGCCGGAAGGCATCGTTGTGATTACCGTCCCGAAATCACCTACGAGGAATGTTTGCAGGTGATCGGGGATTATCACGGCCTGGTGGTACGGAGCAAGTTTTATATCGGCCAGGAATTGCTGGAGGCCGCCGGCCGACTGGAATTCATCGGACGTGCCGGGGCGGGCATGGACGGAATTGACACGGCGCTGGCCCAGGCCCGGAACATCGCCTTATTGAATGCGCCAGAAGGAAACCGGGATGCCGTGGGGGAACACGCCCTGGGCATGTTGCTGAGTTTGCTCAACAACCTTCGCGCGGGTGACCTGCAGATCCGCGCCGGCCTGTGGGACCGGGAAGGGAACCGGGGCACCGAACTCCGGGGCAAGACCGTGGGGCTGGTCGGCTACGGGTTCATGGGGCAGTGTTTCGCCAAAAAGCTCTCCGGCCTGGAAGTGCGGGTCATCGCTTATGATAAATACAAGCACGGGTTTTCTGATGGCTTTGCAGAAGAGGTTTCCATGGACCATTTATTTGCCGAGGCCGATGTGCTCAGCTTACATATTCCGCTTACGGTGGAAACGCGGAAAATGATAGATTCCAATTACTGGCGTAGATTCCGCAAAGCGATTTACTTTCTGAATACTGCCCGCGGTGAAATCGTGGACACCGCCGCACTGCTGGATGCCCTTGCCGCGGGAAAGGTGTTGGGGGCGGGGCTGGATGTGCTGGAGGTGGAAAAATTTCCGGCGCTGAAGTCCCAGCCCTGGTTTAAAGAGCTGGTGGACTCTGGACGCTTACTCCTCAGCCCGCATGTGGCCGGCTGGAGTTTCGAGTCGTATCGCCGGATTTCCGAAATACTTGCTCAGAAGGTACTTTCCCTTTCCTGACACCCCCCGTCTGCCGGCTGCCATTTTGTGTACTTGTTGTGCCGGAAGCGTTTGTTTTTTCAGAGAATAATGTTTTAACTTTGTATGGAGTTATAAGAGCAAGACCTCGTCGTTTGCACGGGGTCTTGTTTATTTATTGGAGCGCAAGCGTATAAGAAAAACAGTGGATATGGCTGAGATTACTTATCTTACAGAAGAGGGAATGAAAAAGCTCAGAGATGAGCTGGCACAGTTAAAAGGAGAGGGCCGCGCCGCGATCGCCCGGCAGATCGCCGAGGCCCGCGACAAAGGAGATCTTTCTGAAAATGCGGAATACGATGCCGCCAAAGATGCCCAGGGCCTGCATGAGCTGCGGATTGCCAAACTGGAAGAAACCCTTGCCAATGCCCGGATCATTGACGAATCCAAAATGGATACCTCGAAAGTGCTGGTGTTGTCAACCGTAAGAATAAAGAATCTACAGAACGGGAAAGTCATGGCCTATCAATTGGTATCCGAGAACGAAGCCGATCTGAAAGCCGGAAAAATATCGGTAAAATCGCCCATCGGCCAGGGCTTGCTGGGAAAGGCGGTAGGAGATGTCGCGGAAATCGAAGTGCCCACCGGCTTAATGAAATTTGAAATACTCGAAATCAGTAGGTAACAGCGAATGGCAAGCGTCTTTTCGAAAATAATCGCGGGTGAGATCCCGGCGTGGAAAGTGGCCGAAGACGACCAATACCTGGCCTTTCTGGATATTTCGCCGCTGGCCGCCGGGCATACCCTGGTGATCCCGAAGCAGGAGATCGATTATATTTTCGATATCGAGGATGAGTTGTTTGCCGGGCTGCATCTTTTCGCGAAAAAGGTGGCCCGGGCCATTGGGAAAGCCATACCCTGCGAACGGGTAGGCGTGGCGGTCGTTGGATTGGAGGTGCCGCATGCTCACATCCACCTCATCCCCATCAATGGGGTGCATGATATTGATTTTTCCCGCCCCAAACTGCAGCTGAGCAAGGAGGAAATGGGAGCTATCTGTGAAAAAATAAAGGCGGGCTTTTCTTCGACTACCTGAACCGCCGATGGGCCGGGCGTGTGCGGGGGGTTATGGGGCTATAAAGCAGGTTGGCAGAAGATTATCCACTTTCCCTTGCAACACCCTTTCCAGCCGCCCTCGCCCGTCCGAAGGGCGATCCGGAAGATACTTCCAAAACTTTATTTGAAAAAATGGTCCATCCGGAGTCTATAAATTCCGGATTGGCTTCTCTATTCTGGTATGGAAGGGAAGCAATTGAGCTCCGAAGAAAAGGACGAACTGTGGGAGCGGATCAACCGTGGGGTCGCAAAAGGCGGGGTACGGCAGGCGAACTGGCTAAAGGCCGTCGCGGCGGTGGCGGTGCTGGGTGTTGCTGCGACTGCATGGTTTATCAGCCGCGGGCCGGCTTCCCCCCTGGAAGAAATGATGGCAGTCGCCCGTGTGGCCGATACCATTACTTCCCATGAAGTCCGTGTGGTTACCATTCGCCCGGGAGGGCCATCGGAGGACAAAAACCTGCCCACCTACCGGACCGTGGTGGTACCATACGGAGAGCGAACCCTGGTGGAGCTGCCCGATAGCACGCGGATCTGGCTGAACTCCGGATCCACCCTGGTTTATCCGGAATTATTTACCGGCGGCCAGCGCCAGGTGTACCTGGAGGGGGAAGGCTATTTTGATGTCCGGCATAATGAAGACCGGCCTTTTTTCGTTCAATTAAGGGATATGGAGATCAAGGTGCTGGGTACCGAATTCAACGTAAGCGCCTATACCGACGATGAAAGCGCCAACGTCATGCTGGTCAAAGGAAGCGTGGAACTTCGTCTCAGCGGGAACCCCTCTTCAAAAGACACGAAAACACGATTGGCGCCCCACGAAGTGGCCGTTTACCGGACTACAGACCATGCCTTGGAAGTACGCCCGGCTCCGGCCGACGAGTTTGCCTCCTGGCGGAGCGGGTTCATGGTGTTCCGGAACACGGAACTGGCGGACATCTTAAAAAAGCTTCAACGGTATTACCGCATCCGGATCCGGTTGGAACAGCCTGGTCTGGCCGCCGCTACCTTTTCCGGACCGCTGGATCTGAAGAAGGATATTGACGAAGTGTTGGATATAATCTGCTTGACTACATCACTGGAATATGAAAAGACGGAAGGGGAAATCGTATTGAAAGAAAAGTAAAAAACGGAAGGCGTTGCAGCGCCTTCCGCCCGGAATCGCCGGAGGCGGTTCCTTTTTGTTAAACTAAAACGAAGCAAATGTATGAAAAAATGTGACCGGAGCATTACCAATCTGCTGCGCATGATCAAGCTTACCACTGCTTTCCTTCTTCTTGGAATGATGGTTGTTTCCGCCGAAGGTTTTTCCCAGAAACGGCTCACCGTCGTGGTAAACGAGGGCACCCTGAACGACCTTTTTCTTCAGATCCAGGAACAGAGTGATTACCTGATCTTTTACCGGGATGACGTGCTGGGCAGGGCGCGTCCGGAAAGAATCAGCCTGAAGCTGAAAAACAAGAAGATTGACCAGATCCTGGACCGCGCGCTGGAGGGGACCTCCCTTACTTACCGGATCGCGGGACGGCAAATCGCCCTCCTGGAGGAAGGTTCTGTGCGGACCGCTCAGGCGCAGGAGGAGGTGAGCGGGGTGGTACGGGATACCACCGGCGCGCCGTTGCCGGGGGTGTCGGTTCAGATCAAGGGCACCACCCTGGGCACCACGACCGATATGGAAGGACACTTTTCCATACCGGCCACGTTGGGCGATGTCCTGGTGGTTTCCCTGATGGGATTTCTCACGGAGGAAGTCACCCTCTCGGATCAGGATGAGCTGGTCATTCAGCTGCAGCAGGACGTAGCCCGGCTGGAGGAGGTGGTCGTGGTCGGATACGGTACCCAACAGCGGTCCACCATGACCGGCGCGGTAACCGCCGTGGATGCCGAAGATCTGAACAGCATGGCTGCCTCCAATCTCTCCAATACGTTGGCCGGTCGGGCGCCGGGTGTCAATGTAACCAATACCTCGGGCCTTTCGGGGGCCAGTTCCCGGATACGGATCCGGGGGAGTTTTGGCGAGCCGTTGTACGTGATCGACGGAATTGTTCGGGATAAAGCTGCCTTTGATGCCCTGGAAGCCCATGAGGTGGATCAGATGAGTTTCCTCAAAGACGCAGCTACCGCGTCCATATACGGTTCCAGGGCGGGTAATGGGGTGGTGCTGGTTACCACCCGGAAAGGCAGGGCGCAACCCGCCACCTTTAATTTCCAGTCGAATTACACCATGGCTAAGCCCACCATGACGCTGCTCTCCGATCTGACCACCGCGACCGATGAGCTGATTTATCAGAACCGCGTCGCCGAATACAACAACATTGAGCTTCCCAACGGCCCCGAAGAGTTTGAGTACTTTGAAAACCGAAGCTACAATGTGCACGATTTCATCTGGAGGAATCCCAGTTTCCATCGTCAGTCGCTGTCGGTTACCGGGGGAAATGACCAGATTACCTATTATTCGCTGCTGAGTTACCGCGACGAGCAGGGGGCCTATGAATCGGTGGATCACCAGAAATACAACCTGCGAAGCAATTTATCGGTTCATGTGACCGATGCGATAACCGTCGATCTGAATTTATCGGCAAATCAGCAGAATCTGGATCGTTTTTATTGGCCTTTTACGGGAGACGATGATTTTGACGTTTCCGACCTGTACCGGGTCACTTTCAACTGGCCGAAGACCTATCCCTTTTATGTGGAGGAAGACGGTACGCCGGCAAACCATGTGACCGAATACCCTATCCAAACCCCCATGGGCAGCTGGCAAGCCTGGAATGTAATTGACCAGGTGATCGGAGACCGCTACATCCGGACCCGGCGGCGTCAGTTGAATTCCATTCTGACGCTGAATGTGAAACTGGACCGGTTCATCCCGGGGCTTTCCACCAAAGTTGTCGGGAGCTACCTGGCCGAAGATTACATGCGGAAAAAATACCTGACCTACCAAACCAACTACGTTTTCCAGCAGGCCGATCCGGGCGGCAACCGCTTCCTGCCCGGCCCACCCAATCCGAACGAAACCAATATTTTCACCTTTAGCCAGAATCAGCCTTTCATGAGTTATGATATGGCTACCTATTGGGGTTACCAGTTCAACTGGTTCCTCGACTATAACCGCACCTTTGACAAGCACGCCATCCGGGCCCTGGCCGTTTTTGAACAAGCAGAGAGCGGCGGCCACGAAGCGCTGGCCCGGGCGGAAAATCCCCTGACGGCCGAAGACCAGATGTTTGTTTACCCTACCGACCGCCAGTTCCGGTACGGGGACGGACGGGATACCGTGGGCGCCAGACAGTCCTATATTGGCCGGGTGCACTATGCCTACGACGATAAATACATTGCCGAGTTTTCTTTCCGCTACGATGGAAACACGCTGTTTCCGGAAAATAAGCGCTGGGGCTTTTTCCCCTCCGTGTCGGCGGCCTGGCGGATTGCTGAGGAACCGTTTTTCCGGGATTGGACAAGCGTTTTCGATGAACTGAAAATTCGTGCCTCCTATGGGACGACGGGAAATGACCTGAATGTAGCCAACCGGGAAATCTCGGCGTTTGCCTATGCGGAGAATTACATCAACTCCGGAAGCTATATTTTCGGGGATCGCCTGTATCAGCGGATCGCGCCCGGGGCCACGCCCAACCCGTTTTTAACCTGGGCCACCTCTACAACCTACAATGCCGGCCTGGATCTGGCGGTGCTGAACGGAAAGCTAAGCGGTACACTCGATGCCTTTATTCGGGAAGAAAAGGACATTCTGGGTCCCCGTGGGGTGACCCTGCCGGTCGCATACGGTAGGGACCTGGCTCCGGAGAATTATGCGGCCCGTTCCTGGCGCGGGGCGGAAGTTACCCTTGCCTGGCAGGACAACGCGTGGAACGATTTCAATTATGCGATCCGGGCCAACCTGGGTTACGCGAAAGATCGCTGGGATATTTACGATGAACCGGCCGATTACGTCCCCGGGGGCAATCAGCATTTCCGTTCCCGTATCGGCCGTCCGGAAGACCGCATCATCGGGCTTCGGGCGCTCGGAATTATCCGGACCCAGGAACAGCTGGATGCCCTTCTGGAACAGGGTTTCACGCAGTATGGCCGGGATCCTTATCTGGGAGGACTGTATTTTGAAGATGTCCGGGGAGATAATTATTCCCCCGGCCCGGACGGGAAAATTGACGGCAACGACTTTCAGCTGCTGTCGGAGAATGCCGCGCCCCGGGTGAACTACGGACTGGGTTTCGACCTGTATTGGAAACGCTTTGCTTTGCAGGCCCATTTTCAAGGCGTGATGGCTTATGACCGCATCATCAGCAATCAGGAAGGGGAAGGGATGCGTCAGCATGGAGGGGCGGTCCGGCCGTATTACCCGATCTGGGCATCGGACGTGTGGACCCCCGAAAATACGGACGCCAGGTATCCCCGTCCCATCGGTCAAAACTGGTATGAATCCGGTACGGGTGCTACTTCGTTCTGGATACGCAACGGCGCTTACCTGCGGCTGAAGACGCTGAACCTGTCGTACAGCCTGCCGGAAGCCTGGACTTCGGGCCTGAAGCTGAAAGACATCCTCGTGTATTTTAACGGTACCAACCTGTTTTTCATTTCAGAGATGGATGAATTTCATGATCCGGAACAGGCGAATTACGATTCGTTTCCCATCATGAAGACCTTCACGTTCGGATTGGACGTTAAATTTTAATGACAGCAACATGAAACAGATACGATCTAGTGTATTGGCCGGCCTGACGCTGCTCATGGTCTCGTGCCAGGACGATGTATTGAATATTGAAGACCTGGGCCATTACCAGGCCGACGAGGTCTGGAACGATCCCAACCTGGCCAATGCCTACATGGCAAACATTTATCCCATGTTCGGCAACTGGGTTGCGGACCTGGACGAGCGTAGCCAGCAATTGGTCGGGATTCATTTTTATCCGAACCGGATTACCATTTCGAATGGGGAATACAAATCCTGGGATTACAATCGCATCCGGCTGATCAACCAGGCCATCCAGGATGTGAACCAGGGATCGCTGGACCAGGAAATAAAGGACAACATACTGGGACAGGCCCTTTTCATGCGCGCGTACGCCTATTTCAACATGGTCATGTATCACGGCGGTGTTCCTTATCTCACCGAGCCGCTGGATCGCTACGAAGACGACTTGTATGTATCCAGGAATACGACCGCGGAATGCTTCGATCGCATCATCCAGGATCTGAACGAGGCAATCCCGAAACTTCCTGAACGGATCGAAGCCTCCTCGGATGAGTACGGAAAGATTGACGGGAGCTTCGCATTGGCGTTTAAAGCAAAGGTGCTTCTATACAAGGCTTCACCCCAGTTCAATCCCGGTAATCCCTGGGACAATGCGTACTGGGACGAGGCATACCAGGCGAATAAACAAGCCTACGAGGAGCTCGGCGCCCGCGGATTCGCACTTTACCCGGACTATTCCCGGATCGCGCTCGATGAGCGGAATCAGGAGATCGTGTTCTCGGTCATCAATACCTACCCGGACAAGGTGGCTGCCTGGGATCACGGGGTTCGTCCCGGATCGGAAAGCCGGGGGCCTGCTTCGGCCTGTCCCAGCTGGGAATTTGTCAAGGAATTTCCGATGAAAGACGGAAGGCCTTACGATGACCCCGCGGGGGCTTATTATAAAACCGACGAGGAATTCCTCCAAAGTTATTGGGAAAACAGGGACCCGCGCTTCGACCAATCCATTGTGTGGAACGCGAAAGTGTACGAAGTATCCGGCAAAACAGGAAACCGGCAATACACGGCCCTGGGCGTGGCCCATGAACTGGATGATTTTGGAGTGAATCCCGCGGCGGAAACCAATTCAACGAACCTGAACCGGTATAGCGGCTTTTTTATTCAGAAGAACAGCATGCTTAACCTCAAGCAGGCTGAAGTGCAGCAATACGATGTGGACTACGTGCTCATGCGGTTTGCGGAAGTCATGTTGAATTACGCCGAAACCGCCAACGAGACGGGAAAGACTGCGGAAGCGCTCGAAATACTTAAGCAGATCCGG
This sequence comes from Anseongella ginsenosidimutans, assembly GCA_029268045.1. Taxonomy (GTDB): domain Bacteria; phylum Bacteroidota; class Bacteroidia; order Sphingobacteriales; family Sphingobacteriaceae; genus Anseongella; species Anseongella ginsenosidimutans_A. The sequence continues at coordinate 20,338 of JAJUHF010000037.1, forward strand.
GAACGTGCCGGGATTGAACCGGGCGCCGACGGCAATTACGGCATCACGGCCAGCACCCGGGAAGAAGTCAGGGAAGCGATCCTGGCCGAACGGAATATCGAATTCTGTTTTGAAGGACATCGTTTCTGGGACCTTCGCCGGCTGCGCATGCTCGACCGGCTTGACGGTCAGGTGAAGCACGGGGTGGAAGCAATTGCCATCACGTCTTCTGGTACGGATATGCCGCTTAATGAAGCCAATTCATTGGCCGATGAAAATCAATTGCTCGAATCGGACTTCCGCTATACACTGCTGCAGGTTCCCCGCTCGGGGGTGCAGAAGACCTCGCTTCCGGAAAGCTATTATTTCTTTCCGATCCAGGAAAGCGTGATCAGCCGGAATCCCAATATTGAGCAGAATGCCAATTGGGGCGGGACATTTGACCCAACCCTGGAATAGTGGGCCTTGCATCAAGTCTTTCAAAGTTTTTTATAAATTAGGCCTCATTTCTTTGGTCCCCCTGATCCGGCGTCCGCATGTCCTGGTGGCGGCGTGTCAGGACAAAGTATCGAATTAACTTATAACTATATGGAACAGCCGAACAAACCTTCCGCTTCGAGAAGGAGATTCCTAAAAGGGTCAGCCGCCGCGCTGGCTGCTTTCACGATCGTTCCCAGACATGTACTTGGCCGGGGTTTATTAGCGCCGAGCGATCAGCTTACCAAAGCCGTGATCGGAGTAGGGGGCATGGGACGCGGACATTTCGAATACGCCGGGACCCGGGTCGTGGCAATCTGCGATGTGGACAAAGGGCATATCCAAAAGGCGCTCAGTATGTTGGATAAAGGTGTAAAAACCTATTCGGACTACCGGGAACTGATCCGCCTTCCCGAGGTGGATATCGTACACATTGCCACCCCGCCTCACTGGCATGGGATCATGGCGGCCGATGCGGCCCGGGAGGGAAAAGATATCTGGTGTGAAAAGCCCATGACCCGGACCATTGGCGAAGGAAAGCGGGTGGTGGAAGCGGTACAGCAGCACGGGCGTGTTTTCCGTTTGAATACCTGGTTCCGGTTCGAGGATAATTTTTACGGCATGAATACAACCGTAAAGCCGATCAAAAAGCTGGTTGAAAGCGGGTTGCTTGGCTGGCCGCTGAAAGTGACCATTGGAGGCGGCACCGGGTTCAACTGGAAGTTCTTCTGGGTCGGGAAAGAGGACCTGGAACCCCAGCCTGTCCCGCAGGAACTGGATTACGAGATGTGGCTGGGACCAGCTCCCTGGAAACCCTATCACCCGCACCGGGTGCATCAGACATTCCGCGGGTACTGGGACTACGACGGGGGCGGCCTGGGCGATATGGGACAGCATTACATGGATCCCGTGCAATACTTTCTGGGCAAGGATCACACCAGTCCGGTAAGCGTCGAAATAGACGCTCCCCAACAGCATCCTGATGCCGCCGGCACCTGGCGGCGGATCGAGTTCACCTACGACGACGGGTGCAAAATCATTCTGGACGGAGAAAACAAGGAAGAAAACGTGCCCTATATTGAAGGGCCAAAAGGGAAACTTTATCCGGGCTTCCGTTCCGATATTCCGGATCTGGAGAAGAAACTGGCTGCATTTCCCGATCCCGAGCCCCAGGTTACCGATTTCGTGGAAGCTGTAAAGAAGCGGCAAAAGTTTGCCCTGAACGAGGAGAACGGACACCGTTCCTGTACACTGGTGAACATGGGAAAAATTGCTCTCCGGCTAAACCGTTCTCTGAAATTTGATCCGGTAACGCAGCGATTCATCGACGATGAGGGTGCCAACGCGCTGGCTTATCAATCTCTTCGCGCACCGTGGACCATTTAACGATACGAACACCATGCTGAAAAGAATATTCTTATCCCTATTCGCTGCAACGATCATTCAGGGGGCGGCCCTGGCGCAGCTTGATGAAAACCGCACCATCTCCACCCGCATTGCGGATGTGCTGGCTCAGATCCCGGCTGAAAATACCGGAGAATTGGAGGCGAACGCAAAGGAAATAGCCGGTCTGGGCGAAGCCGGCATCGCCCAGCTGGCGGGGATGCTGTCCCCGCCGGGTGAAGGTGATAATTCCAAACTGGAATACGCCTTGGGGGGATTCTCGTTTTATGTAAGCCAGCCCGGCCGGGAAACCTGGCGGAAGCTGGCGCAGCGAGCCTACTGCCTGAGCCTTGAAAAAGCAGCTGACAAGGAAGTAAAAGCGTTTTTGATCAGCCAGTTGCGGATGGTAGGCGATGAAGAATCCGTGGCCGTCCTGCAGCCTTACCTGGCCGATCCCCGTCTCTGCGACCCTGCGGCGCGGGCGCTTGCGCACATTGGGGGATCCAAAGCGGGTGAGGCGCTCCTGCTTGCCCTGGCTGGGGCTCCGGAGCCCTGTCGTTTATCGCTTATCCAGGCGCTTGGTGACATGCGTTATGTCCCAGCGGCAGGTGAGCTGGAAACCCACGCCCAAAGCCAGAACAAAGACCTCCGCAAGGTCGCTTTGTACGCCCTGGCCAGAACAGGCAGTCCGGGTTCGGCAAAACTTCTGGAACGGGCCGCAGCCGGGGTGGGTTATGGTTTTGACGAAACCAACGCGACCTCATCCTATCTTCAGTACATGGAACGCTTAATTGAAACGGGCGAGAAAAAACGCGCGGGCAAGCTGGCGAAAAAGCTTCTGAAAAAAGCCAGGACATCCCAACAGATCCATGCGCGTACTGCTGCACTCAGCCTGCTCGTGCAGGCCGGCGGGGCAGAGAAATACCTTTTTGAAGCCATGAAACACCCAGCCCCGGAATACCGGCGGGCGGCGCTTAAAATGGCCGGCAGCATGCTCAGCGGC